>CAMDQC010000166.1 GCA_945905735.1 Prosthecobacter debontii | reverse complement strand
AAAGTCACGCTGAGCGGCGTCACCATCGCCTTCACCGGACTGCTCAACAACGCAGGCGTCGCGACCTTCGGCACCACCAACGCAGCCTCGCTCGACCTCATCGACAGCACGGAGTTCGACGCCTACCTCGGCGCACTCGCATTCAGCGTGAGCACGCCAGACGGCCTCGTCGGAGTGCTCACGACACGCGCCAGCGGCGGCACCGTGCTCGCGACATTTGCAGGCACGAAGACGCCGTACAGCGCGTTGAACCTCGTCCCTGCTGGCCTGCTCACCACGGCCACCAAAGGCACCTACACAGTCGCATTCCCGAGCAAAGAGCAGAGCCCCGTGCTCACCGCCAGCGCCTACCCGCAAGGCGACGGCTACGCCACGCTCACCCTCACGAATGCAGGCGTCATCACCGTCCTCGGCAAACTCGCAGACGGCACCGCCCTCAGCGCCAGCGGCTTCCTCCGCGCGGACGGCACCCTGCCGCTCTTCGCCACGCTGTATAAAAAACTCGGCCTCGTGGCTGGCGACATCACATTTGCCGACCTCGCCAACAGCGACCTCAGCGGCAGCGACCTCATCTGGATTCGCCCCAACCAGCGCACCGCCCGCTACTACCGTTACGGCTGGGAAACCGGCATCCGCATTGACGTAGTGGGCGCAAAATACATCACGCCCCCCGCCCTCGACTTCGGCCAAGGCGCAGTGGAAATCGTGAACGGCAACGCCGCGCTCGTCTTCACCGACGGCCAGCTCGCCAGCACCATCACCCACACCGTGAACGTGGCCCCGACCACCGGAGCCGTAACGCTTATCCCCGCCACGGGAGCGCCCTACAAGCTCACGCTGACAGCGGGCACCGGAGTCTTCACCGGCACCTTCACGCACGGCGCAGACACGGACGAATACTACGGCGTGCTCATTAACAAAGGCGCGAATAAAGGCGGCTTCGGGTATTTCCTGAGCACCGTCCCACTCATCTACGGAGCCAGCGGAGAAAGCGGCGGCGTCTCCCTGCAACCGTAGCGCGCCTCGCCTGTCGGCTATCCCGACGTGTCGGGAATAGCAAATAGCCGATAGCAAAAGCCCCGCTCTCTCACGAGAGCGGGGCTTTTTGTTTGGCGGCGCACCTCCGCCGAAGCTACGGAAGCCATTTTGCCCGCCACCGCCTTGCTGCGGCGAGGTGATTTGTGTGATGACTTCTGGCTTGAGGATTGGGCCTTTCTAAAATGAGAACTGCCCGCTATTTTTCCGCTATGCTCAAAAATGAATCCACTCTCCGCGTCGTCCTTTACGAAGGCGAGGGCGCGGCTCCGCTCGACGACCGCCTTGCCACGATGACGGCGCTGCTGGAGCGCGGCTATGCGGTGACGCGCAGCCTGAGTCGAGGTGCGGTGGCCCCGCAGACGCGCGGTTCGCTCGTGGTGCTGGGGAAATTTGTCGCTGCGAAACCGGACGATGAATCCGGCACAGTGAACGTTCGCTTTCATGATATCGCCGACCGCGACATCGTGAGCATCACCGCGCTCGTGGAGGAGCAGCGCGCTGCTGCGGGTGCGGCGCAGCACGGGGCGTGGAAGCCGTGGTTCCCGGTGATTGATTACGACCGCTGCACGAATTGTATGCAGTGCCTCAGTTTCTGCCTCTTCGGCGTGTATGGCGTGGACAAGGAGAGCCGCATCGAGGTGCAGAATAACGACAACTGTAAAACGAATTGCCCCGCGTGCTCCCGCGTGTGCCCGGAGGCGGCAATTATGTTTCCAAAGTACAAAGCGGGGCCGATCAATGGCGACGCGGTGAGCGCGACGGACCTTCAGCGCGAGAAGATGAAGATCGATATTTCGGCGCTCCTCGGCGGCGACGTGTACTCGATGCTCCGGGCGCGGAGTGAGAAAAACAAAAGCCGTTTCAGCAAAGAGCGCGACGAGGATAAGGCGCTGACGGAGCGGCAGAAATGCCTCACGAAACTAGCGGCGGCGGGCGACATCCCACTGGAGGTTCTCCAGTCGCTCCCATCGCCGGAGGAGATCGCGCGCCGGGCGGATGAGGCTCGGGCGAGAGCGGCAGCGGCGCTTCAGGCCCTCAATCAATGAAGCACTTCATCGTCCTCTTCATTTCCGCCACACTTTTCGCGCAGGAACCGCCGGAGAAGTCGCCGGTGAAGAAAGCCAGCGAACTCATTGCCAAACAAGCGCCTCCCGTGGTGGATCAGGACGTCGCCGCGTTGATCACGCCGGACAATTCCTACGTCGTTATCTCCATCGCGAAGCAGCGGGCGTGGGTGATGTTCGGTCCGGAGGTCGTGTATATCGACACGCCCATTTCCAGCGGCAAGCGCGCGGGTATGACGCCGACGGGCAGGTTCACTGTGATGCAGAAAAACAAGAACCATCGCTCTAGCGTCTATGGCGATTTCGTGGATGCGCGCGGGCGCATCGTGCGGCGCGGCGTGAGCACGAAAGTGGACTCCGCTCCCGGCGGTACGCACTACGTGGGCTCACCGATGAAGTTCTTCTGCCGACTCACGGGCGACGGTGTGGGCTTCCATGTGGGGAAATTGCCGGGCTATCCGGCTTCGCACGGCTGCATCCGATTGCCCGAAGAAATTGCGCCGCTCATTTACGAGAAGGTGAAGCTCGGCACGCCGGTGGAAGTGCGTGCGGACTGAAGAGAGCCTCTGACTATGCACCTCGTTTTGTATGATGATGATTGTCCGCTCTGTATTTTCCAAATGCGCGTGCTGACGTGGCTGGACTGGTTCCACCGGCTCGCGCTCGTCCCGCTCTCCAGCGAGCGTGCCGCCGATGCCGCGCCCACGCTCACTCGCGAATCGCTGCTGGAGGCCATGCACTGCGTGGCGGAAAACGGACGCCTCTATCGCGGCGCTCGCGCCATCCGATTCGTCGGCCTGCGACTGCCGCTACTCGTTCCACTCGCCCTCTTGCTGTGGGTGCCCGGAGTCATCTGGTTCGCCGAGCGCGTCTATATGATGATCAGCCGCAACCGCAAAGTGCTGAGCCGACTCTTCGGCTGCAAAGATGCGTGCTCCATCCTCCCCGCGCGGAAGCGGGAAGGCGATGAAGTGAAGTAAATGTCGCGCCTGCAAAACGCCTTTCGCATCGCCACGGATGCTCTGCTCGCCGAGCTGAACGAGCGCGGGCACTGGACGGGCGAGCTGTCTTCCTCCGCGCTCTCCACCGCTACTGCCGTTGTCGCTTTGAAGACGATGCGGACGGACGCCGCGCTCGTGGAAAGCGGCACGCGCTGGCTGCTATCAAACCAAAACGCCGACGGCGGCTGGGGCGACACCACGCGCTCCAAGTCGAACCTCTCCACCACCGCCCTCTGCTGGGCTGCGACGGGCGATGAGCGCGCCGCCGCTTACCTCGGTGACCTCACGACGCTCCCGGAGCGGATCGCCGCACGCTATGGCAAGGACCGCACTTTTTCCGTCCCCATCCTCATGACCCTCGCCATCGCGGGCCGCGTGGATTGGCGCGTGATTCCGAAGCTCCCGTTCGAGCTGGCGGCGGTCCCGCACTGGCTCTGGGGCGCGATTCAGCTCCCCGTCGTCAGCTACGCGCTGCCCGCGCTCATCGCCATCGGGCAAGCAATTCACCACCACGCGCCGTCGTGGAATCCCCTCCGCACTTTCGCGAAAAAGAAGACGCTGCGCGTGCTCGCCACGCTCCAGCCGAGCAACGGCGGATTCCTCGAAGCCACGCCGCTCACGTCGTTCGTCACGATGGCGCTGGCGTCGTGCGGCCTCGGGGAAAATGTCGTCGCGCAAAAGGGCGTCGCATTTCTCCGCGCCAGCGTGCGAGCCGATGGGAGCTGGCCGATTGATACCGACCTCGCGACGTGGACGAGCACCCTCGCCATCAAGGCGCTGCCGCCCGGCGCGCTGAAGCCCGAGCAACGCCTCACCCTCCGCGAATGGCTGCTCGGACAGCAGTGGACGCGCGTGCATCCCTACACCCACGCAGCGCCAGGCGGCTGGGCGTGGACGGACCTTCCCGGCGGAGTCCCCGACGCCGACGACACCCCCGGCGCACTGCTCGCTTTGCTCAAACTCGGCATCCTCGACGGCCCCACGACTGCCGCTGGGACCGCTGGAATCGCGTGGCTCCTCGGCCTGCAAAACCGCGACGGCGGCATCCCGACCTTCTGCCGAGGCTGGGGCGCGCTGCCGTTCGACCGCAGCTCCCCGGACCTCACCGCGCACACCATCCGCGCATGGCTGGCGTGGAAGAAAATCGTCCCGCCCACGCTGAAAGTGGAGCGCGGCATCCAGCGCGCCCGCGCCTTCCTTATTAAAGAGCAGCGCCGCGACGGCTCATGGCTCCCGCTTTGGTTTGGCAATGAGCACGCGCCCGACGAAGCGAACCCGCTCTACGGCACCGCGCATGTCGTCGCCGCCTTCCGCGAACTCGGCGCCGCCGACATCGCCCGCCGTGGCGAAGCATGGATCGCCGCCGCGCAAAACGACGACGGCGGCTGGGGAGGAGTGCGCGGCGCACCTTCCACCGTCGAGGAAACTGCGCTCGCCGTGGACGCCCTCGCTTTAACGAGCCACACCGTCGCCACCGAGCGCGGCGTCGCATGGCTCTGCGCACAAATCGAAGCGGGGACTTGGCGGACGCCCGCGCCCATCGGCTTCTACTTTGCCAAACTCTGGTACCACGAGCGGCTCTACCCGCTCATCTGGATGGTCGGCGCGCTGGGGAGAACGCGGGAAATAACGAATGACGAAGCGGCGTTCGTCATTCGTCATTTCAAACCCTAACTCCCCACCGGAATCGGCATCAGCACTTGCACGCTCTCCCCATCGAGCCAGTCCGTGTCTTTCTCGAACATATCTTTGGATGGGTTATCGGCGCGCTTGATGAAGAAGCTGGTGCCTTTCTCTTTTGGCTCCGGCGAAGTCTGCACGCTGCCGTCCACTCGGAGGACGGCGGCGAGTTCGCCCTTCCATACGCCGCCGGGTTTGGAGGTCTCTTTCACGTAGGTCGTGCCGCCGGGCGCGAACGCGGTGGCGAGGAGCGGCCAGCGCGAGTCGGAGTTCTCGCCCAGCCCGCGAACGTAGGCCCAGTCGCATTCTCCAGCGCGGAGGCGATACTGATCGGAGGCACTCGCGGGCAGCGTCTTGCACCACGCCGACTGCCGATTGGTGAAGATCGATTTGTCCGCCCCGGCGTAGCGCGGCATGAGGAGTTCCAGCGCTTCGTTGGAAGTCGCCACGAGGGATGCCGAGCTGTCCGGGTCCCTATAAAGCGGGAACTGCCCGTCGTGCGAACCCGCATACATACGAAGGCCAATGCCGATCTGTTTGGCGTTGCTGACGGTAGTTGCGAATCGCGCCCGCATGAGCGCGCCTTGCATCGTGGGAATGGCGAGCGCGGCGAGGATGGCGATGATGCTGATGACGACGAGTAGCTCGATGAGCGTGAAGCCCTGCGAGCGGAGTTGTTTGAACTGCGGTGTTTTCATGGTGTGTGTGTTTCTAGTTTTGGTGTGTGTGCGGCGGTCGCGGAATGCTTCCGTCACGGGGAAAAGATTCGTGCACCCGTGTTATGGATTTGTTACCGCCGCGTTCGCTGTTGGTGATTTGCAGCGCTACGAAACTCATCGTTTTTTCCTCCTGCCGTTCCTCGTTAAAAATACGCGGACCAACAACGCCCCACCCAAAACGCCCGACTACTCTTCAGCGATGCAGTATAGAAATCTCTCGCCGCGCAGGAAGAGCTCACGATCGACGAGGGCAGGGGAGGCGCTGAAGGAGTCTTCGAGCTTGTTCACCGCGAGGGTTGCGTTCTGTGCATCGTGCTTCAGGACGACCGTGCTGCCGTCGCGGGCGGTGACGTAAATGCGGCCTGCAGCCCCGACGGGCGACGCGAAAATGTGGTCGCGGATTCCTTCGAGGCGGAGCGGTTCGCCGCTCGGCTTGCCGGTGATCGGGTCTAGGCGCACGAGGATGTTTTGGTTGTGCCGGAGGTGATACTGTGTGTCGTCGTAGAGCAACGGCGAGGAGACGTAGGGCGTCATGCGGTTGAGCGTCCACACAACGTGCTTGGTGTCGGTGACGTCGCCCTTCGCTCCAGCCAGGCGGATGCCGAGCATGGCCTGTCGATAGTAACTGTTCCCGGCGATGAGCATGCCGCGTGTGTAGATCGGCGAAGAGACGACGTTGTCCGTGAGCCCCGCGCATTCCCAAATCAGCTCGCCGGTCGCGAGATCGTAAGCGCGAATGCGTTTCGTCGCGGCGACGATGACTTGAGGCTTTCCATCGACTTCGACGACGAGTGGTGTGGACCAGGATGTCTTCTCGTCGCGCTTTACTTTCCAAAGTTCGCGGCCCGTTCGTTTATCAAACGCGTAGAGAAACGACTCGCCTTCGTTGTCCCAATTCACCACGAGCGAATCGCCGTGGATGACGGGTGAACTGCCTTCCCCATGCGAGTGCAACGTCTGCATTTTGCCGAGGTCTTTCTGCCACTTCACCGCGCCGTCAAGATCCAGACAGTAAAGCCCGCGCGAGCCGAAGAATGCGTAGAGCAACTTGCCATCGGTGACGGGCGAATTCGACGCCTGGCTCCCCGTATTGTGCCCGCCCTCGTGCGGCCATTCTTCGCGCACGACTTTCTTCCAAAGCACGCGCCCATTGCTCCGCGCCACCGCGATGATCATGTATTGATTGCGATGCGTCACCGGCACACTGTCATGGACTCCGGGCGCGGAATCCAACACCGGCGTCTGCCCCTCGCCGACCGGAGCCGCCGCGAGCAGGAAGACACGATCACCGAAAACAATGGGCGACGCATGACCTTTGCCGGGCAGCTCAATTTTCCAACGGACGTTCTTTTTCTCGCCCCACTCGATGGGCGGATTCGCTTTTGGCGCTACGCCGTTTGCAAGCGGCCCACGCCACTGCGGCCAGAATTGCAGCGCGTCCGTGGCCTCGTCTCCCATGACCGGCCACGCGAGTAGAAAAACCAACGCTGAAAGGAAATATAACGGCTTCAACGCGGTGTTCGGGTTAGTCATTCCCACCCAAAAACCGCTCGTGCCTCCTCCAAAATCAGCTCCACCACCTGCTCTCGCGCCAGTCCGGTGCTATTCACGGTAAAGTGCGCTGCTGCTGCGTACAACGGGCGGCGCTCCTCTACCATCGCCTCGATGCGCTCCTTCGGGTTCTCGGTTTGGAGCAATGGGCGGGATGTGCTTTTCGCCACGCGGGCGTAAAGTTCCGCCGGGTCGGCAGTCAGTTGCACCACCCAGCCCAGTCCGCGCAAAAGGGGCACGTTGCACGGCTGCGTGACGATCCCCCCGCCGGTGGCGAGGACGTGGCGGCGGAGGCCCGAGAGACTCTCCAGCGTCGCTGTTTCCCGCTCCCGGAAATAGGGTTCTCCGTAGCGTGCGAACATTACTTTGATCGCCATCCGCGAGCGCTCTTCGAGCAGGCGGTCCGTATCCAAGAAGTGGAAGCGGAGGCGCTTCGCCAGCATCCGGCCTACCGTGCTTTTCCCGCTCCCCATGAAGCCGATGAGGATGATGTTGTCGCGGGGCGGGGCGGTCGGCAGTTCGTCAGGCATTGCGCTTAGTCCCGTAGGCGTTCGCCGGGCGCGGGCTTGTAGTAGCGGGTTTCGTTTGGGTCGGGCTTCGATGGACGGCGCTCGAGCGGGCGGGGTTCAGCACGCTCTTCGTTTGTTGCCCGGTTTGGGCCGTAGGTCGGGCGTCCGCCGGGGCGCACGTTGCGGTCGAACCAACTGTGGAATTGACGCCCGCGAAGTTTGAGTTTGCTGGCAAGAGAGTCCACGACTCGTTCGTAGCCGGGGTTGGCGTTGGAGGGGTCGTCGTAAGTCTCTTCCGCTTCCTCTTCTTCCTCGGGTCTGGGGAATGAAAGAGGTCGGCGGGGCTGGGCTTTGGGCGGGGCGGCGCGGTCGTAGTCTGCGGGGTCTTCTTTCACGTAAGCAGGCTTTTCGGCGATGGGCGGCTTGGGCGGGGTGGCGGTTTTTTTGAGCCCCTCGGAGGAGATGACTTTGCCGGTGTCGGCAGCGATGCTGAGGAGGGCAATTTTCTCGCGGCCTTCGTCCACGAGGCGGACTTCCCACACGGGGGTGGATTGGGCTCCGCTGCGGAGGGTGTAGTCGGCGTAGTCGTAGGAAAATGCGGCCTTTTTCGCCTCGCGCTCGGCGACGGTGTGTGCGCCGTCGCTGTCGAGTTTGAGCTCGGAGAGGTTGAGCGGTGTGAGGGTGCGGCCTGCGGAGGTGGAGGCGAGCTTTGTCCCGCGAACATCGTAGGAGGATTCCTTGGTGCTGATCTTCCAAGTGGTGGGCTGCGGTGAGCCGTGGAGTCCGCGGACTTCGGTAATTTTTTCGAGCAGAGATTCGCTCTTTTCTTTGCCCACGACGCGCATCGCATCGTAGGCGGTGGCGGCGGTGGCAGAGTGTGCGGAGATGATGATGGCGGCGATGGAGCCGAGCAGGAC
Source organism: Prosthecobacter debontii (assembly GCA_945905735.1). Taxonomy (GTDB): domain Bacteria; phylum Verrucomicrobiota; class Verrucomicrobiia; order Chthoniobacterales; family Chthoniobacteraceae; genus SXWH01. The sequence continues at coordinate 3,044 of CAMDQC010000166.1, read as the reverse complement.
TGTTCTCATGGTTGGTTTTATAGACGGGTAAGCGTTGGTTTTCGAGCAGTTAATTTGGCGATGCGATACGATAGACTTCGAGGCCGGGGTGGAGGTAGATGACGGTGCCTCGCGGGCGCGCCCACACGGGCTCGAAGGACTTTCGGAGGTCTGCGTAGAAAACGCGCCGCCGCTCGGCATCGTCCTCGCCGCCTGCTTTGGGCTTCATTCCGGCGCGCTCGAATCGCCTAAAAGTGCTCTCGCTGATGAGTGCGTATTGGAAGCCGTCGGACAACAATTTTTCCAGCGTGCCGATGTCCGCCGCGTATTCGGCGCTGACGATGGGGTTGGGTAGCGGACGCGCTTGGCGACTGGAGCGGCGGGGCTCGGGAAGACGCACGCGGTTGTCTTTCGCGATCTTGTCCGTGGGCTGCGTGTTTTGGCGGAGCCACTCGGTGAGGTCCGCTGTGTCGTCGGTCTGGAAGGCGGCGTAATAGCGAACCAGCCCTGCGCGATCCGACGTCCAATCAATAAACTGCGCGGCCAAAAGCAGCGCGCAGATTCCCGCCTCCAGTGTCCTACGGCGCGCACGAATGCGGAACAGGCGCGCCGCATCGGGAATCGCCGTTGCCGCGAGGAGGGTAAAAAGGGCGGTCGCTGGCAGGAAATAGCGGTCATTTTCCTTCGGGAAAAATGACATCGTGATCCCGAGCGCAAAAGGGAATGCGATGGTCGCCCACTCCGCCGTATTTAGCACACTGCGACGCTTCCACGAGGTGAACATGAGCACGCCAATCAGCAGCCACATCACCGGCGTCGTGTTCGCTAGAAAAATGCTCCAATACTTCGCGTGCGGGACGCTCTGTGTCATGCCTTGCCCGCCCGTGGCCAACGTTGCTTCGCGGTGGAAGTTCGCTTGCACTTCGCCGAAGTGTGAGAGCGCCTGCGGGTTCGTGGCGGCGATCACGCCTAGCGCGCAAACTACTGCGGCCAGCATGACGCGCCATCCGCATTTCGCCCGCGTAGAAATGAACACCGGCACGGCGACGCCGAGCGCGAGAACCCCGAGCACTTTCCCGGAAATAGCCAGCCCAACGCCCGCGCCCAGCAGTAGCGCCGTGCGCAGAGAGGGCCACCGCTGGTGCAAGTGCGCCGCGAGGAAAGTAACGGACAATCCGAAGAGCAACGCGGTGTCCTCTTTCATGTAATGGCTCAGCTCGAAAAGCTGGTGGTGCGTAGCAAGCGCCAACCCCGCGATCACGCCGACGAGCCAACCGCGCCAAGCGATCCCGAGTAGCGAGAGCGCGACCACTGCCGCTGCCGTGAAGCCCGCAGAAACCCAGCGCCCGGCCTCCACGACCGCCTGCGGAGTGGGCTTCACGTCGAAGAGCCATACCGCCGCCTTCGCGCTATTGAGCAGCAGCATCGGGTGGTGGAAATTCAGCGCCCGCGTGCCAAGCACCTGCTCCACTTTCCCCGGCTCATCGGGGTGATAATACCACGGAAAGTCGTTGTGCCTCGTTCCCAGCCAAAGCGTGAGGACGAAGAGAGCCATGCTCCAAAGCCACAAGCGGGCAAAGTCGGGCAATCGGGAAAGCATCGCGTGTCGTGTAGCCGCTTTCCTCGCCCGCGTCCAATCCGCGTTTAAGCAAAATCGCGCGCGGCCAGCGTAAAAGCCGACCGCGCGCGAGTGGAATGCGATGATGAATCCGGTCTAGCCGACTGCGGATTTCTCCGAGCGTTTGCGCGCTCCGGCATCGAGGATTTTCTTGCGGAGTCGGATCGATTTTGGAGTGACCTCCACGTATTCGTCCGGCGCGATGTATTCCAGCGAACGCTCCAAGCTGAGCTTGAGTGCGGGCGGGAGGGCGATGCCTTTTCCGTCACCTTGCGAGCGCATGTTGGTGAGCTTCTTGGCGCGGCAGGGATTCACGGGCATGTCGTCGTTGCGGCTGTTTTCGCCGACGATCATTCCCTCGTAGATTTCCTCCTGTGGATCGATGAAGAGACGCCCGCGCTCTTGCACGGTGTCCAGCGCGTAGGCGGTGCTCATGCCGTTCTCCATGCTCACGAGCACGCCGTTGCCACGGTTTGGGATTTCGCCTTTGTGCGGGCCATAGCCGTGGAAGAGCGAGCTGGTGATGCCCATGCCCTTCGTCACGTTCACGAGCACGGTCTCGAAGCCGATCAGCCCGCGCGTCGGGATGATGGCGGTGAGCGCGACGCTATGGGGGTGATGCTCCATGTTCGTGATGTCGGCTTTGCGCCCCGCGAGGCTCTGGATAATGTCGCCGAGGTATTCACCCGGGAGATCGACGTTCAGTTCCTCGTAAGGCTCAAGGACATTACCATCATCGTCTTTCTTAAAGATGACTTCAGGGCGGGAAACGAGAACCTCGAAACCTTCGCGGCGCATCTGCTCCACAAGAATCGCGACCTGCATTTCGCCGCGCGCTTTGATGTCAAAGTGACCGGCAACATCCGTATCGGCGACTTGGATGGAGACGTTCGTCCGTGTCTCGCGGAAGAGCCGCTCGCGCACTTGGCGCGCGGTGAGGAGTGTGCCTTCGCGACCAGCCAGCGGGCCGTCGTTGATGCAAATCTTCATGCTGATCGTCGGCGGATCGATGTCCACAAACGGCAGTCGCTCGCGCTCTTCGCTATCCGTCAGCGTCTCGCCGATGAACACATCCTCAAAGCCCGCGATGCCCACGATGTCGCCCGCCCATGCTTCGGGCACTTCGACTTTCTTAAGCCCTTCGTGGCCGAAGACGGCGGTAACTTTCGCCCGCGATGTGCGGCCTTCACTGTGCAGGCAGACGATGGTGTCGCCCGTCTTCACGCTGCCACTGACGATGCGCCCATAGGCGAGTCGCCCGAGGTATTCGCTGTGGTCGAGGTTTGCTACGACGAACTGGAAGTAAGGAACTTCGCTGATTTTCGGCGCTGGTACTTTGTCCACAACCGTCTGGTAGAGGGCATCCATCGTCGTGGTCTCATCGTTGAGGTCGAGCTTCGCATATCCATTCTTCGCGCTTGCATAGACAATGGGGAAGTCGAGTTGG
>CAMDQC010000165.1 GCA_945905735.1 Prosthecobacter debontii | reverse complement strand
GCGCAGCCTGTGGATTGGACGGGCACGGCTTTCGACGACAGTGCGTGGGCCAGCGGTGCTGCACTGCTCTACGCCGGCAGCCCGAATGTGACGGGTGCCGGTGAGGGGCTCTATGGCTATTGGCCGCTTTCGGAAACTACTGGAACGACGGCTCCGAATCTCGCCGCCGGGGGCACGGCGGGGGCGCTATTCACCGGCGCGACGTGGGTGACGGATGGGACTCGCGGGCAGGTGCTGAATCTCGATGGTGTGGACGGTTATGTGAATGCGGGGACGGTTCCAGTGATTACGGTCGCCAGCAATTTTACGTGGTCATTTTGGGCCTACTCGTTGCAGACGGGCGGCAATGTGATCGTGGGTAATCGCTTCTCGACGAGTGGGACGGATTGGAGTCCGCGCGAGTTCATCAAGTTCACGTCCGATCAGCTCCAATACGACCACAACGCCGTGGAGTTCATTAACTACACGGACGTTCCCACGAACGTCTGGGCGCACCACGCGATTGTGAAGCAGGGCTCGACTTTCACCTACTACCGCAACGGCGTGGCCGGGGGCACGCTGACGATCTCCGTGCCGCAAGCCAATGCACAGCCGTTCTACTTTGGCGGCGATAAGACGAACGAAAACTGGGCGGGCAAGCTCGACGACATCGCGGTGTGGACGAAGGCGTTGCCAGCTACTTCGATCTCGAGTCTCGCGGCGGGTAGCGTGACGCCGCTCACCGCGCCGACAGGTAGCTCGTCGGTGCCACTCACGACATCGCTGGCGCAGGGGCCGACGACGCATTATTTCCGAAAGGCGTTCACTTTCTCCGGCGCGAAAGAGCGCACGACGCTGACGCTCCAGCACATGCTCGATGATGGCGCGGTCTTTTACCTGAACGGCACGGAGGTGCTGCGCGCGAACATGCCTGCGGGTGCTGTGGCTCACAGCACGGCGGCATCGAGCAACATCACGACGACCTCGCTTTCGAGCACGCTCAGCATCCCGGTGGATGCGCTCGTGAGCGGGGCGAATGTGCTGTCCGTCGAGGTGCACCAAAACGCGGCGAATACGGACATGGTCTTTGGCGCGGAGCTCGTCGCGAGTGAGACGCCGTTGCTGCCTGCGGCACCGTCGTTTGTCTTCAGCGAAATCACGGCGGCGAGTGATGTGAACTTTTTCGTGGAACTGCGAAATACCTCCACGAGCGCGGCGAGCACGAGCGGCTGGAGCATCACGGCGAGCACGGGGCAGACGGTGGCGATCCCTGCGCAGAGCATCGCGGCGGGCGGGTATCTCGCGCTGAATGCTGCGACGCTCGGCTTTACGCCGCTAGATGGCACGAAGCTCGTCCTCCTCGCACCCGGCGGCACCGAGCTGCGCGATTCTCGGGAAGTGACGAACCGCCTGCGCGGACGCAATGCCGCAGGAGTTTGGGCCTTCCCAGACTCTGCGACCTCGGGCGCGGCGAACGTCGTCACGGTGAGCGATGCTATCGTGATCAACGAAATCTTTTACAAAGGCGCGGACCCGACTCCGCCCACGGTGCCGAGCGGTGAGCAATGGGTGGAGCTGTATAATAAGAGCGCGTCGCCGGTGGATGTGAGCGGGTGGCAGTTCAGCGAGGGAATCAGCTACACGTTCCCGGCGGCGACTCCGCTGATCCCGGCGGGCGGCTACGTGGTGGTGGCGTGGAATCCGGCGACCTTTGCCACGTTGCACGCGGGCGTGTCGGCGTATGGCCCTTTCAGCGGTTCGCTGAGCGGCAGCGGCGAGACGATCAAGCTTTCCGATGCAAATGGCAACGTCACCGACGAGGTGCGTTACCACGACGGCGGGCGCTGGAGCCAATGGGCGGACGGCGGTGGCTCCTCGCTGGAGCTGATGGACCCAGATTCCGATAACTCAAAGGGCGAGGCGTGGGATGCCAGCGATGAATCGAGCCGCTCGACTTGGCAAAATGTGAGCATCAGCGGCGTGGCGGCTTTGACCCCCGCGAACAATCCGACGAACTGGAACGAGTTTCTCTTCGGCCTGCTGAACGCGGGTGAGTGCCTCGTTGACGACATCAGCGTGATCGACAACACGCAGGCGACGCCGAATTTGATCCAAAACGGAACCTTCAGCGGTGGGAATACGAACTTCTGGCGCATTATCGGCACGCACAGCGGCAGCGTGGTTTCCGACGCCGGGAACAACGTGCTGAAACTCGTCGCTACGGCGGAAACGGAGCACATGCATAACCACGCGGGCACGACGCTGAAAAACGGCGCGAGCTTCCACACTCTGGTGTCCACGGACACCTACACCATCACCTTCCGTGCGAAATGGCTGCGCGGCTCGAATGCTCTGCACTCGCGGCTCTACGTGAACCGTCTGCCGCTGAAAACGCTGCTGAATCGCCCCACCACGGGCGGCACTCCCGGCTCGGTGAACAGCCGCTTTGTGGCAAACGTCGGCCCCACGTTTGATACGCTTTCCCACTCGCCCGCAGTCCCGGGGGCCAGCGCCACGGCGACCGTGACCGTGAAGGTCGCGGACCCGGACGGCATCGGCTCGGTGCAGCTTTTCACGTCCATCAACGGAGCCGCCTTCACCAGCGCCGCGATGACCACCGCAGGCGGCGGCGTCTATAGTGGGGTCATTGCTGGGCAGGCGGCGGGAGCCGTCGTGCAGTTCTACGTGCGGGCGACGGATACGCCGGGGGCGATCACCTTTTTCCCCGCTGGCGGAGCGGCTTCGCGCGCCATGATCCAGTGGGACGACGGACGCGCCGCGCTCACGCTCGCGAGTGGGGCAAAGCCGCACAATATCCGCGTCATCATGCCCGCTGCGGACGCGGGCGAGCTGTACAAACAGGAGAACCTGATGAGCAACGCCGCCGTGCCCTGCACCGTGATCCTCGATGAAAGGGACATCTACTACCGCGCCGGGGTTTCGCTGAAGAGCAGCGAGCATGGCCGCTTCAACATCGCGCGCGTCGGCTACAACATTGAGTTTCCGCCCGACGATCTTTTCCTCGGCACCCACGGCGGCATCTCGATTGACCGCTCGGGCGGCACCGTCACGGGGCAAAAAGAAATCCTGCTCAAGTCGCTGAGCATCCTCGCCGGTGGCATCCACGCGCCGCAGGACGACATCATCCGCCTCATCCCAGCCAAGGCCGCAAGCCCGACCGGCATTACATTCGACGGCTCCGGGATGCTCGGCGCGGCGATCCTTTCCAAGACCCGGCTCAAAGGCGACTACGTCGAAAACCAATTCACTAACGGCGGCGACGGCATGATGTTCAAATACGAGCGCATCTACGTGCTCACGCAGACGATCAACGCGGCGACGCGCGTCGTGGATGCGAGCGTCGTGGTGGAAAATCCGAAGATTCCGCAGGACTCCACTGGTCCCCCCGGCGTAGCGGTGACGAATCTCGGCGCAAACTCCGAGATTTACCGCTGGCACTGGCTCGTCGAAGGCGGGCGCGATGCGGACGATTACACGGGCGCGACGAATCTCGGCACGCCGTTCCCCAACACCGGCATCGTCAATCTCGTCACCGCCATCGGCCAAGCCGCAGGCTCGACGTTCAACACCGAGGTGGACAAATACATCGACGTGAACGCATGGCTCCGCGCGCATGTGCCCTCCGTTTTGTATGGCGTTACGGACAACTACATGGCTCCCAACGGTGCCGGCTCTCAGCACAATACGCTGTTTTATTTCCCGCCGGGGCAGAAGGCCGTGGCATTCCCGTGGGACAATGACTTTCTCGCGCAGTCGAACCCGACGACCACGACGCTCATCGGCGGGGATATTGCAAAGTTCATCGCGAACCCTGTGTGGAAGCGGCTCTACTACGGCCACATGCTCGACATCCTGAACCGCTCGTTCAACACCGCGACGATGACCACTTGGGCCACGCACTACTCGCGCTTCGGCACGGACGACATGGTCGCCAGCGTGAGCGGCTATCTTACACCGCGTGCAAACTACGCGCTTGCGCAAGTCAGCGTCGCCATTCCGAGCGTCGCCTTCGCCCGCACGAGTGCCAGCCCCGTCACCGTCGCCACACCCTTCGCGACGGTTGCCGGCGGCGGCTGGGTGAACATCGCGGAAATCCGCCTGCAAGGCTCGTCCGAGCCGCTCGCGGTGACGTGGACGGACGACAACTCATGGACGCTCCAACTCCCCGTGAGTGCGGGGACGAATACCTACACACTCGTCGCCTACGATACGAACGGCACATCGCTCGGCACGACGAGCGTCACCGTCACGGGAAGCGGCGGCATTTTCCCCGCCAGCACGGGCAACCTCGTCGTCACCGAGTTGCACTACAATCCGCTGGGGAGCACGGAGGCCACGGAGTTCATCGAACTGCTCAACGTCACCGGCGCTACGCTGGACCTCACAAACTGCCACTTTGACGAAGAGCTGGGGCAGGGGATTGCATTCACGTTTGCCAGCGGCACCCAAGTCGCAGCCGGGGCGCGCATCATCGTCTCGCGACTGCGCGCATCGTTCCTCGCGGCATATCCCGCTGTGCCCGGCGCGCAAGTCGCCACGGGGCAATTCGACCCAAGCGGGCTCGATAACGGCGGCGAGCGCATCGTGCTCTACAGCGCGGGCGGGCTGCCGATTTTCGACTTCACCTACAGCGACAACCTCGCCCCGACTGACGGCAACGGACGCTCAATGGTCCGCGTCGTCTCCAGCACTGCCCCGAATTGGAGCACCTACGAATGGCGCGCAAGCACGCTCGACGGCGGCAACCCGAACGCCAGCGACGCGCTCGCTTTTTCCGGCCCGGTAAATGCCGACGTTGATAATGATGGAACGCCCGCCCTACTCGAATACATGCTCGGCACCAGCGACGCGGCGCCCGGCGGCGCACCCTTCACCACCACGCGCGATGTCGCGGGAAATCTGATCCTCAATCTCTACCGCCAGACGAACGCCGACGACGCCGACATCAGCATCGAAGCCGTGTCAGCCCTTGGAGATACATGGGCGGCGGCTGTCGCGGAGAAAACGAGCGACACCACCATCGGCACCCTGCGAAACGAAATCTGGCAAGTCACACCGCCCCTCGGAGCGGTGAAGTTTTTCGTCCGGCTAAAGGCGACGCTCCGGTAGGGATCATTTCCTCGCCTGCGCTCACACTCCGCGCGAACGCGTGCCGCTGACGTAGCCCCACGCCATCCCGGCGAGGAGGCCGACGGCGTGGGCGGCGTTGGCGACGTTGGGGATGAAGCCGATGATGCACGCGCCAAACCAGATCATCATGGACTGGATGATCACGGGGCTGAGAGTCCAGACGACGAAGCGGTCGTGCTTTTGGCGCATCCAGAGGAAGCCGAAGAGCGCGTAATTTACCCCCGAGAAGCCGCCGAAGAATGGCCCGTCCCATAGGAGTTGCCCGTAGTTGCTGAGGGCTGCGGAGAGGACGACGAGCAGCCCGAGATAGCGCACGCCGAAGCGGTGCTGGATGAAGCCGCCGAGGTCGCGCAGCCACATCAAATTAAACAGGAGATGCAGGAGCCCGCCGTGGATGAAGATGGGCGTGATGAGCCGCCAGACTTGGCCGCTGCGGACTTCTGGGAGCGAGTGGTCCACCCACAGGCGCATGGCTCGGCGAGGGTTTTGGAGCACTTCCAAGCCCTGTGTGAAATCGGAGAGCGTATCGAACTTGGGCGGGCGGAGCTTGGTGATTTGCAGGAGCTGAAAATGTTCGGCTCGCTTGATTGCGCCCGCTTCTTCGTCCTGCGGATCGCCCGCAAACCCGCGAGGGAGAAAGTCGAGCGTGCCGGCGAAAATAGTCCCTGCCACGCAGAGCACGGCGAGGATCATCGGCAGCCATGCAAAACCGGAGAAGTTGCGCTCGTAGTCGAGCCGCTCGCGGCTGATGACGCGCGATTTCCGGCGCGCGTCGGCTTTGGCTTCCTCGGCGCGCTTTCGGTCGGCATCGGTGGCGGAATCGAACTGGGGAGCCGTGGGGTCTGCGCGGAATGCTTCGAGGTGTTTCTTGGCGAGGTCGAGCTGTTCGTCGTCGTGGACCCATAGATCAAAGTGACCGTCGTCGCCGTCTTCGATGTCATTCTCGATTCCCTGCACGTAGAGGAAGTCGCCGAATCGGACGGCTTGTTGCTCGCTGGGAAGTGCTCCGATTTTCCTCATAGGTCTGCTGCGGAGTCCGCGTCCACATAGAGCGCCGCCGCTGCGTGGGTGCGTAGGATGGTGGCGGGGCAGGTGGTGGTGATGGCGTCGCGGAGAGTCGCGCGGACGGCTGCGGCTTTGCGTGGACCTGGGACGGTGCAGATGAGTGCGCGGGCGCTCATGAGGGCGGGGATGCTGAGCGTGAGGGCGTGCGTGGGCACGGCGGCGAGTGTGGGGAAGCAGCCGTCGTTCACTTGCTGCTGGCGGCAGGTGGCATCGAGCTCCACGACTTTCACGAGCGCGGGATCGGCGAAGTCGGCGACGGGCGGGTCGTTGAAAGCGAGGTGTCCATTTTCCCCGATGCCGAGGCAGCAGACATCTATGGGAGCCTCGCGGAGTAGCGCGGAATAGCGCGCGCACTCGGCGTCGGCGCTTTCTCCAGCGATGCCGTGGAAGGCGTGCGGGGTGATTTTGGAAAGGACGTGCGTCCGCTGGTACGAGCGGAAGGTCTGCGGATGCTCGACGGGTAGGCCGAGATATTCGTCCATGTGGAAGATGGTGACGCGGCTCCAATCCACTGCCGATGCGAGAAGTGCGGCCAGCGTCTCGCTTTGCGAAGGTGCGCTGGCGAGGATGATCCGGGCCGCGCCGTTGCGCTTGATGGCTGCTCGGATGGCCTGCGCGGCGTGGGCTCCGGCTCGCGTGCCCATGTCGGCGCGGCTGGCGGAAATGATGACGCGGAGGGTGCCGACGGTGAGTTCTTGCATGGAAAAAAGATGGTGGGCAGTGAGGGATTCGAACCCCCGACCAACTCGGTGTAAACGAGACGCTCTACCGCTGAGCTAACTGCCCATCTAATTTCATTACTCGCGTACCGTGACGGGCGTGCCAATCACAGAATGCTGGAAAAAATGTGCCGCCATGAAACTCGGGAGTCGGACGCAGCCGTGCGAGGCGGGGTAATTCGGCACCTTGCCCGCGTGGAGCCCGTAGCCGCCGTGAAAGCGGAGGTAAAACGGCATCTTCGCCCCGACAAATGTGCAGCCCTCGGGCACTTTCATTTTGCTCATGTCGGCATCGCGCGTCACCGTCGCACCTTCGGCATCGAGGATGTTGCCGTAGAGGTTCGACATGTGGTTGCGGTCCTTTTGGGTGATCTTGTATTCGCCGGGCGGGGTGGCGAAGCTCTTCTTGCCGGTGGAGCACTTGGCGTCGCCGACAAGCTCTTCGCCTTTGTAGAAATAGGCGCGCTGGGCCGTCAAATCTACGACGATACTTGGCGCACCTTGCACTCCGTCACCCTTCCACCAGCCGACGGGCTGCGGCGTGGGTTTCAGCACTGGTGCAGGCGGAGCCTTGGGCGGCGCGACGCAGGCGACGAGCAGCGCTGCGGCAAAAGCACCTGCGATACATGGATTCAAAAAGCGATGGGCAGTCATTTCGGGCGCGACGTTAGCGGCTGCGGGATACTTTGCAAATGGTTCGCTGGCGTACTACTTCCGCCAGCCGTAGCTCGTGCCCTTCATCGTCCGCACGCCTTTGCCTACGCCGCCCGCCTTCAGCGAGTCTTCGTTAAACAGCGCGGTGTAGAGGTATGGGAAGCCTTCGAGTTTCGTGCGTTTCACTTTCGCGCCGATGTAGCGTTCAATCTTCCTCACGGCGTCGAGTTCTTCGGCGGTGTAGATGGTGAATGCGTCGCCCGTTTGCAGGGCGCGGCCTGTGCGCCCGATGCGGTGGACGTAGTCCTCCGGGTGCTGCGGCACGTCGTAGTTCACGACGTGCGTGACGCCTGCGATGTCCAGCCCGCGCGCGGCGATGTCGGTGGCGACGAGCACTTCGTATTTGCCGCTCTTGAAGCCCGCGAGCGCTTCCGTGCGTTCGTTCTGGTTGCGGTCGCCGTGGATGACGCCGATTTTTCCGGGGATGATTTTCATCAGCCGCGAGCCGACGATGTCTGCGGCCACTTTCGTCTGCGTGAAGATGATCACGCTGTGGTATTCCTCCTTTTGCAGGATGGCGAAAAGGAGGTCCATCTTCTGGTCGCGCGCCACGGGGTAGAGTGCGTGGGCGACGGTCTCGGCGGCGCTTTGGCGGCGTCCGATTTCGACGGAGACGGGGTCGGTGAGAATCCACTTCGTCAGCGTCTCCAGCTCGGGTGGAAGCGTGGCGGAGAAGAAGAGCGTCTGCCGGTCTTTCGGGCACGAGCGGATGATGCGGCCCACGTCGGGGAGGAAGCCCATGTCGAGCATCCGGTCCACTTCATCGAGCACGAGATGGCGCACATCGCCGACTTTGATCGTCCCGTCTTCCATGAAGTCGAGGAGCCGTCCCGGTGTCGCGATGACGATATCCGCGCCCTTTGCCATCGCCTCGCGCTGCGGCCCGTGGGCGACGCCGCCGTGGACGAGCACGGAGTGCAAGCCGGTGAACTTCCCATACATCACGAAGCTCTCGTGGACCTGCTGCGCCAGCTCGCGCGTGGGCTCTAGGATCAAAGCGCGAAACTTCCCGTGCGTGCCGAGTTGCGTGAGGATGGGCAGCGCGAACGCAGCGGTTTTGCCGGTGCCGGTTTGGGCAGAGCCCATCACGTCGCGGCCTTGTAAAACGAGAGGCATGGCTTCCGCCTGGATTGGGGTTGCGTCTTTATACCCCTTGGCCTCGATTCCTTGCATCACTGCCTCGGAAAGGCCGAATTCTGTAAATGTCATCGCCGTGCGGTGTAGCGGACTGGCGGCGTGGCGCAAGGATGGATTGCAACACTCTCTACGCACGAAGTTTCTGAAATCCCCTCCGATACCCACTCAGCGCCCGTTTGATACGGTCGCCAAACACCTCTTCAAAAGTGTGAATTGCCGTCTTCGGTCGTCTTCGGTCGTCTGTGCAAGTCATTCGCATCTCCCCACGCGTAATCATCAAACACGATCACTCCACCGAGTTTCAAAAGGCTCCACGCGCTGCTCGCCGCAGAGGCGTTCGGGGGCGCAAGCGCCCCGCAAGCGGCAAACCCCATCAACAATCAACTGAAAGGCACCTTTGGAAACCCACGAATGGAGAAATAGGGAGGTGGGACGAAGTAGCGGGGCCGTCCCTGCCCCGTCGTCCTTCAGAGACGGACTGCTTTCAGCGCCTTGGGCGCTTGGGGCCGAGACGGCCCCACTACTTGCCCGCACTTGGTTTCCAGAGGTGCCCTGAACTAAACACACGGAAAACTCTCATAACGAGTGGCTCAACTTTGGGGGGCAGGGCACCTTTGAATCTCAGTCGTTGTTTTTGTCAAAATATGAAGCCTGACCCCATTTCACGTGGGCTATAACATTCCCGGGCCTTCGGCCCTCAAATCGCGGCGTTTGGGTTTAGCAAAGGAGGGGCGGTATCCTACCGCCCTGCGCCGCGCAGCGGTGCCCCGAGAACCTCGCCCCTCCTGAAAGCCGCACTTTTTTGGGAACCCCTGCCGGGGTTCAGGGCGGTAGGATACCGCCCCTCCGGTCGCGCATCTCCCTATGCGGATTTGAACGTTTTTGGCAGCCTGACGTCCCCCCTATTTCGGCCATTCAGCGATGAAGCCGACAATCGGAATTTGCCCCCTACCGTTGTTGTCGTGCCATCTACCTCCGTGAAGCACAAGCCAGTCTTCGCCCCTCGTAGCGTCGGGTTGCCCCGGCCCCCATGCAGTGAAGGAGAATTGCGCCCCATTCACCCAGTACCAGAGCGCCTCCGCGCGCCGCGTGCCACCAATCCAGAGCGTGCGGTTGCTCGCCAACTCCGCAAGGAATGCGTGAGTGGGTGCGTCGGCAGCACACGCGAGTTGCCCGCCCACGGCAAGTGCCCGCTCTTTCGCCCCACTCCATGATTTCACTTCACCCACATACACCCGATACCACTTCCCATTGAAGTGCTTCGCGTCAACAGGCACCCCGAGCGGGCGCTTGGGCACCGCAGCAGCGGGCTTGGCGAGCTGGGCTTGGACGGAGAATCCCCCGAAAAGGAACGCTGCGATGGCGAGGATGTATGTTCTCATATTATTGTATCGGATTTAGAGTGTTTACCCCGCGAACGCCACTTCCTCCGTCGTCACCCACACATTCGTGGGTTCGCCGTCCCAGAAGCACAGGCGGTAGCGGCGTTTTTCGGCGAGTTTGCCGGGGGCGAGCGGGCGGGCGTCGTTGTAGGGGCTGGTCGTATCTATGGTCACAAAGGCCCACGCGCCTCCGTCTATGCTGCATTCGATATAGACGCCCATGTGGCCGTCTTTGAAGAATGGGATGATGACTTCGCCGCCTCGGACGACGATTTTGCCGAGACGCGGGACGGCGTCGGGGTTTTCCTCCTCTTCCTCACCTATCACGCCGAGGTCTTCGCCGATGGAGGTGGTGTAGCCGGCTTTGAGTTTGAGCAGTTTGATGAAGATAAAGAGGCGCGTGAGTGCGCCGGGCATCGCTTGGGTAGGTATCGGGGTAGGGAGGGCAAAGCCGGGGAGGGTGACGGGGCTGCCCGCGACGAGGTCGCTGTAAAGGTTCGTCTTAATCGCTGCCGTCATACTCTGTGCATAAGTTTTGGCGGCGGGGCCGACTTTCTGGATGCAGTAAAGCGCCCAGTTGCAATCCACGATGACGGAGGCGATGTCGGCGGGCTGGTAGCCCAGCGTGGCGGCGTGGACGCCGAGCTTGGTGACGAAGTTCGGGAGCCAGAGTATCTGTTCGGGTTGCCCGGATGGGAAGTAGGAGTTGTAAACGGCCACTGTAGTATTTTATGTGTTAGTTGTTGGTGTTGTGGTTTTTGCGGAGGAAATGGATGCGCGTCTCCATTGGCTGGAGGCGCGCCTCCAACGGTTGGAGGCGGGCCTCCGACGGTTGGAGGTGCTTGCGGAGCGGACGGAGGCGCGTCTCTAACGGCTGGAGGTGGACCTCCGCTGGGTGGAGGCGGGCCTCTACTGGCTGGAGGCGCACCTCCAACGAGCGGAGGCGCGTCTCTAATAGGTGGAGGTGTTCGGGGAGCGGTTGGAGACGCGCACCCTCCCGCTGCGCAGTGCCCGGAATGGAGTCAGCAGTTTTAGCCAAAGGACGCATGACACCACGGAACCGTGGACGGTTTACAAAAAGAGGCTGGCCGAGGTTAGGGACGCTGCCCGCGAGCGCCATGCGGCGACGGGTGAGGCCGTTGATTGCTTGGAGAGTCTGCGGAAAGGTTCGTGAATGGCGGAGCGTTTGGTTCACGAACACAACCCGTAATAAATAGGCTGCGAGGGTGTCGAGAAGTTTTGGCTCCCCGCTGTTTAGAGTGGGATTCAGAGAGGAACGGCATTGATGAACTGGGCCGGATTCTTGGGGGAACAATTACGCTGACGCGGGAGAGGAAAACGCCTACCCAAAGGAGACACCATTGGAAGCAAACGCATTATTCGAAC
>CAMDQC010000164.1 GCA_945905735.1 Prosthecobacter debontii | reverse complement strand
GTGCAAGCTTGTGGGCTTTGCGCCAGCCATCGCGACGCGCAGTGTGCAGGTCAACGGAGCGGCTGCCGACTGGAGCGCGTGGGAGGCGAAATGGACCGCGCCCACGGTGCCGCTTTCGCCCGGTGTGAATCGGGTGCTCGTCCAAGCATTCGACGGCGCGGGCGTGGAACTCGCGCGGACTTGGCAGGATGTGTGGTATTTCGACGGCACGGATGAAGTGCGCTCTGGCACACTCGCGGGCAGCGAGACGTGGAGCGCGGCGAATGGCCCGTATCGCATCGCCGGGGATATGACGGTGCCCACCGGCGCGACGCTCACGATCCAGGCGGGAACTGTGGTGATGGCCGTCGCAGGCGCGGAAATCACCATCGCATCCGGCGGCGCGCTCGTCGCCGAGGGGACGGCGGTGCAGCCCATCCGATTCATGTCGCTGCCCGGCGGTGGGACTTGGGATGGCATCGAAGTGAATGGCACGGCAAGCAGTCCACCGACGCGCATTTCACACGCGCATATCTCGGGGAATACGGAGGAGGCTATTGAAGTCCAAGGCGGAGAAGTGTTCCTCGACCACGTGACGTTTGGAAACCCCACGCAGACTTATCTCGAACTGAGCAATGCGTCTTTCGTCGTCACGAATTGCGTCTTCTCAGCGGCGACGACGGCGTTTGAAATGGTGAAGGTTTCTGGGACACGAATGGGTGGGAAGGCGGTGTTTCGCGGGTGCTATTTTGGCAAGACGATTGGCCCCTTCGACACCATCGACGCGGCGAATATGCAGCGCCCCGGCCCGATTCTCTACGTCGTGGATAATGTGTTCACGGGCTCGGACGACGACATCCTCGACGTGGACAGCACGGACGCATGGATCGAAGGGAACATCTTTCTGGGCGCGCACCGGAACGGCACTGCGGACAACTCCAGCGCTATCAGCGGCGACGCCGGCGGCGGCTCGGAACTCACCATCATCGGCAACATCTTCGCGTACTGCGACCAGGTCGCCTCGGCGACCGATGGAAACTTTTTCACGCTGCTGAATAACACCGTCGTGGACCAATTCCCACCAGCAGTGGACGCGGCGATCCTCAACTTTCTCGACTCCGGCACCACAGCGGGCGCGGGCATGGTTCTGGAGGGAAATCTCATCTACTCGCCCGTCCCGATTGCACGAAACTTGAGCGGAGCCAGCACCGTCACGCTCAACAACAATCTGCTCTCCGCTGCGTGGACTGGCGCGGGCGGTGGCAATGTGGTGACGGGTGCGCTGCTTGCAGGCCCGCTGGAAATTCCGACACCGGAGCCGTGGAACTATCAGGGCGTCTCAGCGGAGATTCGCGCTCGTGTGAAACCGATCGCGCAATCGCCTGCGCGCAGCACCGGGCCGAACGGCACGGACAAAGGCGCGACGCGTCCTCGCGGGGTCAGCCTCAGCGGTTTGCCGACGACAATTGCGAATAGCGGCAGTGCGGTCGTCGCCGTGGGAACTCTGATGCAGGGCTCCTCGATTCCCACCACGGCCAGCGCATTTCCGCAGGGCTCCGGCTGGACGCATTATGCCTGGCGCTTGAATGGCGGTGCGTGGAGCGCGGAGACGCCGCTGGCGCAGCCAATCGTTCTCAGCGGGCTGGCGGATGGCGAATACCATTTGGAAGTCGCAGGGAAAACGGACGGCGGGATTTGGCAAGACGACGCCGCGCTCGGCGGCGCGGCGTCGCAAGCGACGTGGACGGTGCAAGCCAGCTACGTGCCGCCATCCGTAGAGGCAATCGGGCTCAACGAAGTGATGGCGCTCAACACGGAGACGCTCCTTTTTGGCACCGTCGCACCGGACCTGATCGAGCTGCGCAACGCGGGCGGAGTTGCGGTCGATCTCTCCGGTTGGGGTCTGACGGACAACGCCGCGCTGCCTTTCAAATACACGTTTCCAGCGGGGACGAGCATCGCGGCGGGCAGCTACTTGGTCGTCCACGCGACGGATAATGTGAACGTCCCCACGCCGCGCACGGGCTTCTCGCTGAAGCGCGGCGGCGACTCTCTGCGGCTCACGCGCAGCAACGGCACGAGCGATGTCATCGCCTTTGGCCGCCAACTCGCCGACTACAGCATTGGCCGCGCGGCAGACGGGAGTTGGGCGCTTTGCAAGCCGACGTTCGGCGCGGCGAATATCCTCGCCGAGCGCGGGCCGCTCTCGGAAGTCGTGATCAACGAATGGCTCGCCGCAGCGGCAGTGCTGGCGGCGGATGATTTCGTAGAGCTGCACAACCGCTCCACTTACCCCGCAGATGTCGGCGGATGCTTCCTCACGGACAATCCCGCCGACTGGCCCTCTCGCCACGCGATCCGCGCGCTGACATTCATCGAGCCCGGCGGATATGCGGCGTTCGATGCGGATGGAAAGCCGGGCGATGGCCCCGAGCATCTCGGTTTCAAACTCGACCCACTCCAAGGCGAGATCGGGTTCCTTTCACCCACTCTCGGCTTCTTGGACAATGTCGTCTATGGCCCTCAGCGCTCCGACATCTCCGAGGGGCTCACGCCAAATGGCGCGGGCTCCGTGGCGACATTCAACCAGCCGACGCCCGGCGGGCCAAACCCCGCAGTCGCAGGCACCACGTCCTCCACGACGACGAACCTCGTCCCCATCAATCAAGCGTGGCGCTCCTTCGTCAACGGAACGTCGGCACCGCCGCTCGACGGCAGCATCAGTTTCATCGCACCCGGCTACAACGAGGCTGCGTGGGCACCGGCGGCGCAGCAACTCCTCTATATCGAGACGGCGGCGCTGAATAATGCCGACGGCTTCACCAAGTCGAGCGTCCTACCGGGCATCACCACCACTCGCCCGCAGCAGACGTATTACTTCCGCGCGCACTTCACTTACAACGGCCCGCTCACCGGCGTGTCGCTCACCGCGAAAGTGATGTGCGACGACGGTGCGAACATTTACCTGAACGGCGGCAGCCCCACGCCCATCCGCATGAATGCAGGCGCGACGGCCTACGCCGACCGCGCCAATGCGAGCGTCGGCGACGCCACCGTGCAGACGATCACCATTCCTGCCAGCGACCTCGTCATTGGCGATAATGTCCTCGCCGTGTCCGTCCATCAGGCCAACGTGCAGACGGGCGCATCACCCAGCAGCGACATCGTGTGGGGGATGAAACTCGACATCACGGTGACGACGACCTTCCCCATCGTCCCCGTCGTGCTCAATGAAGTCCTCGTCTCAAATACCGCGCTGCAAAACCCCGACGGCTCCTACGCTGGCTGGGCCGAAATTATCAACCCCACCGCGCTCCCCATAGACATCGGCGACATGAGCCTCAGCGACGATGTGTCCGCGCCGAGAAAGTTCATTTTCCCCTCCCCCACCCTGCTCGCCGCCGGCGCGCGGCACATCGTGCAGTTTAATCCCCTCACCGCTCCGAGCCCCACCAATACAGGCTGGGCGCTGTCTGCCGACGGCGGAACGCTGGGCTTTTACCACATCCCGGCGAATGCGGGCGCGCTCCACGACAGCATCGCCTTTGGGCGGCAGATTCCGAATTTCGCCGTGGGCCGCGTCCCGGATGCCAGCGGCGCATGGACCCTCACCGTCCCCTCGCGCGACGGGCTGAATGTCGCCGCCGCACTCGGACACGCGAACGATGTGAAATTCAACGAATGGCGCTCCGATGCGAATGACTTCTTCGAGCTTCGCAACGGCGGCACACTCCCCGTGGACATCGGCGGCTATTACCTCACCGACAGACTCTCGCAGCAGTTTCAGTTTCCAATCCCGCCGCTGAGCTTCGTCGGCACGAGCGGAAACTCGCGCTGGCAGGCGTGGGCGGCAGACGGCGCGTTCGCACATGGGCATGTGAATTTCTCCCTCGTGCCCACGGACTCGCTGGCGTTTTCCACCGCTGCCGGAGCCGTGCTCGATGTCGTCCCCTCCATCGGCAGCCAGCCCGCCGGGTCCAGCGCCGGGCGTTTCCCGGAGGGCAACACGACGGTCGTCAATCTTGTCCCGACGCCCGGCACGGCGAACCAGCCGCTCGCCGTGGATTCCGATGGCGACGGCCTCCCCGACGACTGGGAGCTGGCGAACGGCATGAACCCCAACTCCGCAGCCGACGCCACGGCAGACTCCGACGGCGACGGACAGAACAACCTCGCCGAGTTTCTCGCAGGGACGAACCCGCATTCCAGCGCCGACGTTTTCAAAGCCGAGCTGACCCCGCCGAGCCCCGGCGGCCCCATCATCCGCTTCACCGCCATCGTCGGGAAAACATACACCGTCCAATATAAGACCACGCTCACCGACCCCACATGGCAGCGCGTCGGCGACGTCAGCGCGCAAGCCAGCACCGCCATCGTCGAAGTGCCCGACCCCACCGGCGCCACCGCAGGCCAGCGCTTCTACCGCATCGTCACCCCAGCCGTGCCGTAGGTGCTTTGGCCTTTAGTATTTGGGGAAGGCGGGGTCGATGCGCTCGGCCCAGGCTTCGAAGCCGCGTTCGACGTTCCAAGCGCGGGTGAAGCCGGCTTCGTGGAGCATTTTCACCGCATGGGCGGAGCGGGCTCCGTTTTTGCAAATGAGGATAGTGTCTTCGGCGGAGTCCAGCTCGCTCATGCGGGCGGGGAGTTGGGCGATGGGGATGAGCGTGGCTTCGGCGAGGCCGCAGATGTCGCGCTCGTAGGATTCACGGACGTCTATGAAGCGGAACTTTGCGCCGGTATCGAGGCGGGCTTTGAGGTCTTCGACGGTGATGTGGGGGACTTTGGCTTCTTCCTCCTGCTTGGCTCGCGCTTGGGGGAGGCCGCAGAATTGGTCGTAGTCGATGAGGTCGGTGATCGTCGGCGAAGGCCCGCAGAGGGGGCACTTCGGGTCTTTGCGGAGTTTGAACTCGCGGAACTTCATCGCCAGCGCGTCGAAGTTCATCAGCCGCCCGATGAGCGGCTCGCCGATGCCGCAGATGAGTTTCACCGCTTCGACCGCCTGCATCACGCCGATGATTCCCGGCAGCACGCCGAGGACGCCGCCCTCGGCGCACGTCGGCACTTCGCCCGGTGGCGGGGGCTCGGGGAACATGCAGCGGTAACACGGCCCGCCGAGGCGTGGGGCGAAGACGGTGCATTGCCCGTCAAAGCGGAAGATGCTGCCGTACACGTTCACTTTGCCGGTGAGGAAGCAGAGGTCGTTGGTGAGGTAGCGCGTCTGGAAGTTGTCGGTGCCATCAATGATGATGTCGAAGGGCTCGGCGATCTTGCGGGCGTTTTCGGAGGTGAAGAGGGTTTCGTAAATATCGACCTGCACGTTGGGGTTGATGTCGCGGATGCGTTCGCGGGCGGATTTGCATTTGCTGCGCCCGACATCCTTGGTGCCGTGGATGACTTGGCGCTGGAGGTTGGAGAAATCGACGACGTCGCTATCCACGATGCCGATGCGTCCGATGCCAGCGGCGGCGAGGTAGAGCAAAATCGGGGAGCCCAGCCCGCCTGCGCCGATGCAGAGGATGCTGGCGGCTTTCAGCTTTTTCTGCCCGTCGAGGGTGACTTCGGGCATGATGAGGTGGCGGGAGTAGCGGGCGATCTCGTCATTGCTGAACTCGAGGTTCGCGCTGCGCGAAGGGTCGAGGATACTTGGATATGGCATGGTGCGTTTGCGGTAAAAATGGGGCGGGACTCTAGCGAGCCGATCTCTCTCGGCAATCGGTTATTCCTCGATGCGGTAAAGCGCCGTCTTGGTCCGCACGATGAGCGCTTTTCCTACGACGGCGGGAGAGGCCATGCAGCCGTCGGTGAGGCGGTTGGATGCGAGCTGTTTATAGGTGTCGCCGGGGGCGAAGACGTCGGTGCGGCCCCATGCGTCGAAGCAGTAGATGCGGCCATCGGCAAGGAGCGGCGTAGATGCGAAGTCGCCGCCGACGCGGCTCTGCCAGATGACTTCGCCGGTGGCGGCGTTCAGGCAAGTGCCCGTTGCGCCGTTGAGGGTATAGACGCGGTCGCCGACGACAAGCGGGGTGGATTCCGTCGGAGCTCCTTTGATTTGTTTCCACAGGATGTGGGAGCCGGTGGCGTCGCCAGTCGCGCCGCCGAGCTTGATGGCCCACAGCTCCGCTTTCATGAAGCCGGTGGAGATGTAGAGCGTCTTGCCGTCCGTCTGCGGCACGGGGACGTTGGAAAAGCCGGGGTAGTTTACAAACCACAGTTCTTTGCCAGTGGCGGGGTCGAGCGAGTAGAGCCGCTGTGCGCCAGTGGCGACGCTCTGGAGTTGGCCATCCACGGGCAGGACGAAGGGCGTGCCGTAGGCTTTGTGCATGTCTGAGGGCTTTTGCGCGAACTGGGCTTTGCCGCTGCGCTCGGTCTTCCAGACAAGCTTGCCGTCGGCCTTGCTGAGCGCGGCTCCGAATTGCACATCAACGCCGTCGCACGCAAAGAGGAGCAAGTCGGCAGTGCCCACGACGCTGGCACCAGGGCCGTTTTGGGTGTCCCATTTCAGCTCCCGGTTGGCCCACAGCTTTGCGCCGTCTTTGGTAGAAAGACACGCCGTCCCCGATGGGCCAAACGTGACATAGAGGCGATCTCCCTCCAGCCAAGGCGT
The DNA here is from genome assembly GCA_945905735.1 of Prosthecobacter debontii. Taxonomy (GTDB): domain Bacteria; phylum Verrucomicrobiota; class Verrucomicrobiia; order Chthoniobacterales; family Chthoniobacteraceae; genus SXWH01. The sequence continues at coordinate 4,991 of CAMDQC010000164.1, read as the reverse complement.
CGGGGATGCGTGGCTGTTGCGCTTGTGCTTCACAGGCGGCTCGGCGTTTGCGAAGACCTCCACATCCCACAGGATTTTGCCCGTGGCTAAATCAACGCTGAGCGCCCGCAGCGAGCGACCGTCATCCAGCGCGGTGGTGCAGTAGATACGCCCGCCGCCGACTACAGGCGACGACCAGCCTTCGCCGGGAAGGGGCGTCTTCCACTTGATGTTCTTTTTCTCGCTCCACTCCAGCGGCAGCCCTTTGGCGGGCGTGTGATTATTTCCCTCGGGGCCGAGAAAGCGCGGCCACTCTTCGGCGGAATGTGCGATGGCGACGGCGGCGGCGAAAAGGATGCAATGGCGAATCATAGTTACTTAGTTCCGTTGGTGAAAGAGAGATACGTGTAGCCCTTCAGCGCCTTCTCGTAGCTATTGAGCAGTCGGATGGCTTCCGCCGGCCGCATGAGGTCCTTCTTAATGGCCGCATCGACCTGCGCTTTCATCAGCCGGTTGAGCTCCGCTTCATCCCACTGCGTCATCGCGAGGACGCTCGCAATCGTGCTGCCTTCCAGCGTCTCCTCGATATACCAGCCGCACGGCTCGTCGGCATCGAGGAAAACATGCGCTTCATTCACACGACCGAAGAGGTTGTGGAAATCGCCCATGATGTCCTGATACGCGCCCATCAAAAAGCAGCCGATGTAGTAAGGCTCACCGGGCACGAGCCGATGGAGCGGGAGCGTGTCGCGCACATCCTGAAGGTCGATGAACTTGCTCACCTTTCCGTCCGAGTCGCACGTGATGTCCACCAGCGTCGCCGCACGATCCGGCGCGACGTCGAGGTGATGGACCGGCATGATCGGGAAGAGCTGCCCGAGCGCCCAATGGTCCAGCATGCTTTGGAAAACGGAGAAGTTGCAGACGTATTGATCCGCCAGCGCGATCTCGAGGTCCTTCACTTCCTCGGGGATGTATTTCATCCCGTCACTGTGCTGCACGACTTCCCGTGCGATCTGCCAGAAGATGGTTTCGATGCGCGCCTTTGCTTCGAGTTCCAGCAGCCCGAGGTCGAACATCGCCTGCGCCTTTTCCTTCGCCTCTTGCGCATCGTGCAGCGTCTCCATGCGGTTCTGCTTTGTGAGCCCCTTCTTGTATTCGAGCATCTCCGTGACGAGCTTCGGGTCCGCGTCCTTGGGCTCCACTGCGATAACGCCGCGCTCTTTTTCGATGGAACCAAAAGCCTCCACGAGCAGCACGCTATGGTGCGCGACGATGGCACGTCCGCTCTCGCTCACGATCGTCGGGTGCACGATCTTTTCGTCGTCGCAGACCTCCATGATATTCCAGACGACATCGCGCGCATATTCCTGGAGCGAGTAATTCGTCGAGCTATCGAACGCCGTGCGCGAGCCGTCGTAGTCCACACCCAGTCCGCCGCCGCAGTCGATGTAGCCGAGTTCGTGGCCCATCTTTACGAGCTTCGCGTAAAAGCGCGCGCCTTCGCGGACCGCACGTTTGATCGTCCCGATGTCCGGCACCTGCGAGCCCACGTGGAAATGCACGAGCTTCAAGCAATGCGCGAGTCCCGCCGCCTTCAGCGTCTCGCTCGCCACGACGAGGTCCGCCGTGCTCAGGCCAAACTTCGCATTCTCTCCTCCGCTCAGCGCCCACTTGCCCGCGCCCTTCGCCATGAGCCGCACACGCACGCCGATCCACGGCTCCACGCCCACTTCGCGGGCGACGGCGAGGATTTGCGCAAGCTCCTCCAGCTTCTCCACGACGAGGATCACGCGCTTGCCAAGCCGCGTGCCGAGCAGCGCATTCTGGATGAACTGGCTGTCTTTATATCCGTTGCAAATGATGAGCGACTCCGGGTCCCGATGAATCGCCATCGCGGCGAGAAGCTCCGGCTTGCTGCCCGCCTCGATGCCAAAATGGAACGCCTCACCCGCCAGCATGATCTCCTCCACCACTTCCTGGAGCTGGTTCACTTTGATCGGGAACACGCCGCGATACACATTGTTGTATTTGAACTCCTCGATCGCCGACCCAAACGCCTTGTTGATCGTCTGCACACGATGCTGCAGCAGGTCCTGGAACCGCAGCACCATCGGGAAGCTCAGCCCCTGCGCCTTCGCCTCCGCGACGAGGTCCATGATGTCGATCGGCGTCGAAGTATCCAGCGTAGGAAAGATCTGCACGTTGCCCGCTTCGTTGATGCCGAAGTACCCGGCTCCCCAACGGTCGATGTTATAAAGTGAAATGGCTGCGGGTATGTCCCAAGGCTGCGGTTGCTGCATTAATGTAAATTGAGAGCGCGCGATTAAGGGATTCTCTCCGCGTGTGCAACCGCTGCTTTGAAAAATCTCTGCGCGCGAAACTCGGCGCCTCGTTTCTGCCCTGAGCAGTGCCGCTCCGGGAAGTTCTTCGATGGCGAGCCCGGTTCGATGCGATTGCCGTGAATGCGTAATGTTCGACGCATAGAAACAACCGCTCGCTATCCGCCGACCGTAGGACAGAGTGAGCCATGATCTATGAACGTTTTCCGCAACTCCATTCGCTTAGCGCGGAAGAGAAAGTTGCGCTTGCAGAAGAGTTGGTAGCGGAGGCCGCCAAGGCTTCAGCACGAGTCGCGAGAGTCGTGCCGGGCCTTTTGGCGAGGGACCCATCGCGCTTATCGAGGATGGAACCAGACTGGAAGACGAAGGGGAGAAAAGACGTATGAAGCTAGAACAAGGACAGATTTGGAAACAGGGTGCCGAGTATTTTCGGATCACGAAATGGGCGAGGACCGAGATCGTTTACAAGGCGATGACCGACCCGCTTTCTAAGAGCGGAGAGCTGAAGACGGTGACGAAAAAGGAGTTCTGTCGGCTCATCAAGGGCGCGGAGCTTTTGGCAAATGGGAAGTCGCTTCCCGTGCCCGTGGAAGAGGCTGGATCGTAGGGTCCGTCAGGCTTTCTTGACGAAGCACGCCTTGAGGCCGATGGCGACGCCGTCGATCTTGCACGAGATTTCGTGGTCACCGTCCACGAGGCGGATGGGCTTGGATTTCGTGCCGCCTTTAAGCACTTGCGACGAGCCTTTGAGCGGCAGGTCTTTGATGAGCACTACGCAATCGCCATCCACGAGCACGTTGCCGTGGGCATCTTTGACGACGCGGGCCTTTTCGGCCTCGGGCTCTTTGTCCCACTCGTGGCCGCAGGTGACGCACTCCCAGCGTTCCGGGAGGTCGAGGACATCGTTCATTTCACACATCGGACAGGCTGGTTTGATCATAGCCGCGCACACTAATCGGGCAGTCGTCGGGAACTCAATCGCGCAATAGTAAATCCCGTCCTCGCTATTATTCGCGGAGTCGTCATGCTCCAACACTATGGCACAACCAAACTATTCTTTTGAGAAGCGTCGGCGTGAGATCGAGAAGAAGGCGAAGAAGGCTGAAAAGCTGAAACGCAAAAATGAACCAACGACTCCCGAGACGGCTGAGGAGACACCCACTCCACCCGCGACCGAGCCCGCTTAGTCGCGCGCTCTCGGAGAGGCAAAAGGAACATCCGTATCAGAATCCTGATCAGTCAGGATTCCGTTCCTATTATCCGAAAAGGAACGTCAGCACCGTGACGACGCCGGCTCTGACAAGCGACTCGGCTTCATCCCGCGCTCTCGGTCGTGACCGTGCGCACGCTAAAGCACAGCCTCGGGCCGCTCGGATTCGACGTTGCCGCACGACTGTAACAGCCCCGAAAAACGCACCTCATGATGAACTTTCCGTGGGAAATGGAAGTTTGTGTGAAGTCGCGCTTGAATGATTTCGGATGAAAGCCGACACAGCACTCCGTGAATCCCAAACAAGCACTCAATATTCTCGTAGAAGCAGGCGTCGTGGACCGTTCCCAGTTCGATGACGTGATGCAGGAGGTCGCCCAGACTGGTAAGTCGCTGCCTCAGGTGATTACCGATTTCAGCTTCTGTACCGATGAAGTTTTTTACCAAACCATCGCGAACGCCATCGGTGCGGAGTACGCGAATCTCGCGGGCTTTGAGGCTCCGCCGGAAATCGTGGCGCTGCTGCCAGGCGCTCTGGCGCAGCAACACCGCGCTTTCCCGCTGGGGATGGAGGACCACGTCATCCAGCTCGCGCTTTATGATCCGCTGAATTTGCAGGGGCTCGAAGATTTGCGGTTTGCGCTGGGGAAGGATGTGCAACCGGTGGTCGCGCCGCTTTATCAGATCGAAGACCTCATCAGGAAGCACTACGGCGCGGATTCGGGTTCGCTGGATGAAATTTTGAAGGAGCTGGGCGGAGCGATTACGTTCGGTGAGGATGGGCAGATCGATATGAAGGAGCTGGAGAACGAGGCGAATGCGGCCCCGATTATCCGCTACGTGGACCTCGTGCTGGCGCAGGCGATTCAGGACCGGGCGAGCGATATTCATTTTGAGCCGTTCGAGACGGATTTCAAAATCCGCTATCGCGTGGACGGCGCGCTTTACGAAATGGCTCCGCCCCCACGGCATCTCGCCGCGCCGGTGACTTCGCGCGTGAAGGTGATGAGCAATTTGAACATCGCGGAACGGCGTATCCCGCAGGACGGGCGCATCCAGATGCAGATCGCCGGGCGTCCGGTGGACCTTCGTGTGAGCACGCTGCCGACGCAGTTTGGTGAGTCGGTGGTGTTGCGCGTCTTGGACCGCTCTGCGGTGAAGCTGGAGATCGAGACGCTGGGGATGCCGGACTACATTTATAAATACTTGCTGCACACTATCGAGAAGCCGAACGGCATCTTCATCGTGACGGGGCCGACGGGCTCGGGGAAGACGACGACGCTTTACGCCTGCCTGAACAAAATCAACTCCGTGGAATCGAAGGTTCTCACCTGCGAAGACCCGGTGGAATACGACATTGATGGAATCATCCAAGTGCCGATCCAAGAGGCGATCGGGCTGACTTTTGCGAGCGTGCTGCGGGCGTTCCTGCGTCAGGACCCCGACCGCATCATGGTCGG
>CAMDQC010000163.1 GCA_945905735.1 Prosthecobacter debontii | reverse complement strand
CGACACCACCCTCATCGTCCACGGCAAGCGCGGGAATCTCACGCCGCCCGCTGAGGACATCGACTGCGGGAACTCCGGCACGACGATGCGGCTCATGTGCGGCATCCTTGCATCACAGCCCTTCCGCAGCCGACTCATCGGCGACGCATCACTCTCGAAACGCCCGATGAAGCGCGTCATCGACCCGCTCACGCAAATGGGCGCACGTATCACCGCCGAGGGCGAAAACGGACGCCCGCCGCTCGTCATCGAAGGCGGGAGTCTGCAAGGCATCGCCTACAATTCGCCCGTCGCCAGCGCGCAAGTGAAGAGCGCCATTCTGCTCGCCGGGCTCTTTGGCAAAGGGAGCACCAGCGTCACCGAGCCCGAGCAAAGCCGCGACCACACCGAGCGCATGTTGGCGTGGCACGTCGTCCGCCCGCGCAAGATCGGCCTCACCGTCACGCTGCTTGGCGGACAGCACTTGGAGTCGCGCGATTTTGAAGTGCCGGGCGACATTTCCAGCGCGGCATTCTGGCTTGTCGCCGCCGCCGCCATGCCGGGCTCGCATTTGCTCATCAAAAACGTCGGGCTCAACCCCACCCGCACCGGCATCCTCGCCGTCCTCATCCGCATGGGCGCACAGGTCAATGAGATCATCGAAAGCACCGACGGCGAGCCGCGTGGCTCCGTCGAAATTTACGGCGTAGAGCTAAAGGCCACGACCATCGGCGGCAAGGAGATCCCCAATGTCATCGACGAACTCCCCATCCTCGCAGTCGCCGCTGCGCTGGCAAAGGGCCGCACCATTATCAAGGACGCCAAAGAACTCCGCGTAAAAGAAACCGACCGCATCGCCGCTATTGCCAAGAACCTCCGCGCATTCGGCGTCGATGTTTTGGAAACCGAAGACGGGATGGAAATCGAAGGTGGCGGCAAATACCACGGCGCAGAAGTCGAGAGCTTCGGCGACCACCGCATCGCCATGTCCTGCGCCGTCCTCGGCATGTTCAGCGACGGACACACCGTCGTCCGCGACACCGAGTGTGTGAACACCAGCTATCCCGGCTTTTACGAACAGCTCAAACACTTCATCAAACCGACCCATTAACATGAACCTCAAACTCAAAGTCTGGCGTCAAAAAGACAGCGAAAGCACCGGCGCACTCGCCGACATCGCCGCAAACAACATCCCCGGCGAAGCCTCCTTCTTGGAGATGCTCGACATCGTCAACGACCAGCTCACCAAGAAAGGCGAAGAGCCCATCGCCTTCGACCACGACTGCCGCGAGGGCATCTGCGGAACGTGCTCGCTCACGATCAACGGCATCCCGCATGGCGACCCGGCCATTTCGCAGACGACGACCTGCCAACTCTACATGCGCAAGTTCAAGGACGGCGAAACCATCCACATCGAGCCCTTTCGCGCCCGCGCATTCCCCGTCATTCGCGACCTCTGCGTGGACCGCTCCGCCTTCGACCGCATCCAGCAAGCAGGCGGCTTCATCACCGCCCGCGCCGGCAGCGCCGTGGACGGAAACGCCCTCCCTATTTCCAAAATAGACGCCGACCTCGCCATGGAAGCCGCCGCCTGCATCGGCTGCGGAGCCTGCGTAGGAGCCTGCCCGAACGGCAGCGCCATGCTCTTCGTAGGAGCCAAAGTCACCCACCTCGCCCTCCTCCCCCAAGGCCAACCCGAGCGCAACAAACGCGCCCTCTCGATGGTCGCGCAGATGGACAAAGAAGGCTTCGGCAACTGCTCCAACTACTACGAGTGCGAAGCCGTCTGCCCGGCCAACATCCCCGCCACCGTCATCGCCAAACTCAACCGGGAATATACGACCGCCAGCGCGAAAGACGCGGTGTAAATGAACTGCCCGCACTGCCAACGCCTCCTCTACAGCCGCCAACACCGGACGTGTGGATTTTGCGGTGGCGAGTTGCCGGATGAGTGCCGCCTCGAAGACTGGCAAATCGCCGAGCTAAAGGCCGAAAAAGCCGCCATCGCCCACCGCCGCGAACTCGCCAAGGCGAAGGATGAAGAGGAAAAGCGGGAGCAAGAGAGGCGCAACGCGGGCTGAGTCCCTCCTGCTTCACCCGAAAACGCCCCGCGAGAGCATCGCACTCGTGAAGCGTGCGCGGGAAAATCGGTGCGCTTAATTCCTCGCAGCTTTCCGCCCCTTGTCCGTAGCGTAGCCCAATGACAAATGAAGCTATTCGCAATCGAATCGAGAGGGTCAGAGGGTTCCAAATCCGATGAAATTTCTCGCCGCTATCGCCATCCCGTCCTACGTGCTCGACCAGCTTACGAAGTGGTGGATTTTCACCCACTACGCGCTGGTGCCGAGTGAGCAGAATATCGCGCTTTTTCCTGAGGTGCTGGCGAAGACGGCGCACCTGCCGATGGAGCGCGATGTGATTCCCGGTTGGTTTCAGATCGTCCATTGGGCGAACACGGGCGCGGCGTTCAGCATAGGCTCGGGGAACAACTGGTTTTTCATCGTCCTCTCCGCGCTCACATTTGTGGGGCTGCTCGTGGCGTGGAAAAGGAACGTCTTCACTGACAAGCCCTCGCGCTTTGGCGTGGCGCTGCTGCTCGGCGGGATTCTCGGGAATGTCACGGACCGCATTTTGCATGGCTACGTCGTGGACTTTTTGCTCTTCGATTTGCACATCCGCTTTGCGAACCCGTGGCCCGCCTTCAATGTCGCGGACTCGTGTATTTTCATCGCAGCCGGGTGCTTTATCGGCGCGGCGATTCTGGAGCCGAAAAAGGGCGAAGCGCGACTGTGATTGGTGACTCGTGAGTGGTGATTTGTCGCAAGCGTGAAGCGCGCGATTTTCTGTGAAGAGGAGCCCAACACGCTTGCGACTAATCACTTCTCACAAATCACAAGTCACAAAAACGCCCCATCATTTCAGGGCAGCCGCAGTCACAGGCCGCTCGTCGGTGCCGGAGAAAATGAGGACGATTTCGCCTTTGGGCGGGCGTTCGGTGAAGTGGGCGAGCAGCTCGGCGGCGGTGCCTCGGCGGTATTCCTCGAAGGTTTTGGTGAGTTCGCGGGCGACGCAGATTTGGCGCTCGGCGAAGATGGGCACGGCGGCGGTGAGGGTTTTCACGAGGCGGTGAGGGGACTCGAAGAAGACGCTGGTTTCTGCCCGCTCGGCGGCGATGCGGAGGTCGCGCTCGCGTCCGCCGCTTTTGACTGGCAGGAAGCCGCCGTAGAAAAATGCGCCTGCTTCAAACCCAGAGCCGATGAGCCCGGTGAGCACGGCGCTGGCTCCCGGCAGGACGGTGTAGGGGACGCCGCGCTGCTGGCAGGCGCGGAGGAGGCGGTGGCCGGGGTCGCTGATTCCGGGCATCCCGGCATCGGTGATGATGGCGACGTTTTTTCCAGCGGCGAGTTGCTCGATCAGCTCTGCGGTGCGGCGGGCCTCGTTGTGCTCGTGGTAGCTGACGAGGGGTTTCTCGATCGAAAAATGGCGGAGTAAGTTGAGCGAATGGCGGGTGTCTTCGCAGGCGATGACGTCGGCATTTTTTAGCGCCTCCAGTGCGCGGAGGGTGATGTCTCCGAGATTGCCGATGGGGGTTGGGACGAGCGTGAGCACGGCGCTACCAGCCCTCGCTGAGGACGCTGGTGAGCCGAGTCGCGAGGTCTTCGATGGCGAGCGGGATGGCTTGGCGTTCGTCTTGGTTGCTGTCGGCGGTGGCGATGTTTTGTCCGGTGACGAAGAAGCTGGTGACGCCATTGATGTTGCGCTGCTCGATGGGTTTGCCGGTCCCTTTTTCGGTGAGGGTGTAGCGGGCGCGGAGGGTGAGCTGGTATTCGCGGGTTTGCAGGATGTTGCCGCGCAGGGAGCGGGTGGGGCGGCGGTCAATGGCGAGGAGCGTGCCGTCGAGGATGGCGTCTGCGCGGGCTTCGTCGGTGATTTCGTAAGTGCCGTCTTGCTGGAGTTGCTTGATGATCATCGTTGCGATGAGCACTTCCATACGCGGTTCGAGGGTATCGTTCTTCCAGTTGCGGACGGCGATGCGGTGGATTTGCTTCATCGGCGTCGGCTTGATGGGGCCGACGGTGTAGCCCGCGCATCCGCAAAGGCTGAGGGTGAGTAGCGCGAGGAGCAGCCTCATTTTTTCGGCTTCTTCGGCTTGGCGGCGGGCTTGGTTTCCTCGACGGGCGGCGTGGCGGGAGTTTCTGCCGGCGCGGGCGTCTCCGCAGGCTTGGCTTCTGGCACGGGCGGAAGTTCGGCGGCGGGGATGAGGCCGGTGCCGGGCTGGAGCGGGTCGCCAGTGGGCAGTGCGGGCTCGACGACGGGGCCAGCGGGTATCCGAAGTCTCGGGTTTAGGTCGCCGGGAAGCGGCGGAAGGTCCACGGCTGGGCCTGCAAAATCGGGCCGCGCAGCGGTGTCCACGCGGGCTTGGGCTTGGCGGCGGGCCAGCGCCTCGGAGCCGGTGAGCGGCTTGCTCGGTCCACGGAGGGCGTCTGCGCCGACGATGGTTTTGAGTTCGGCGATGCGCTTGGTCGCAATCTCGCTTTCCGGTGTGCCGGGTGATTGGCGGATTACGTCGTTATAGTAAATGGCGGCAGCGCGGTATTGCTTTGCGCGGTCGTAGAAACGGGCGGCGTCGAGCGAGCCCGCGACATCGTTCGTGGAGAGAGTTTTGACGTTCTGGCGGGCTTGGGCGATCTTTTCGCTGTTGGGGTATCGGGCTGCGAAATCCTCGAAAGCTTCCTTGGCACGCTGCCGCCCGTTCTCGTCGTAGGAGCCGCGCTGCGTTTCTTGCAGTTGGACGTAGCCAATCTGGTACTGCGCATCGTCGGTGATGGGGTCGCCGGGGTAGCGGACGACGAGTTCCTGATAGGCAGCGAGGGCTTCGGAGGGCTTGCCCTGGCGCTCAAGGACTTGGCCGACATTAAACTGCGCGATGGGCGCGAGCCGATGGAACGGTGCGCGGCGGACGATATCCGCAAACATCGTTTCGGCCTTGCCGTAGCTGGTGGAGATGGTGACACCGAGGACCTTCTTCTTGCGGCCTTCCATGAACATCTTGGCGATTTCAAACTGCGCCTTCACCACGCTATCGAAGTCGCCGCCGCGAGGGTAGTTCGTGAGGTAGTCGCTGTAGGCTTTGAAGGCGTCGTCGTGGTCCTGCTTGCGCTCCAAAATCTGGCCGACTTGGAACTGCGCACGCGCTGCCGCCGAGGTGAGCGCACGCTGGGCGACGATGGAGCGGGCGAGCTTCAGCGCGCCGCCGAGGTCGTTGGCGGCGATGAGATCGTCCACGCGCTTCAAGTCGCCCTTTGCCGCAGCCTCGTCGGCAGAAGTCGGCGTGGCTGGGCCCGCAGGCTTCGTTTTCTCGAAGACCTTGAAGCCGAAAATATCCACCGCCGACGACGGCTGTGGAAGGGCAAGAATCAATATTGGTAGGGCTAAATACAGCGCACGCTTTCGCATAAGGCGCGCAACGTAGGGGCGCGAGGGTGGTAGCGTCAAGGATTCCGCCATGCAGAAATCTCGGCCTTTTCAACGAAGCGGCGAGTGCGTAAACAGCGCCGCATCCAATGAATGTATTACGCCACGACCAGCCCGGTTTTTCCAAAGCTCTGAACGCGCTCAAGCGCCACGCCGAGCCCACGGAGGAAGTGCGCACGACCGTCGCGGGCATCATCGCCGCGATTCGCAAAGACGGCGATGCGGCGCTGCTGGAGCTCACGGCGAAATTCGGCGGCCCCATGATGAAGGCCGCGCAACTCGCCGTCGCGGAGCCTGCCAGCGTCGATGCTGCGACGCGTCGGGCCATCGCTGCCGCAGACCGCAACGTGTTCGCTTTCGCGAAAAAGAGCCTGCGCAAATCGTGGTCGGGCCGCAACGCGCAGGGCGCGAAAGTCGGCGAGCGGTTCGACCCTTTCCAGCGCGTCGGCGTGTATGTGCCCGGCGGGACTGCGCCGCTCGTCTCCACGGCGATCATGACCGTCACCGTCGCCCGCGCGGCAGGCTGCCCGGAGATTGTCGCCACCACACCCTGTGGAAAAGACGGCACGATCAATCCCTCGCTCCTTTTCGCGCTGCGCAAAGCCGGGGCGACGGAGATTTACCGCGTCGGCGGAGCGCAGGCGATTGCGGCGATGGCCTACGGCACGGCGACCATCCGCCCGGTGCAAAAAATCTTCGGCCCCGGCAGCCCGTGGGTCGTGGAGGCAAAGCGCCAAGCGTTTGGCCAAGTCGCCATAGACCTCCTGCCCGGCCCATCGGAAATCCTCGTTCTCGCCGACGCCACCGCCAACGCCGCGTGGGTCGCCGCCGACTTGCTCGCGCAAGCCGAGCACGGCCACGGCAGCAGCATCCTCTTCATCACCGACAGCGTGAAACTCCTCACCGCCGTGGAAAAGGCCATCGCCCGCCAAGCCGCCACGCTCAGCCGCCGCGAATACCTCACCGAAGTGCTGGAGCAAAACGCCGCGCTCATCCTCGTCAAAAAACTCGCCGACGGCGTCGCCATCGCCAACGACTTCGCGCCCGAGCACATCTCCATCGTGGCAAAAAACGAAGACGCCCTCGCAAAAGAAATCCGCACCAGCGGCGCGATATTCCTCGGTGGCTGGTCGCCTGTTGCAGCGGGCGATTTTGTCGCCGGACCGAGCCACACTTTGCCCACTGGCGGCGCGGGGAAATCCTTCCCCGGCCTCATGGCCGATATGTTTCAGCGCCGCACGAGCATCGTCCGGCTGGACCGCGCATCGCTGGAAAAGTCGGTCGGCACCATCGAGCAGTTCAGCAAACTCGAAGGGCTCGACGCCCACGGACGCAGCGCGCGGATTCGCTTTGAAGCATACCAGATATGAACCTCGTCACCGTCCGCTGCAATGAATGTGGGGCTCCGCTGGAGACTTCGGATTCCGCGCGCTACCTCACCTGCAATCACTGCGGCAGCCAGCTCTCCGTGCAGCGCACGGCTTCGTCTATTTTCACGGAGAAGCTGGAGGCCATCGAGGAGAGGACGGAGGCGATTGCCGGGAGCATCGACGTGATCCGCGTGCAAAACGACATCGCCCAGCTCGACCGTGAGTGGGTGATGGAGCGCGAGAAGCATCTCGTGCGAGGAAAGCGCGGCACTCACGAACCGGGGGCAGGGGATGTGATCGGGAGCGTGGTGGGGCTTGTGGTGGGATTGATCATGCTATGCGCGGGGATGTCGGCAAGTTCAGGCGGGATGATGAGTATGATTGGCCTGTTCTTTATCGTGATGTGCGGAGTGGGATTGGTAAGCGGCATGGGCAAAGCCGAGCGGCTGAGATCCGCCCGCACACTCTACGAGTCACGGCGGCAGGAATTGCAGGCAGAATTGGCGCGGCTGCGGTGAGCCGGACGGTTTGGCTTGCACAGCGTTTTGGTAAAGTCGAAACAAAGCCACTAAGCCGCGTCCCTGTCGCGGCTTTCTTCCGCACAATTTATATGAATCCAATCCTTGCACGCACACTATTGCCCGCACTTCTCATCACGTCGCTCCATGCCGAACCCGCGTGGATTTGGACCACCAAGGCCTCGAAAGATGGCGAGAAAGTGACGATGAAGACGGAGTTCACCGCCGATGCCGACATCAAGACGGCGACGATTTCACTGAGCTGCGACAACTCGGCGAAGGTCTTCATTAACGGCGTGCAGGCAGGCGAGAGCGGCGACTGGAATGAGCCGATGGTGAACGTGAACGTGAAGGCGTCGCTCCGAGCGGGTGTGAACGAAATTCGTGTGGAGGGGAAAAACAACGATGGCATTGCGGCGCTCGTCGCCAAGCTCAACATCGCTTACGCGGGTGGCAAGAAGCAGGCCGTGGAGACGGATGCGACGTGGCTCGGCGCACCGGCGGGCAGCGCAACTTTTGCACCCGTCGTCGTCATTCAAAAATACGGCGATGGCCCGTGGGGACGCATCCTCGACGGCGCGGCAAAAGGCGGTGGAAAAAGCAGCGGCGCAGTGCTCGCGGCGGATGCGCTGCAACTGCCGCCGGACTTCAAGGGCGAGCTACTTTACACCGTGCCGAAGGCCGAACAGGGCTCGTGGGTGACGATGGCGGTGGACCCGAAAGGGCGCATCACCGCGTGTGATCAATACGGGAAAATGTATCGCATCACCGTCCCGCCCATCGGCGCGACGGACGCGGCGGCGGCGACGAAGGTGGAGGAATTGCCGACGCCAAACGGCCCGGACGGCAAGCCCATCGGCGGCGCGCACGGGCTGCTGTATGCGTTCGACAGCCTCTACGTGATGATCAACGAGCAGGGCGGAAAAGGGCTCTGGCGCTTGAAGGACACGGATGGCGACGACAAATTCGATAAAGCCGACCACCTTCGCAAAATCGACGGCGGCGGCGAGCACGGGCCGCACGGGATCATTCTTTCGCACGATGGAAAGTCGCTCCTTTTTTCCAACGGCAACCACACCAAACTGCCGGAGAACATGGAACTCTCCCGCGCTGCAAAGTCGTGGGACGAAGACCATGTGCTGCCGCGCTTGTGGGACGGGAACGGTCACGCAAAGGGTGTCCTCTCACCCGGCGGCTACATTTGTAAGACGGACCCAGACGGCAAAACCGTGGAGCTGGTGAGCTACGGCTTCCGCAACGAATACGAGATCGCGATGGACGTAAACGGTGAGGTTTTCACGTTCGACAGCGATATGGAATGGGACATCGGCTCGCCGTGGTATCGCCCCACGCGCATCGCCCACGCTACGAGCGGCTCCGACAACGGTTGGCGCAGCGGTGCGGGGAAATGGCCGGAGTTTTATCCGGACTCCCTGCCCACGACTCTCGACATCGGGCCCGGCTCGCCGACAGGCGTGACGTTCGGCACGGGGGCGAAGTTCCCTGCGAAATATCAGCGCGCGTTTTTCGCCTGCGATTGGACTTACGGGACGATGTACGCCATCAACCTCACGCCCGCCGGCGGCACGTTCGCGGCGGAGAAAACGGAGTTTGTCTCCGGCAAACCGTTGCCGCTGACGGATGCGATCATCCACCCGAAAGACGGTGCGATGTACTTCACCATCGGCGGGCGCCGCTCGCAGTCCGCGCTCTATCGCGTGACTTACGTGGGCAAGGAAAGCACCGCTCCAGCGCCCGCTTACGCCGTCTCGGCTGAGGCGAAAATCCGGCATGAACTGGAGAAACTCCACGAAGCCGGAACCGGCCCGGAAGCCGTCGCGAAAGCATGGCCGTTCCTCAGCCACGCCGACCGCCGCATCCGCTTCGCAGCGCGCGTCGCCATCGAGCGCCAGCCCATCGCCGGGTGGCAGGCAAAGGCACTCGCGGAGACGAATCCGCAGGCCGCTATCGAAGCCCTCGTCGCCCTCGCCCGCGTAGGACGCAGCCCCGAGGCTGCCGCCGCAGCCGCGCAGCAGCAGAAGAAACTCGACGGTTCTTCCGGCGCAGTCTTTCCCGTCGGCCCGAAGGATGAAGCTCTTCAGATCAACATCTTCGCTGCCCTCGCACGCCACGATTTCACGAAGCTCAGCCCCGACCTCCAGCACGGTCTGCTACGCGCTTACCAGCTCGCCATCACGCGCCTCGGAAAGCCGATTCGCGCGGCTGCGCTCCCCATTTTGAGCAAGTACGATGGGCTCTTCCCGACTAAGGACGCGCTCTTGAATCGCGAACTGCTCCAGCTTCTCGTCGTGCTCGACTCGCCGACGATCGTCGCCAAGACCGTCCCGCTCCTCGCCACCACCGCCGACGCGGGCACCGCAGTCGGCACGGATGAACTCCTCGCCCGCAACGATGGCTACGCCAACGCCGCCCGCGCCATGGCCGCCAGCCGCCCGAACCGCCAAGCGATCGCTTACGCCGCAGCACTGCGCGCCGCGACCGTCGGCTGGACGCCTGAGCTTCGCAAAGCCTACTTCGGCTGGTTCCCAGTCGCGCAATCGTGGAAAGGCGGGAATAGCTTCCCGAAATTCCTCGGCAACATCGCTCAGGATGCACTGCTCAACGTCCCCGAGCCCGAGCGCGCCGCGATGAAAACCCTCGCCGCCAGCAAGCCCGTAGTCGCCGCAAACACTGTCGCCGCCAAAGGCCCAGGACGTGCGTGGACCGTGGATGAAGTGGAGAAGCTCGTCGCAGGTGGGCTGAAAGGCAGAGACTTCGCCAATGGAAAAGCCATGTATGCAGCCACGCTCTGCGCCGCCTGCCACAAGCTCGGAGGCGACGGCGGCAGCATCGGCCCAGACCTTACCGGCTCGGGCAACCGCTACACCATCCGCGACCTTACCGAGAACATCCTCGACCCGAGCAAAGTCATCTCCGATCAATACGGCACAGACTACATCGACCTCAAAGACGGCGGCGTTGTCATCGGACGAGTCACCGGCGAAGAAGGCGGCAAACTCATGGTCATGGCCAGCGCCCTCGCGCCCAACGACCTCACCGGAGTCCCACTCGCCAACGTGAAATCCCGCAAGCCGTGGACGGTCTCCATGATGCCTCCCGGCCTCATCAATTCGCTTAACCCCGAAGAGCTGAAAGACCTCATCGCCTACCTCCTCAGCGCCGGGAACGAGAAAGATAAAGCCTTCGCGAAGTAAGGCTTTCTCATGGAGCATTGGCAGGAAGCGCGGCGGCGGCTGGAGGATGAACTCGGTGAACGAATCACGCTCGACGCGCTGACCGGTCCGCGTGGACTCACGGTTGGCGAGCCTTTGCAGGACGACGCCGGGGCTCCCGCAGGCTGGCTCATTGCGCAGCGGAAAAATGGACACCGTCATTCCATAGACGACGTCCTCACCGCTTGGTATGCGCTGCAAATCTCCCCGCCCGTCACCGAGCACCTCGACCTCGGCACCGGGATTGGCACCGTCGGCCTGCTCACTCTATGGGGCATGGGGCCGACTTCACGGCTGACGTGCGTAGAAGCCCAGGAACTCAGCTACCGCCTGCTGCAAACCAACCTCGACGCCAACGGCCTGCGCCCTCGCGTGGACTGCACCCACGGCGACCTTCGCGACCTCGCGCTGCGCCGGACGTTCCCGCTCATCACCGGAAGCCCGCCCTATTTCCCGCCGGGCAAAGGCGTGCTCCCGCAGGATTCCCAAAAAGCCCACGCCCGCTTCGAGCTACGCGGCGACGTGAGCGACTACGCCCGCGCCGCCGCCCGGCATCTCTGCGAAAATGGCTGGTTCGTCCTCTGTTTCCCCACCCCGCAAAAACAGCGCGCTCTCGATGGGATTGCTGCTGCCGGGCTGAAAGTCGTGCGTCTTCGCGACGTGATTCCGAGGGAAACACTGCCCGCCCTTTTTAGCCTCTTTGCCTGTCAACACGGCAGCGATTTCCACGGGAGTATAACTGTCGAGCCGCCCTTGACCGTCCGCCTCACCAGTGGACGTCTCACTGAGGAAATGGCGGGCGTCCGCCGAGTATTCGGATTCCTCGACGGTGAGGCGCACGGAGGCTACGGAATGAATCCGTAAGGGAGCGCCCTAGCCCGCAAATCTCACACCCGTGAATCTTGAGCCGCGTGCAGCGGTGCGATATGTCTCTGATTATCAAGGCAAAAACCACGCACATGCACACGACTCAAGATACGACAGACTGTAACCAGCCCACGTTCGCATTTCAAGCACTCGG
>CAMDQC010000162.1 GCA_945905735.1 Prosthecobacter debontii | reverse complement strand
GGCTTCGTGGTGCTCCATGATCACGCCTTCGACTTTCGGCTTAATGTGGCTGAAAAGGTTCAGGTTGATGATCCGCGTGGAATCGGTTTGGAGGGCGAGATGTGCGAGGTCAAACCACTGGCCAGACCGTTCGATCATTTCGTTCTGGGCAAATTCGCGCGTCTGATATTGGACCTTCGGCTTCGGCTTGTTCACCCACGCCTCGTCTTGCACGAGGCGTTGTTCGGCCTCGCGAATCGATGTCAGCAGGGTGTCCAGTCGCTCGCGATCTCCAGCGCCCAAGTTGCGGGCCAGATCGCGGGCCTGCTGGCGGACCCCGTCCAGAATGCTTTGTCCGTCCCTTAACCGCTGCACTTCACGGGCGATTTCGTCGGGCGTGCCATCGACGAAGAGCTGGCGAAACATGGCTTCCGCCCTGCCGAAACTCGGCACGCGCACCCCTTTACGGTTGTAGGAATACGCATCGCCGAGTCCGATGCTGGGAAACCGCGTTTCGCGACCGACTTGCTCTGCGGCCAGGATGTCGAGTGAAACCGTGTTGCGGAGGTCGGTTTCGTTTCGGATGAACTCGCCGGCGACGCCCGTGAACAACCCTGGCGCGGAATGATGGTGAGCGTGGCCAGGATGCGAGAGGCCCGAGAACAACGTGAATCGGCCGCGATGGTCATCGAGCAGCTTCAGGTAGCGTGTTGACTCGTAATCCAGCCCGGTCTTTTCCGGAAAGAGAAACGAGGCGTGGGTCCCCAGTGGTCGGCTGATGAGCACCATGCGGCGCGGGACCAACTTCTTTGCTTTTTCTTCGGCCCGCAGGCCCGAAGGCAGCATGGCATCGAGCAGTGGCAAGCCGATCGCTACGCCGGTGGCGCGAAGCATCGTGCGGCGTGAGATCAGTCGAGTGTTCAGTGGTGTCATGGTTTTTGCTTTGTTATTTGTGAAGAAACAGCCGGCTTTGAATCACTTCGTGAACGAGTGAGCGCAGCCCGTAATTCCGCTTGAGTGTGCGTGTGGCAATCGCCTCCACTTCCTCGCGGTCGGCAAACTGCACATCGGCGCCGGTCGCGAACACGAGCAGTTGCCGCGCGAGGTTGCGGGCGAGTTGCTCCTTGTCTTCGAGCAGCAGCGCCTTGTAATCGTCGATGTTCTTGAACTCGCGCCCTTGCGGCGTGGTCCCGCCGATTTCCACGTCGGGCCCGCGCCATATTCGATGCTCAGGATAATTCGGCACCGGCACATTACCTTTCGCGAGCTTGTGATCCGCCGCGCGATAGAACTCGCGCCAGCCCCCGATCACGTCGAACGATTCGAGTGCGAAGCCGGGCGGGTCGATGTGTTTGTGGCACGAGGCGCATTCGGCGATGGCCTTGTGCTTCTCTAACTGCTGGCGAATCGTCGTCGCGCCGCGGATATCGGGCTCGATCGCACCCACATCGGGCGGCGGCGGGGCGGGCGGAGTGCCGAGGATTTTTTCCAGCACCCATTTGCCGCGCAGGATCGGCGACGTCGTCGTGCCGTTGGCGGTCAATTTCAAAATGCTGGCATGGGTTATCACGCCGCCACGGTGGCTTTCGGGTTTCAGCGAAACTCGGCGCAGTTCACCCCCCTTCACCCCGTCGATGCCGTAATGCTTCGCCAAGCGTGAGTTGAGCATCGTCCAGTCGGAATGGACGAACTCGGCGACGCTGCGATCGTGCTGCAACATTTCGCTGAAGAACATTCGCGTCTCCTGCGGCATGGACCAGAACAAGAACGCATCGAACTCGCGATACAGGTTCCCGTCGGGCGTGGTCGCGTTCATCTTCCGCAGTTCGAGCCATTGCCCAGTGAAATGCTCGATGAAGCGTTGCGAACGCTTGTCGCCGAGCATCCGCTCCACCTGCGCACGCAGCACCGTAGGCTTGCGCAGTTCTCCCTTGGCGGCCAGGGCAGTCAGTTCGTCATCGGGCAGCGAGGACCAGAGGAAATACGACAGCCGCGAGGCGATGGCATAGTCATCCAGCGGGCCCGGCTGTTCGCGGAAGTAGAAAAACTGCGGCGACGAAAGGATCGCCTTGTAGGTGCTGCGCAGCGCCGTCTGGAAATCGTAGCCCTTGTCGAGACGCTCTTGGAAAAAACCAACGTAGTAAGCGAGAGTCTGGTCATCGACGGGCCGACGCATCGCCCGAGGGAGGAAGTCGCGGAGCAATCGCGGGCCGTCGACTTGCGGGTCGGTCGAGAGGGGAATCAGCGGATCGCGCCGCCAAGTGACGGTGCGAGAGTTATGAGGGTCGTGATCGGGGCGGTTCCAGTTGATCACCGGCGGCGGCAGGCCGGCACGTTCCGCTTTCACGACGCTCGCGGGTTTCAGCGGCAAATCGCCGAACAGTCGCTTGTGGCTTGGCGGCGGAAATTCGCCGAGCGGGCCTTCGAGTTCCATCAGCTCGAACGCGAATCCTGGCCCGGTATACGTCTCGTCGAGCGGCTTGCCTTTGAGTTGGTCCCTCACGGCTTTTTCGCCAGGCAACTGCCAGCCGTTGATGCGGATGATGTTGCCCTTCTCCAGCACCACTTCGTCCTCGAACGCGCCTGGTCGGTCAGGGGGCGCGTCAAACGTCGCCAACGTTCTTCCATCAGCAACGCGAACTTGCAGCGGCAGCGGGCGATCGCCAGTGTTGAGCGCTTGCGCGACCACCTTCAGCCGATAGCGGCCCGTCTGGGGGACTTCATCCGACTGAATCGAAATGTGGTTCGGCAGGCCGATGTAAACATTGAGACGCTCGCCATCGAGCCGCACGAATTTGCCTATTAGTTGGCTAAACCGGCCACGCTCCCCGGCCATCTCCTTGCCGGTGCGTCGATATGTCAGTTTGTGGGAGGGCCGCGTTGCAATCGCGGCATCGAGCGCCACGTCGGCGGCCTGTATATAGCGCACCAGATGCGTGGATGAAACATCGAGCCCCTCGCTCACATTGTCAAAGCCCACCACGGAGCCGTCGTCCGGCAACACGTCACCGAGCTTGACCGAGACGCCGAGCAGGTCATTGAGCGTATTCTCGTGCTGCGTCCGATTGATCCGCCGCAGCGCGACACGGCCTTCCGCCTTTTGCTGCGCCAGCGACGTAGCACGCAGGGTTTGGTGAAGCGAGCCGAGCGCGGCGCGGCGTGCGGCGGGCGACGGTTGCTCGTCATCGGGAGGCGGCATTTCGCCGTCGGCCATCTTGTCGTGAACACGAATCCACGCGGCTAAGGTGCTCGGCTCAGCGGCATCGAACTTCAACGCTGCCAGATTCAGACCCGCTTTCGGCTTTTTGCCGCTGTGGCAATCGACGCAGTAATTTTTCACCAGCGCCGCAACTTCGCCAGGCACTTGCGCGCCGACGGGTGTGGGAAGAACGCACCCAAGAGACAGCAAGGCGATGATGAGTGTGTGGACGGGGTTCATTCTTCGTTTCGTGTTAGTGGTTGCCGCCTATGGGCTTTTCAAACTACCCGTATGACAGAACTCCCGCCACTTTCGGGCATACTCCTCCCCCGGCAACCAGGACGCCTCGCCTTTGTCGCCGGCAAACTGCCCATACGGCGCGATCTCCAGCAATTGACCAACCACCACCGGCTTCTCCCAGGACCATTGGAACTTCTGGTCCCGCACCCGCACGCCTTCGAGGTTTTTCCCCAGCCATCCGCTTTCTTCCGCTGCGTCAATCAGCCGGAGCGGCCCCTTGCCTGGGTCGGCGCCGGGCGGCACGCGCAGGTGATACGCCGTGCGAATGAACGCCAGCACGATGGGCAGTGTCTTGGTTCCCCGCGCTCCCTCCGGCCAATGCCCGCCGCCCGGCTCGACGATTATGTGCATCCGCGCGCGGTGCTCCGTGCGCAGTTTCTTGACGGTCTCCAGTTGGTCCGAAAAGTAGGACTTGTCGTTTTCTCCGCTGAGGACGAGTCCCGGGATCGGGTAGAGCGCCGGCTCCGAAAACTGTTTGCCGAACGCCGACTTGAACGCGATCCAGGCGAAGACCCGTTCGGGATGCTTGCCGCCGAAGCCACTGACGAACATCGTCGCATTGGAATGTCCGAACAAGCATAGCGGAGCGTTCACGATCTCACCCCGCCCGCTCAGCTTCGCCAGTTCCGCGAATGCCTCCAGCAGCCGGGTGTCGGGCGACTTGTCATGGCCGGGAAAGCCCAACTGCGTCCCATCGGGCAGTTTGTTCAACTGGTCGAACGCCACAATCCCGCAGGCCAGCTCCTTCGCCAGATCCTGCACCTCGGGACTTTCGGACCATTGCTCCCCCGTCCCGTGATAGGGGAACACCAGCAGCCCTTTGATCGTCGGGGCGTCCTTCGGAAGCCAAAGATGAAACAGCCCGTTCGCGGTCGTGAGCGGCCACGCATACGGCACCTTGGTCTCGGCGGCGGCCAAGTTCGGCAAAAGGCCCGGCGTCGCGAACAGGAGCAGGGCGGTGAGTAGGCCGCAGTGTTTCATGGTGAAGAGTCTCGGATGCATGGAAATCACCTGCCCGGAAGGTAGATTGCGCGGCCCCAGGTGCTGCCGTCTCTGAAGAATGTCGCCGGAGCCGCTCCGGGCTTGGAACGGGCTTGCGGGTTCGTCACCTCGACGAGTTGCCCGCGGCAGAGACGGCCATCGGCATCGCTCCAATGCACCATCCACAGCGCCGCCATCTCATCGCCTGCGCGAGGCGGGTCGTTTTCGGAATTCAGCAAGCTCCAGGGAATCGCATACTCCAGCGTGTAGCCGCGGCCATCGGCATCCTTGCGAAACGCGCCGCGCCAGCCGGGCGGGTTGCTCTCGGCGTTGCTATGTTTGAATCCGTATTGCAGCCGCATGCGCGCCTCGTTGGACTGCGCGTCATGCGACATGATAATGCTCACCACACGATCACTGAGTGAGTCCGGCAGCGGCGGATTCGCAGCTTTTTTGGAGGTGGCATTCTCAGCCGAGCCCTTCAGCGGCCAGCCCAGATTGCGGTCCGTGGAGACGCGCACGATCACGCTCCCGCCCGCGAAGTCCATGATATCCCGCGCCACATTGCGCATCGGCTCAGGGTCGCCGACATGCGCGGAAATGTAGAGATGCTGCGCGTCATACATCATCATCCCCTCAACGAAATGACTGTCGTCGTAGGGCGGCAGGCACGCGCTGCGGAAGGCATTCGAGCGATTCCACTCCGACAAATCCGCATCAATCACCACGGGCACCGCTGGCGGAGCGATGCGCACGGCATCCACCGCGCTCCGGCTGTAGAGCGCACCGCCAAGGTGCTCACCGGGTAAAGTCGGCGGAAACTGTCGGACGAAACGATCCTTGAGGGACTTCTCAGACGACAGCACGCCATCCGCCTTGCTCACCGCCGACTCTCCGACGGCCAGTTCTCTGCCTCCCGGCACCATGAGAGACTCCGCGCGCACCTTGCCATCGAAGACCTGCACCCGAGACTCGCCATTCAGCGCCACACTCACGCCAAACTCCGTGCCCAGATCCGTCACCCGCATCTGCGGCAGGTCCATGACAAAGCCCGATTTCCCCTCCGGCATCCGCACCACCACATTCCCGGCCATCAAGCGCCCGTAAAGGGCATTAACGAGTTCAAACCGCGCCGGAGCCTCCACCATCAAGGTCGTGCCCGAAGTCGTCTCGATCTCCACCAGCCCGTTCTGCAACTCCCAGACACCCGGGAGCAGCGGCGCACCCACCACCACTTCGCGCCCATCCGCCCACTGCCCATGCAAGCTCGCCTTCACCACCGCAAACGCAGTCGCCGAAGAAACCGCCGAAGGACGATTCGGCAACCACATCTGCGCAATCCCAAATAGCACCATCACCGCCGCAGCGAGCGGCAGCGCCCAGCGCAGGAACTTCCTGGTTCCTGGCTGTTGATTCCTTGTGCTTGGCGCTTCGTTCGGAATCTCGCTCGGCAACGAAGAATCAGGAACTAAGAACAAAGAACGCGTAGCCTCAGGCAACTCCACACCCGCCCCGCGATATTCCCAAGCCAGGCCCGCGTGAACCTCCAGAAAAGCCAGGAAGGACAGCCGCGCCTCCACACTCGTGCGCAGCCGGTTTTCCAACGTTACCCTTTGTTCCGGCGAAAGCTCGCCCGCCACATACGCGTCTGCCAGCGCCCGCAGTTCATCTGCATCCAAGGGACTCATGCCAGACCTCCCTCTTTCACGGTTTTCTGGATGCAGTCATGCAGCAACCCTCGGACATGACGCAGCACCTTGTAGAGGGCATTCGGCGTGCGTCCGGCGTTTGGAGCAGCCGCTTTGATGCTCGCCCCGCCATAACATTCCTCCACCACCGAGCGCTGATGCGGCGAGAGCCGTTCCAGGCAATACGCCAGCGCCCGATGCCACTCCTCCATCAGCGAGCCATGCGCCGAGCGCGTCGCCAACAGCGACTCCACCACATCTTCGCTCAACTGCGAGTGCGCCGCGTTCCGAGTCGCCTCCCGCCGCCAGAAATTGCGCACTTGATTGTGCGCGATCGCACAAGCCCAGCTCGCAAACTCTCCCGCCGCCGGATCGAACTTCTCCCGGCCCTGCCAGAGCGTCACGCAGGTCTGCTGCAACAAATCCTCCGCATCACTGCGACACGGCACCAGCGTCACCAGAAACCGGAATATCCGGTTGTGATTCGCAAGCAACAACGCCACAAAGCGCTCATCTGATTCGAGTGAAGACATAGTACTTGATAGTTATTGGTCATGAACTCGGAAAAGTGGCCAAAAAAGATCGGAAAACTTCTGCATCACGGCACAAGTTGCGCCTTCGCGCGGATGAACTGGCGCGGGGCGTTGCTTTGCGCGGTGGCCCGCCAAGTGAGGGTTTTCGTGCCATCGCCGTGATTGACTGAGGACAGCCAGGTGACTTGAGCCGGATCCCAGATTGTCAGGTCCGTGCTCAGTTACTGAACTGCAAGGAAATTGCTTTCGCGCCCGCCGCACCGGAAACGGTTAGAACGGGGACGGGCGTCGGGGAGTGAGGGGGGCTGATGCGTGCTCATCGGTGAGAGGGTTTTTCAATTGTTGATGAGCGTCCCATCTTTCCCACGCACTTCGCGGAACTGCGGGCTGCGGACGATGAGTTCGATGGCGGTGGCGACACGGTGTTCGCCGGCGTTGAGTTCGGTGAGCATCGACGTGATCAGCGGCTTGTCGGAAAGCTGAACGCTGCGACCGAGGGAGTAGCCGAGGAGCTTGCGGCAGAACTGGCGGAGGAAATCATCGCGACGCGTGGTGACGAGATAGGAACGCAGGCCGTCGAGGCCTTCGATTGCGGTGCCATTTGCAAGACTGGTGCGCGTGTCGATGGAAAGCCCGGCGGCATCTTTGCTGCGGGTGCGGCCGATGGCGTCGAAGCTTTCGAGTGCAAAGCCGAATGGGTCGATGCGTTTGTGGCAGCCGGCGCATTTCTCGTCGCTGCTGTGACGCTCGATGAGCTGGCGCTCGGTAAGCCCGGCGGGCGCTTCTTCGGGCAGGACGGGCACGCCTTTCGGCGGACGCGGGAGTTTCTCGCCGAGGACTACTTCGCTGAGCCAGTTGCCGCGTAGGATGGGGCTGGTGCGCGATGCGCCGGAATGTTTCGCCAGCGTGGCGGCGAAGCCGAGCATGCCGCCGCGGCCTTGAGCGCGAAGGTGGTCCACGCGATGCCATTCGGATTTGTCTGTTTTTATGCCGTAGTGTTTCGCGAGCGCGGCGTTCACGAAGGTATGATCCGCGTCGAGGAGCGAGAGCACGCTGCGGTCGTTCTGGATCAGATCCATGAAAAAGCGGGTCACTTCTTCCTGCATGTCGGCGCGCACGCTGGCGAAGGTGGGAAAGTGCCGCTCGCTCTTCTCATCCAGTTCAGCGACGTCGCGCACGTGCAGCCACTGGCAGCCGAACTCAATGGCAAGACGGCGGACCCTCGCGTCCTTGAGCATTCGCTTCGTCTGGGCAACGAGCACATCGGTCTGATGCAGAGTGCCGTTGGCCGCGAGTTGGCGGAGTTCATCATCGGGGGCCGACGACCAGAGGAAATAACTCAGCCGCGTGGCGAGTTCCCAATCATTCACGGGCGCGGCTTTTGTTCCTGGCGCAGCTTTCTCTCCGCGATAGAGAAACGCCGGAGTCATCAATACACGTGCGAGCATCATACGCACTGCCCCGGCATGCGGCATGTCTTGTGAGAGTAGTTTTTGGTAAAGCGTTCGCATCCCGGACCGATCGTTCTCGGTCAGCGGTCGGCGCCATGCCTGTGCGGCGAAGTCGAGCACAGCCTGCACGTGTCCGGGTTCCGCTTCGATTTGCTGTTCCTTGAACTTTGCAGCGCCGCTCATGATCGGCTTGCGCATCGGCTCGAAGGCATCGGGCTTCGCGTCCTGCGTGGCGTATTGCCAGAGCTGCTCGAAGGCATCGACGAGCTTGAGCGGAGCTTCGCTGACGAAGAGCAGTTCCTCCCACGCGCGGTCCAGTTCGCGGGCTTCCGCCTCGGTGAGCATCAGACGGCGTAGATGGTCGTCTTCCCGAAAGAACAGCGTGAGCGTTACCACTTCATCCACGGGCACGATGCGGGGATAGCAGAGTGAAATGGGGAAGATGGCACGGAAATCTTCGAATGCGGATTCGAGCCGGCCGCGCGCCTCGCTGCCGTCGTTCACGATGACCGGGGCGCTGTTATGGGTGAGCAGGTTGTTGTCGCTCCACTGGCCATTCGTGAGCGTCGTGTCGGAACGGCCCGCGACGAGATTCGTCGCGACGTCCGGCTTCTTCGTGAGCAACTGCATCTGCACGCTTCCGGCGGTTTTCGATGCCAGCCTGCCGGTGACGACAAACTCGGCACCATTCGCGAGTGCGGCGGGGATCCGGACTTCGAGGACGGAGGGCGCCTTCGCCTTCAAGTCGGACGGTTGGGACGGCTCCGGCCGCTCGTTGTGAAATCGCCGCAACAAAGGCGAATTGAGCGGGAAGTCCATTTCCAGAAACTGTCTCACTTTCACTGCGAGTTCCGGCGAAGGGTTCTTGCGCCACTCCGCAATGGGTGCGGGCAAATCGGGCGCGGCACCCACCGCCGCCGGCTGGCTGAGAAAATGCCACGGTCCATGCGGATTCCCTGCGAGGATGTTTGGCGACACGTCCTTTGCGAGGTCCCACGTCTTGGCACCGTCGCTGAGCGTCAGATTCACCGCAGTGAGGTCGCAGCCGTGGTTCCCATCCTTCGGGCCGATGACTAAAGCGACGACCTGTCCCGCATCGACACGCACGCTTTCAAAAGGGCCGAACTTAAATATCTGGTTGCCCTTCGTTTCGCCTTTCGCGAGGACTTCGCTGATGGGGCCGCGACGCACTTCGAGTGCCCAGGTGACGCCGTTGCCGCATTCGGTATGCGCGTCGCTGACATCGCCGTGAACACGCAGCGTGCCGGCCTTTTCGCAGCGCCAGGCGATGACCGAGGCGCGAGTGGGCGACGGATGCGTGGCGATGCTGCGGGCCTTCATCTCGCCGGGGATTCGCACGGTGGCGTCGGAGGAATTGGCGAGCACGCTGAGCGCATTGTCGCCTGTCCAGCCCTTGATGAAGTTGTAGTCCGGCGTGCTCTCCATCTTCTTCGTCAGCAATGGTTCGAGCTTCGTGGTGCCGTAGCTGAGATATTCGCGCCATGCGGCGGTCATGGCGGGATCGGCGTCGTCGTTTCCGGCTGCGATGGCAGCGAGGCATTGCTCGGTGCTGGCGATCACTTTCGCGCGTTGCGCTTCGAGGTGCTTCACGAGCGCAGGCAGGCCGCTGATGGGCAGATCGGGTCTGCCCTTGGCGACAAGGCGCGGGTTTTCCCATACGACCTCGTCATCCGCGCTGCCGTCCCCTGCATCGGAGGTCGCGAGGTAGAGCGTCGCGTCGCGATCCGGGGTGAGCTTCACGCGCATCTCGTGCTTGGACACGAGGGGCGTCACCGGCTCCTGCCATGCTTTTGGGCCGTTGACCTTGCCGATGTGGCCGATGTTGGCGAATCGCCACAGCGCTTTCTGCCACGGCTCGATGTCAGCGACAGTGAGTTTCTTATCACGGAACTTCGTCCGCAGAGGATCGAGCAGCATGGATGGCTTTGTGCCCGTGAGCGCCTCGCGGAGGATTTGGAGATACTTCGGGCTTAGCCCGTCGGCGCTGCCGCGGCCTTGCAGCGCATCAAGGTATTTCGCGAGCGGCAGTCGGCCGTTTCCGGTGCCGGTGTCGAGTTTGATGCCTTGCGCGACGGTTTGGGAGCCGTCGCCCGTGGTCGTGTGCCTGGCGTAGATGGCGCGGATTCGGGCGAGAGTTTCATCCTTCCAATCCTGCGGCGAGGTGCTCGGCGACCAGCGGAGCCCGTGCGGAGTCAGGACGGCGTGGGCCGCCACGTCCTTCGCCGCTTCGAGATACTTCGTGAGAAGCGCGGGCGACATCACGAGCGCCGCGCCCGTGTTCGTGAAACCTTCGCCGGCGGCGCCATCCACCGGGAATTCCTTCGCCGGATCGAGCGAGTCCACGCCGGTGAGGTCGCGCAGCGTGTAGGCGTATTCCATGTTCGACAGCCGCCGCAGCACGACCGGGCCGGGATCGCCTGCGCTGTCGAGTGCGATTTGATCCAAAGTGCCGCGCACCCACTCAGCGAGCTGCTTTTTCTCCGCGTCCGTGAGTTGCTTCTCCTTCTTCGGCGGCATCTCGCCGAGCGAGATCTGGTCGAGCACGTTTTCCCAGACGTGCGGCTCTTTGCGGATATCGGAGGCTTCGAGATCGAGGTCACCCTTCTGCTTCTCGGTGGAGTGGCAGCTCAGGCAGTAGGTTTGGAGAATCTGCTGCGGAGCAGCCTGCACGCTGGCGGTAAGCCCCAGCACAAACGCTATGATCACCAGCAGATTGCGGATTTGCAGGTTCGGGAAAGCTACGGCCATCCTCGAATCAACCGGATGTCCCGCGCTCATACTTCCTCGAGCATGAGTTTCGCGTCGCCGAAGGTCTTCGGGCGCACTTCCATCTTGTCCATCATCGACATGAACAAGCGGCAGAGCTGGCGGTCGGGCTTGTCTTTGTAATTCAGCACGCGTCCGCCTTTGAGCCGTCCGCCTGCGCCGCCGAGCACGATGACGGGCAGTTCGTCGTTATTGTGCGCAGCACCGACCATCATGCTGGAGCAGTGCATCAGCATCGTGTTGTCGAGCAACGTGCGCTCGCCTTCGCGGATGCTGTCGAGCTTCCTCGCGAGGTAGGCGAGCTGCTCCATGAAGAGCTGGTTCACCTTCAGGTAGTCCTCGCCGTCGCTGTGCGAGAGCAGGTGATGGATCATGTAATCAATGCCGTGGCCGGGCTGCTGCACGCTGGGCAGATTCGGGAAGCGCAGGGCGCTGTGGTCGTTGTTGAGCTTCAGCGTGGTGATGCGCGTGGTGTCGGTCTGGAAGCCGAGCACCAGGATGTCGCACATGAGCTTCATGTGCTCCGCGATGTCCTGCGGGATG
Source organism: Prosthecobacter debontii (assembly GCA_945905735.1). Classification (GTDB taxonomy): domain Bacteria; phylum Verrucomicrobiota; class Verrucomicrobiia; order Chthoniobacterales; family Chthoniobacteraceae; genus SXWH01. The sequence continues at coordinate 185 of CAMDQC010000162.1, read as the reverse complement.
CCGTCGGCGGGGCGCTCGATGTTCGGCTTTTCCAAAGTGGGCCGCCAGCCTTGCAGCTCGCCGCGCTTGCCGGCGTTTTCGATGCGCTTCTCCACCTCGCGCACGCTGTCGAGATACTCGTCGAGCTTGCGCTGATCGCTGGCGCTGATATCGCGGCGCAGATCCTGTGCATCAGCCAGCACGGC
>CAMDQC010000161.1 GCA_945905735.1 Prosthecobacter debontii | reverse complement strand
CTTCGATTTCCTGCCGCCCGACGGTGATGACTTCGTCCACCGTCCGGTCGCCCACGATTTCGCGCATCGTCGCCTCGGACAAATCGCGGAGCGTCGAAGCCGGCTCCATCGCGTGGAAGAGAAACAGCTTCGGGTCATCCACTTGATATTGCACCACCCACTCGACGAGAGCCGCGTTCAAATCACCCGTCACCATGCTTTTCTCCTTCGTCGGCTCATCGCCGACTTGATCGTCATTCGTCGCCCCGCGGGTGCCGAATCCGAACTCCAGCTTGTGCTGCCGCTTCACGGCCACGAGGCTCACCTCATCAATGCCAAACGGGAGCTTGAAATGCAGGCCAGGCTGCTGCGTGTCGGCATACTTTCCAAACCGGAGGATCACGCCGACAGAATCTGCGGGCACTGTGTAGTAAGTGGACAGAACCGCCCAGAGCAGGAATATCGCCGGTATCACCCAGGCGAATCGTGCGTATTTTTTGAGCTCGGCAAGCTCGAGCGAGAGTTTCCGGAAATCCGGATGTGAATCATAATCCATAGAGCACAGCCTTAGCACGCGTCGCCGCCGTGGCAAGGTATGCCGCTGGATTTCAGTTTCTCGGGGGATCGGATCGAACCATGCACCTAGCGTGGATTCTCGATAGCAAGTCGTGGGAGCCCAGCCATTGCGTTCGCAGCGAATCAGCCTTACGAGTCGTTCGTCCGAATCTTCGATCTTATGCACAGCCTCAGAAAACTCCCGCTTCTCATCATCGCGCTCTTTTGCAGCCTCGGTACCGGTTTCCCCGGCGTCGCCCGCGCCGGGCTTGTCGCCTATTGGCCATTTAACGACACAGGCTCGCTGGGCACCGACGCTGCGGGGGGCACCGTACTCACGGCGACCGGCGCGACATTTACCGCGAGCGGAAAAACGGGCGGCGGTCTGGCCCTGAATGGAAGCGGCCAATTTCTCTCGGGGACGGTGAACAGTCTGCCGATCGGCAACAGCAGCTACGCCCAGGCTGCGTGGATCAAACCAACGGTGCTCGGCCCACAAGGGATTGTCGGATGGGGAACTTACGGTGCGACTCAACAGGTGAACGCTTTTCGGTTGTTCGATAGCGGAAACGGCTTCCGTCACTACTGGTTGGGGCAGGACCTTGATACGACCAATCTCGCCATGAACCTCATCAATGGAAGCTGGCATCATGTCGCGACGACGTATGACGGGACGACGCGGCGCATTTATCTGAACGGCGTCCAAGTCGCGCAGGACACGCCCGGCGCGAATGCTTCGCCGACGATTTTTGTTGAAGACGCGTGCTTTGCCGTTGCTGGTGATGACAAAAGATGGGGGTGGGCCGATACGGTGATTGACGGGCAAACCGTGGTCGTTTCGAGCGCGGATGTGCCGAGGCCGGTCGCCGTGCGCTACGCCCAAGGCAACGATCCGGTAGGCGCGAATCTTTACAACGGCGACGGATTGCCCGCATCGCCGTTTCGGACGAATGATTGGAACGACTCAGAGCACTGATTTCACCTATGAAACCCATTACACAACCGTCCTCCTTTTTTCTTTTTCTCTGCGCGATCCTCGCGGCTTTTTCCTCCGCGACTCACGCCGCTGTGGTCGGGCAATGGGTCGCCTCGGACCTTCCTTCCGGGGCGGTGACGACGTGGACGGACCGCATCGCTTCACGGCCTGCGGTCAATAACGGCGGGCCTACGAAGACGGCCAATGGTGTTTTTCTCGACGGCAACGATGCGCTCGTGGTCGCGGCCGCGAATAACCCGGTGGTCGGCGACAATACTTATACGGCCACGGTGGTCTGCAAGGTGACAGCGGGTGCGACCCGCGCGGGATTGACGCCGGGAAACGTTGCGACGTGGTGGGGGAATTCGTCGCTCATCGGCCGCGAACTGCCGGGTGGAAATCGCGGTGACTGGGCGGTCGCGGTGAACGGGCTGAACGGCGCAGTCGCCGGGCGTGGAAATCCCGACACCGGAGTCGTCGGCTCGACGGCGTTGAACGACGGGCTGTCGCACGTCATCACGGGTGTCTTTAACGGTGCCGGCGCGACGATCGCACTGTTCGTAGATGGCGCGAAAATCGGCACTGCCACGGGCGCAGGCACGTCCAACATCGAATCGGACACGATGAATTTCGGCGTGAATATCCTCGGAAATGGCGACACCGCCTACTTCACCGGAGCGCTCCTGGAAATCCAGATCGACAACGCGGTGCTGGCAGATGCGGCGGTGGTCAGTTTGCAAAACACGCTGCTCTCCACCTACCGCGCCGGGCCGAGTATTATCTCGTTCACCGTGGCTCCGACGGCTGCTTACGAAGGGCAAAACGTGACGCTTTCCTGGAACGTGGGCGTATCTGCGGTGACGGGAGTTTACTCCTACAACATTCTTCGCGGTGCCACGAGCATTGCGACAGGCACTGCGACCAGCGGCACTTTTGTCACGCCAATCCCCGACCTCGCGGGCACCGCGCAAAACGTGACTTATACGCTCCAGGCGATCGAGACGGGCGGCACCAATGTGACGGTTTCGGCAGTCGCCGTCGTAGCGGGCGATCCGGGAGTTCCTTCCGCGACGAGTCAGGTGGGGCTCGTGACACAGGACGGCACGCCGCTGAACATCACGCTTGCGGGCACCGATCTGAACGGCGGCACACTCAGTTATGTCATCGTCACTCCGCCGACAAAAGGCACGCTGAGCGCCGGGACCGGCGCGGCTCGCACTTTCACGCCGACGGGCGGCGTGTACGGGGCGGATCAGTTCACGTTCAAGGTCAACGACGGGAAATACGATTCCGCTCCGGCGACTGTGCGGCTGACGATTCTCACCCCGCCAATCGCGCCGACATCCGTGATTGTGAACGACACGACCATTCGCCCGGAAAATGTCGCGGGCGACTTCCTTTCCACGATTTCCAGTCCCGACCCGAACACCGGCGAGGCACACACTTTCACGCTCGTGAGCGGTACGGGCAGCGATGAGAACGCGAACTTTTCCATCGTAGGGAATCAGCTTCGTGCCGCGACTTCCTTCGCTGCGCTGACGGGCGTGCCGCAGCGAATCCGCATCCGCTCGACGGACGGCGCAGGCCTGACGGTGGAAGGCACCTTCGTGCTTACTGTGACGCCAAAAGTGCGCGGAGTCGTGATCAACGAAATCCACTACAACAGCTCGGCGAATAATGTCCGCAACGCGTTCGTGGAGATCTACAACGACGGCCCGACGACCATAAATCTCGCGGAATGGCGGCTTTCCGGGCAGGTGGATTTTACATTCGCAGAGGGGACCTCTCTTGCGCCGGACGCGTATCTCGTCGTCGCGGAAGACCCGGCGACGATCCTCAGCTATTTCTCAAAAACTGCGCTCGGTCCGTGGAACAATGCGACAGTCACGTATCCCGATGGCTCGAAGGAATCGAACAATCTGTCGAACGACGGCGGAACGGTCCGGTTGCGCAATGCCGCCGACGCAGTCGTCTCGGAAGTGGACTACGACAACCATTCGCCATGGCCCGCCGCGGGCGCCGGCAGTGGTTCATCCATCGAGCTCATCAATCCCGGTCTCGACGCAGCGCACGGCAGCAACTGGGCCGCCGCGAGAGGCAGCAGCACGGTGCTGACCGATGTCGCGTCGCCCGGAGTGCGAAATCTCCAATTCTCCGCAATCGCGGCCCCGGCGATTCGGAGTGTGGCGCATTCGCCCGCGGCACCGACGAGCGCTGATCCGATCATCATCACGGCGCGAATCACCGACCCGCAAGGCGTGGCGTCCGCGTCGCTCGCATATCAAATCGTGACGGCGGGGAGCTTCATTCCATCAACACTGCCGAAGACCGTCTCCGGCGGAAATTTTGTGAATGTCACCACGCCGCTCGCGGCAAATCCCGCGTTTGAATTGCCTGCAAACTGGGCCACCGTGGCGATGAATGACGACGGCACGGGAGACGACTTGCTTGGCGGCGACGGCATCTGGACGGCGTCCATTGCGCCGCAGGCAAACCGCACGCTCGTTCGGTATCGAATCACGACCGCCGACAACGCCGGTGCCTCGGCCCGTGTACCGTATGTCGGCGATCCTTCGCTGAACTTCGCGTGCTTTGTTTACAACGGAGTTCCGGCGTACGAGGGCACGAGCGCGGCCGATTTGCAGAAGCTGCCGGTGTATCACTTCCTCACCCGCAAGGCGGACTTCGATCAGTGTGTCGCCTACGACGCGAACTCATCGCAACGTCTCGTCGCAGGCACGAGCTGGAACTTCGAAAACTGGGAGGCGTGCTTCGTTTGCAATGGCGTTGTTTACGATCACATCCCTTACCGGTTGAAAGGCGCCAACGGACGTTATACGGCCTCGGGAACAGGCGGAGCGGGCAACGGAAAAAGGGCGTTCAAGTTTTACTTTCATAAAGGCTACGAGTTCGACGCCATCGATCAGGCGGGGAATCCATACCCGGAAAAATGGTCCACGATGATCACGGAAAACCTGTGGGAGAATCGCGCCAGCTACACCTTTTCGCTCAACGAAATGGTGGACTCGCGTCTCTTCAACGAACTCGGAGTGCCGACGCCGCGCGGGCATTGGTCGCATTTCCGCACCATCATGCAGACCGTCGAGCAGCCCGACAAATGGCACGGTGATTTCTGGGGGCTGATGTGGGTGCATGAGGACTACGACCGGCGCTTCCTCAAAGCGCACGATTTGAAAAAGGGGAACCTCTACAAGCTTACGCGCGACGGCACTTCCGGGCTCGTGCAGTTCCGCTACCAGTCCACCTTTGGGCCGACGGATGGCTCCGACCACGACCTGCTCCTCGCCAATCTCAAGGGAACTAGCACGCCTGCTTACATCACGGGCCGTGTGAACATCGATTTGTGGGCGCGGTATCACGCACTGTGCGAAGCGATCCGCCACTACGATTACTGGCCCACCGGCGACAACAACGGCGGCTGGTATTTCTATCCGAACTACAACGTCAACAACGCGAACAAAGGCGTGCTCTGGTATCTACCAAACGACCTCGACGCCACATGGGGCCCGACATGGAACAACGGCCACGACATCGTTCATAATGCGCTCTTTAACGACAGCGCAAGCTCGGGCGGCGATGCTTCGACAAATCCGACGCTGTGGCCAAATTACTTCAACCAAGTTCGCGAGGTGCGTCGGTTGTTGTGGCAGCCGGACCAAATCAACGCGCTCATCGACGAATACGCGGAGGTCATTCGTCCGATTGTGAATGCCGAGTTCATCCGCTGGCATCCCACCAACGGCGCGCCGGCCGATTCCGGAAACTTCGGCGGGCTGTTTGGCCCGAACAACTCGGCGCTGAACCCAGTCGGCCAGACCGCGCTCAATACCTATGTGGCGAGCATGAAAGACTTCGCATTTGATGCCGACAACAACGGCAGCACCTGGCCCGGTGGCAACGTCGGTGCAGGCGGCCGTGCCGCGTTCCTCGACACGCTCGGTGTGAGCCTCGGCGAAGACACGACGAAGTATCCCGCAACGCCGACGATTACGTATTCCGGCACCGTCGGGAATCCCGTGAACGACCTGCGCTTCACCACATCCGCATTTAGCGACCCGCAGGGCGCGGGCACATTTGCAGGCATTCAGTGGCGCGTGGCCGAAGTGAACACGTCGGCCACGTGGACGGCAGGCGTGCCGCGGTTGCTGGAAATCAGCGCGCGCCACGATAGCGGAACACTTGCGACCTTTGCCGGCGAATACCGTTTCCCCGCCGCTTCGGGCGAGCCCGGGAAACGCTACCGCGCCCGCGTCCGGATGAAGGATAACACGGGGCGCTGGAGCTACTGGAGTAATCCCGTGGAGTTTACCGCCGGCACCGTCGATACTTCGGTGTTAGCGCAGAACCTCATCATCAGCGAGATCATGTATCACTCCGCCAACCCGACTCCCGCCGAACAGTCCATCGCGGCGGGACTTGGTCAGACGTGGGACGACGATTCGTTTGACTACATTGAGCTCCGCAACGTCGGCGGCAGCACGCTCGATATCGGTGAAGTGCGATTCAGCCAGGGCGTGAATTTCACCTTCCCCGTCGGCACCACGCTCGCGGCAAACGCGACCACTCTTATCGTCCACAACACCGCCGCGTTCGACAACCGCTACGGCACCGGCAAACCCGTCGCCGGGGCATGGCTGGCCGGAAACAAGCTCAGCAACGGCGGAGATCAACTGAACATCAAATACGGCGACGCAGCGTTGCCATTTTACACGATGACATACGACGACATCGCACCGTGGCCGCTCACGGCGGATGGAAGCGGACCGTCTCTCGTCCTGCTCGCTCCGGAGACCCGCCCCAATCCGAGCACCGGCACGAACTGGCGCGCCAGCTATTCCGCTGGCGGAACACCCGGCGGCGATGATCGGCCCAATTTTTCCGCCTGGGCGAGCAGCAATAATATCGGCGCGTTGACCAACGACGAGGACGGCGATGGGATATCAAACCTCCTCGAATACGGGCTGGCGGGCAACCCCGCCACCAGCAGTCGGTCGCCGCTTCCGCTGAACGGCCTCGCGAGCGACTATCTTACCCTCACCTTCCGTCGCCTCCAGGACCCAGCAGACATCACCTACACCGTAGAATTTGCCACCAGTCTCGCGTCACCGTTTGCTGCGGACGGAACCCTCCTGAGTAGCGTGAACAACGGCGACGGGACACTCACACAAGTATGGCGCGCACCGGCCCCCGGCGCACAATACTTTGGCCGCGTGAAGGTCGTGAAGCCATAGCGAGAACAGAAAGCGGTGCGGGCGATTTCAAAACAGCAGCCTCTGAGCGCGAGAGGATGCGCACTTGAATTGGCCGAGTAATCTCAGCCGACGGCGGCACGACGCTCGCGAAGGTGCTGGATGAAAGGGGCGCTGCCGCGAAGTAGGTTCAGCGTTTCAGCGCCTTCTCAAAAAACGCCCACACCGCGGCATTCGATTGCTCATCCGGGGAATGGTCTCGGCGGTTGGTCATCGCTACGCGGCCCGGAGTTCCGAGCAGGGTGTTCACGGCGATTGCGTGGTTCAGCGCGATCCAGCGCTCGGGCGGGTCTTCACTTCCGCCGCTCACCAGAAACGGCCTCGGCGCGATGAGCGAGTGCAGGTCGGTAAGGTCGCGCCCGTCTTTTACTAGCCGCGCATACGGCCCGGTGCGCGGGTTATCGTCGGAGGGCACTCCCGCTTTAACCCTCGGTTGCGCGGGGTCGAGCCCGAGATACCAAGGCTCCCAGTAATTCACGTTCGGGCGTTTCTCGTCCCACACGATCCCAGGGTCGCTCACCACTACGCACGCAAATTTCTCCCACAACGCTCCGGCGAAGAGCGACCATTTCCCGCCGTAGCTGTGTCCCACGATTCCGATACGCGCGGCGTCCACGCGGGGCGTCGCGGCGAGTGCTTTCCAGCAGTTTGCCGCGACGTAAGCGTGAAACGACAGCGGCTGGCACTGCGCCGCGCCGATGTCCGGTTTCCAAGCGTTACCGCCGGGCGAGCCAATGCTCAGCGTCACGAATCCGCGCCGCGCAAGCTGCACGCCGTAGTCGCGAAAGCTGTGCTTCTCCGGCGCGTTGAGGGCGACGCTCGTCTCGGGTTCGTAGTAAACGACGAGCACTGCCGGAAACGGCCCGTCCCCATCGGGAACGAGCAGCCAGCCTTCCTGCTTTTGCCCCGGCGCGGTGTCCACCGTCACGCGGCGCTGCGTGAAGTTCTCCCGGCGCTCCTCGCGCAGCGTCGCCAACGTCGGCGCTTCGAGCAGCGGCGGCCACGCACCCAATATGGCGTCCCAATACTGACGGATCTCCGCACGCCGACGCGGCCATTCCGAAGCCTCCGCAACGCGGCTCCCGTCATCGAACACCAGCGGCGAGCGATAGCCACCCAGCTTCCCCGCAAACTCCGTCGGAGGCTGAAAAGCAGCGGCAAGCGGGCTGGCAACGTCGTCCGCAAATACAGACACGGCGGAAACGAGTGCGGCGAGAGTCTGGAAGAGCGGTTTCATCGGTCAACCGTTACGAGCAGGTGGATGCGCGAGTCAATCCGTCATGCCGCAACGCGCTCCAATGCGACTCCCTCTTCGATCGCTCGACGAACCCGGCGTCGCCTTACGCCGAAATCATCGCCAGAGCGGCGTCCACGCTCGCGCCGTCGTGGACCATCGCCATCAGCGCGCGGACGATTCCGGCGGGATTGGCGTGTTGGATAATGTTGCGGCCATACACGATTCCGCTCGCGCCTTGCGCCAGCAGGCCTTGGGTACGGACGAGGATTTCCTGGTCGCTCACCTTGCCACCGCCGCGCACGAGAACCGGGATGCCACTCGCGGCTTCGATGACTTTGTGGTAGCGCGAAACGTCGTCCGTCGGGTCGGCCTTAATCACATCCGCGCCCAGCTCCACGGCCTGCCGGACCAAGTGGACGATCTTCGTTTCATCGCCATCCACCATGTATCCACCGGCCTCGGAGTTCGGGCGAAAAACGAGCGGCTCCACCATCATCGGCATCGCGTAGTGGTCGCTCTGCACTTTCAGTTTCAGGATGTTCGTAATGCACTGCTCCGTGACCTCGGGCGCGCCGGGGATCTGGAAAAGATTCACGCAAACGCACGCCGCATCGAGGCGCACCGCTTGCAGCATCGCGTCTTCGATCATCGCGCTAAACGCCGCCTTCGGCAGTTCCTTGCCATAGACGTTTGCCGTGTCGGTGCGCAGGACAAGCCGCGGCTTGTCGTGCCCGAGCACGCCTTGCAGATGACGCGCCTGTCCCGGCGTGAGCTGGATCGCATCGGGCCCCGCAGCCACGAGCGTCTGCACGGTCTTCGCGATGTTTTCGATGCCCGCGAGAAAGCCGGGCTGGTTGAAGAATCCATGATCCACCGCGACATCGAAGCAGCGGTTGGACTTGGCGTTGAAAAGGCGGTTGAGGCGAAATGACTTCATGAGTTGAGAGTTGTTGGTTGAGAGTTGAGAGTTTGTCAGGCGCTTCGCGCGTGTTGTTGGAAGATGGGCGGAGAGCTTTTGAGATTTCACGCGCAAAGCGCCTCGCGAACTCTCAACCCTCAACTCTCATCTCTCAACTCACGCAATGCCCATGAGATGCTTGAGGATGTAAAGCTCCAGCGCTTCGTAATCTCGCGCGTCGCGGAATTGCGCCACGAGCTTCTGGTCCATCGTCCGGCACTTTTCCACGAGGTGCAGGAAAAGCTCGCGGCTGTTTTTCAAATGATCCGTCACCGGGAATCCCCGCTGCGTGCGCATCGCTTTCACATCGAGTCCGATGAACTCCCCGCGGCTGCCGTAGCCGCTCTCTTCCAGCACGCGCACTTGGTTAAATGCCGCGCGCAGATTCGCACCGCCGAAGTTTTTGTCCTGATCGTATTTCAGGCCGTTCTGATCATTGAGATGGACGCTCGCGAGTTTGTCGTGGGCAAGCGCGAAGGCCATTTCGTCGCTCGCATCGAGTCCCGCGAGCATCGCGTGAGCGCTCTCGATGAGCCCTTTCACGCGGCTGTGGTCCTTCGACGCATACGACATCGCGATCGCGTGACCGATGGTCGGCACATACGCCTGGTCCGTCGGCTCGTTTGGCTTCGGCTCGATCCAAATTTCGATCGTCTTATCGTAATCCAGCATCGCGTTCACCGTCTCCAGCAAGCGCTGATACGCCAGCTTCGCGTCCTTCGCCTCGCGGATGTAAGTGCCCTCGCGGGAAAGCCACAGCACGATCCCCTTGCAGTCAATCGCCCGCGCAATATCGATGCACTTCTTCGTGCGGTCCCACGCATACGCCCGGTCGCTCGCGCTGTTCGACGTATAAGCCCCGTCCGTCGTCTGCTCCGCAAACCACAACCGCGGCGCGACGAACTCCGGCGTCAGCCCTTGATTCGCCAGCATCGCCTTCACCTCCCCCGCCTTCGCCATCAATTGCGCAGGCGACAGCGCATCCATCCCCGGCACCACATCATCATCGTGAAACTGCACGCCCTCAAAGCCCAGCGGGCGATAAAGCGCGAACTTCTCCTCGTGCGGGAAAGCCTTGCGGACCTCGACGCCAAAAGGGTCCGCGCCTTCGCTGATGTTCCAGGGTCCGAATGAAAAACGGTAGTTAGTATGTGTGCTCATTTCCCCGACCATCGCACACCGCCAGCCCCCGCCGCTACGCCTCCCCGCGCAAACACTGACACTATCGTCTCAACATTGCTCCTTTTCACACCGCGATGTTTCGCCAATCATCCCAGCGATGCCCGTGCAGCGTGAAGATATCCGACTTGCTCCCGATGAGACGTTCCGTCTGCTCCGATGGACGCGGAGTGTGGATCGTGTGAGCGTGATTCGGGGCGGTGTGGCGCGGGCGATTCAGGGGCAGGGAGACCATTGGCATTATCATCGGGCGACGGAGTTGACGCTGATTCAGCGCGGCTCGGGGACGCGGTTTGTGGCGGACCATATCGAGCTTTTTGACTCGGGGGATTTGGTGCTCATCGGCGCGAACGTGCCGCATTACTGGCATCAGCACGGGAACTCGACGGGGATGTCGCTGCAGTGGGATTTCCCGATGGAGCACGGGGTTTGGAGCTTCGGCGAGGCGGTGGAGCCGCTGCGAACGCTGGCGACGAAGGCGCAGCGCGGGCTGCATCTGCGGGGCGAAACGGCGCGCACGGCGGCGGAGCTGATGGGCGAACTCCAGCACTTGAACGGGCTGCCGAGGCTGGTGGCTTTTTTGAAGCTGATGAGCCTGCTCGCGAGCGCACCGACTCGCGAGATGCGGGCGCTGGCGGCGCGTCCGTTTGCGCTGGATGGCACGGCGGAGCAGCAGGACGCGATTCAGCGGGCGGTGAGCTACATCCTCGCGCACTACCGGGAGCCGATCCGGCTCGATGCGCTGCTGCCGCTCACGGGGATGAGTCGCGCGACGTTTGCGCGGCAGTTCCATCGCCACGCGGGCAAGTCGTTCTCGACGTTTTTGAATCAGGTCCGGCTGCAAGCGGTCTGCCGTGCGCTCCGGGAAACGGGCGAGCCGATCAGCGCGATCGCGTTTGGGAATGGGTTCAACCAACTGTCGTTTTTCAACCGGCTCTTCCGGCGGGAATTTGGAATCAGCCCGGGGGAATACCGGAGCCGGGCGCTGGCTGGTTAGTGCGGTCAGGTTTCGCCGTCGGTAGTCGCAATTAACGATTCCGTATTCAGCCTGAACACTGCCCTGCTTAAACTCCGCATTCCACGACTCGCGGAGCACTACCCGCCCGCAGGCTTCGCAGCCCCGCTTCCCGCCGCGCCACTCTCAGCAGCCTTCTTCGGCTCCGGCACCGTCCCATAGTCCCGCCGAGGCTGATACTCGATCCGCGCCAACTCCGGCGACTGGTCCGCATCCCGCGTCGCCGAACAATAAAAGAACCGCACCCGCAAAAGCGTCGTCTCCCCCAAAGCCTGCGCCTCATTCCGCGCCTTCGTCGCCCCCTGCCGCCCCGCCCCCGTAGCCTCGCCCGCCTCATCCTCGATAATCCCCAACTGCGCCACAATCCGCGCCAGCCGCACCGCCGGGTAGCGCCACTCCGCCTTCGCAAGATTCTCCGAATCCACCTTCACCGCCTGCCTAGCCAGCGCCAAACACCGCCCATCATCAAACGCCCCGATATTCCCACTCTTCCACAAA
>CAMDQC010000160.1 GCA_945905735.1 Prosthecobacter debontii | reverse complement strand
AATTTCTCCCGCCGGGTGGTTTTCTTTTTTTCGCTGTACTCCGCTGCCGCGAAACTCATTTGCTTTTCCATGCTCTTGTCTATCAGCTCTATCGCCCGCTGTCCCGCTATTTTACAGGGACTTTCGCTTTATTCAGCGTTTCCTTAGCGATTTCGCCGCAGCGTCCGAATGACCCAACGTGAAATCCCCACCAATCGTCACATCATTCAAAACCGTGCGATTTCCATTCGACGTTGCCCGCAACTGCCCGCCATTGATCGTCAGCATCCCCGTGCCAAACGCGCCATTCGTCACCGCCCCCGCCGCGCCCGTCGAACTCACCCCCACCACCAGCGTCCCCGCCGTGTGCGTGAGCCCGCCGGAGAAAGTGCTCGCTCCAAAAAACGCAATCGTAGAAGCAGCAGTCGTCACATTCACCGTGATTCCACCCGTGCCCGTAATCACCGCACGATCCGCTCCCGCGCTCGCGCCAAACTGATACGTCCCCGAGCCATTGACCGTCAGCGAATTTGCCCCGAGGTCGATATTCCCCGCGCCCGCCGTCGCCGAATTGCCGACTTGAAACTGCCCCGTCCCAGCGTTGGTGAAAGTCGTGCTCGCCCCGAGCGTGATCGCGCTGTTGATTGCAAAAACCTGAGTGCTCCCCGCGAGATTCGCGATGCTCGGCAACTGCGACGCACCCGTGTCCTGCACAAGATTCAGCGTCCCACCCGTGAGCGTGATCGCCGCGGTCGTCCCCCCCCTGTTATTCAGCACTGCGACGCTGTTCAGCGAAATCGTCCCGAGGTCATTCGTAGCCGTCACCGCCGTCTGCGCGCCCGCCGTGAAATTGAAACTCAAATCCGTCGTCTCATTAAACGTCGGCAACGCATCGCCCGCCCAATTCGCCGCATCATTAAAAACACCCGTAAGCGGATTCGTAGGCGTGCCCGTGCCCGGCCCGGTAAAAGTGACCGTCGCCGCCGAAGCAGACCACGTGAGAAGAGCGACAGGAAGGATGCGACCGAAGAGAATGCGAGTGTTCATGGTGTAGGTTGGTAAACTGAAAGCGTAGGTCGCAAAAGGGACCACAGATTACCCAATTAGCGAACAAAAATTGAGTTCCGTGATTCCCGCACAACTGCCGAGTTTCACATACACATAGCCACTCGTGGAAATGTTTGCGCAGATTCCCCAAGAAAACTTTCGCCTGAGTTCTCCGGCTGGTGAATCATTTCTCGCTGATGCTCAGGCCTTCGATGCTGATGTTGGATGCGTTGTTGTCGAGGCCGTGCATCATTGGGACGAAGAGGAGTTCGTGGCCGGCGGTTAGCTCGACTTCCAGCTCGAATGGCACGGGTTTGCCGTCGCTTGGGAGTGGGATTGTCTTTAGCTCGGCGGCGCGTTGGGTGTCGTTTTTTCGTAGTGAGAGCGGGATGGTTCGTTTGCCGTCCCAGGGTTTTGATTTCGCGCTGCCGTTCACTTTGTAGATGCCGCTTTTCGGGGCGATGAATCCCAGTGCGGGGACTTTCGGGTAGTTGTTTCCCTCGCCGCCCCACGGGCCGAGCGCGCCGAAGCTCACGGTGCCGCTTTCGATTTTTGCGCTTGGGTGTCCGCCTTGCGAATGGTCCGGCGCGATCCACGAGGTGCCGCCCCAGACCATCGGCGAGTAGTTTGCGGTCATGGCTGCGTCTTGCGGATAGAGCCGCGCGAGTCGCCAGATGGGCTGGCCGTTTGCGCTGATGGGATTGCCACTCGCGCTGCCTTTCTCCGCGCCCTCCCACGTCGCGGGCAGATTGAAAATTGCGGCGGCTCCCGGCGCGTTACTGACGAAACTCGCGTTCTTGCGGTCGAGCGGCGTGAGCTTGGAAAGGAAGACTGCGCCTGCGGTTTTCGCGGCGGTGTAGAGCACGACGGGACGGCCGGTTTTCGAAAGCGTGAGCGTTTTTCCCGCACGCTCGGCGTTGCCCATGATGTCTTCGGCGGTGAGTGGTGCGCCGAAGTCCGGCATCTCCACGATGGCGTCGGCTTTAGAATCGCGGTCGGCGTAGGCGATCATCACGCCGCGTCCGTTGCGCAGGTCTTGGAAAATGGTGAAGTTTGCACCCGGCGGACGCACGAATCCGACTTCATCGCTGATGCCGATGTGATGGCTGAGCACGTTCCACATCGGGACGAGCGGCATCGGGTTTCGATACCAATCCCACAGCATTTGCCCCGGCCCGCTGTAGTCCCAAAAGCTGTGCCCGTGCGTCTCGTAGGCGAGGTGGAAAAGGACCGTCTTTTCCTGCCCGGCGACCGTCATCTCGGCGACGCTTGCGGCGTGCGCGTTTGTGCTCTGCGCACTCGTCAGCGAAGTGCAGGCGATGGGTTCATCCACCGCCGTGTTGGTAAATGCCCAGCCTTCGTTGAACCACAGCTCCACGTGCTTTCCGCCCGCTTCGTTCATCGCTTGTTTCATGCGCTTGATGCCCGTGGCGTCGGTGAGCCAGCCGGCGTGGTAGTCGTGCCAGCTCATCACGTCGATGTGCGCGAGGCCGCCCGCTTTGAAAAAGTAAGAGTTTATCGGGCTCGGCACGCTATAGACGTTGTCCACCATGATCTGCCGTTTCGGCGCGTGCTTCCGCAAAAGCTTCGCCGTGCGGATGGTGAATTTCGCGTATTCCGCGCCAAGTTTGTGATCAATCCAGTGGTCCAATTCCGGCTCGTTCTCGATCTCGAAGACCACGGAGCGCGCCGCGTATCGCTGCGCGGCGCCGATCACGAATTTGTCCCACACCGTCTCCACGCTGAGGTCGTCCCAGCGCGGATCATTCGCCGCCCAGCGCATGTCCGTCGGCAGCGGATGACCGCCGTGCGCTTTCTCCATGATCCAAAGCGGCGGCGGATAAAGCGTGATGTGCGAGCTGATGCCGTGCGCTTCGTTGCGGTCCAGCGCGGCGTCCGCCCACTGCCACTCCCACGTTTTCGAGTCGTTTAAATCGGCGGGCTTTTTCGGCAAATGTTCCGCGCCATTTGCGTGCGGCTGCCAGCGCGTCCAGCCGAAGCCGATGCGCTGCATCTTCTGAATCACGCCAATGCCGCCTGCAAACGAACCGCCGAACCGCTCGCGATAGTCCGGCTTCGTCGCGGACTTTGGATACGGCATCGTCGTCACCGGCAGGTCGGATTTGTCAATGACCGCTCCGCCAGTATCCAGCACCGAGAGCCGCGCCAGCACCGTGCCGTTGCGAGTGAGCGGAATCGCCGTCGTGCTTGTGAACGTCTTGCCCGCCGGGACCGTCACCTTCTTATCAATCGCCGCCGCCACAGCCGTCTCGCCTTCGTAATCCATGAGCTGCCAGCGCACTGTCACCTCGCGCGGTTGCGTGCCGGGATTCGCGACATGCGCGGCCATTTGCGCCGTGGCTCCGCGATCAAACGCATTGCCTACCGCGCCCGCCCAGCCGGGGAGATTGGTGCATTCCGCGATCACTTCCACGTCGCGACGCGGGACGTAAGCGGGCGTTCCTTCCTTGCCCTGCACGACCGTTACGCCGTCCACGAAAATGGCGTTCGTCTTATCGCTGCTGCCGATTTGCACCATGTAATGCGGCTGCGGCCAGAAGCCATCGGGCGGCACATCCGCAGGCCACGAGAACGAAACGCGCTGCCACTCCGTCGTGATCTTCGCGCTCTGCCCTGCGCCTTTCGTCCACAGCCGGTTCGCTTTTTGCCCGACCTCGCGAGCGCTCGGCGGCATGGATACCGAGACGCTGCCCGGCTTCTCGCCCTTTACGAAAAGACTGATCGTATAGTGCTCGCCGCGCTTCGCGACAAACGGCGCGCTCATTAAGAAGCTGCTCTTGAGTTTGATGGCCAACTCCCCGATCGGCGCATCGCCTCGCACGAGTTCGTAGTCGGTTGTTTCGACGTTGTGCCAGTAAAGCATCGCGCCCTCGAACGAGCCGTTGCGCAATAGATTCCGCCCGTCGGCGGCCTCCGCTGGGACCGCAGGCGGCTCGACCGCTGGCTTCGCAGCCGGAGCGCTTGCTGGAGCCGCACTCACCGTCACCGCACCTGCCGAAAGCTGCGCCACAAAGCCCGCCGCCGCATCCACCGTCTTCCGCGACTGCCGATTCGTCACCCGCACGAGCCCCTTCGTGACTGCGACGCGCGTGCCGCCCGGCGCAGTGGTCACGGTGAGTTGCGTGCCGACAATATTCACCTCGCCGTCCTCCGTGAGAACGCGCCAACTCGCGCCATCGGCCTGCTTCGCCACATCGCAAAGCACACTGCCGCTCGCGAGCTGCACGGTCTTCATTGCACCACTGTGCTCAATAGAAGCGCGCGTCTCGCCGCTGAGCACAAAAGACGTCGCCTCGTCGCGCGGCTGGATCGTCGCACTGCCGCCCGCCGCAGTCGCCAGCACATCGCCCGCGCGAAGCTCCAAGCCTGCATTCGCGGGGGACTGTGTACCGTCGGCCCGCGTGACAGTGGCCGCATCCGCAGTGACCAACGCAGCCACTGGAAGCGCTTCCTTTCTCTCCACCACGAGCGGCGCAACCGGCGGCGGCGAAGGGCGCATCATAAAATACAAACTGCCCAGCACAGCCACACTCGCAGCCAGCGCCATCCAGCCGCCCCGCGAGCGCGGCACGGCATCCACCAACTCGGGTTGCTCCTCCTCCGGTGCTTGCTCGTAGCGCTCCAGCAGCGCGCTCATTTGCATGAAACGCGTGTAAAATTTGCGCGCCTCGGCGTCTGCCGAGATGAGCTGTTCGAGCCGCGCGATTTGCTCGGGCGTGGCAAGTTCGTCGCGCACCGCTCCGCAGAGTTCGATGAGTTCGGGTGTTGGAGTGGTCATGATATTTTTGGTCCTGCGAGCGTGTTCTCGATGCAGACGAGAAGCGCGATGTAGATGCGGTTGAGTGCGCGGCTGATGGCGGATTCGCTGCGCCCGCTGGCCGAGGCCACGTCGCGATTGGTCGTGCGCCCGGAGTAGCGTTGCGCGACGAGCTGGCGGTCTTCGTCGGGGAGCTTTGCGAGGCAGTGCGTGAGCGCATCGTGTCGCGCCTCGATGCGGTCATTTTCCGCCGACATATCCTCGGCGAGTTGTTCGATGAGCGCGTCGCTAAATTGCAACCGGTCGCGCGCTTTTTTCTGCCGGAAATACATCACCTGCAACCGCGCCACGCGATACGCCCAGCGGTCGAAATGCGTGCCTTGCTCAAACTGCTCGAACTTTTCCCAAAGCACGAGCGCAGTCTCCTGGAGCACATCATCCGCATCCGCCCGCGAAAGCACGAGCGAGCGGATGAAGGCAAAAAGCTTCGGCTCGGTGCTCAGAAAAAGGCGCATAAAAGCGTCGCGTTGCGGGTCGTGGTCCATCGGTGACAGTTCGCAGGTGTATAGCGGCGGGGGGAAAAGTTTGCGGGGGAAAAGAAGGGAATCTCAGCCGAATGGAGGCAGGCGAATGTTTATTCCCCCGCCAAACGCAGCGCTTCGGCTCGCAGCAGCGGGCCGATTCTGAAATGATGCGCCTCCAGAGCATCGAGCAAAGGCCGTATCGATGCCACAAGTCCTGCCTCCTTCGCTTTGAGCAAAATCCCCACCGTTCCTGTTACTGAGATATTTAATCGCTGTGCGGCCTCCCGCGCTTTCCGGTCATCGAGAATAATCCGAATACCCTTTTCAAACGCCAAAGCGATGGCCTCCGACTCGCCCGGGTCCACTACCAATCCGAGCGCCGCCACCATTCCCCGATCCGCCACTTCGACCTCCGCCAGCCACTCTGGGCGCGAGCCAAATTCCCGAATCACCGCAGGCGGAGCCATCGCTGGTTCGAGCAACGCCGGGAGCAGATCGAGCCGCCCAATCCTCTCAAACCCAATAAGACACGCGCTATCGAGAACAGCGGGAATCTTCACCACGCGAGTTCAGTCGCGAGTTCGGATGGGCGATAATTTACCACCGGGATTCCGTAGTGGCCGAGCACATCGATGAACCCACCCTTCGAGTATCCCGCTAACTCTGCCGCCTGCCCGAGCGAGAGTCGGCCAAGCTCAAAAAACTTCATCGCCATCATCAAGCGACCTTCCCCTGCATCTACGAAAGGCGGAAGCGTCGTGTCATTCTCGGAAAGCGGAGCAGTAGCAGCCATGCCGCGACGATAGGTTGCGTCATGAACCTTGGCAAGCAGGCAGTCAAGAGCGACACGCGCTGGGTCTCAACGGACCTGATCCCAGCCGCACTTTTTTCCGGGAATCTGCGCAAACATTTCCACGGGCCGCTATGTCATAGGGAAACACGTCCAATTTCCAACAACTCTCTACCTACATGAAATCCAACCAGACCTTGCTCCCTTCCACACCACGCGATACCCGCACCACCGCCCGGCGCCCGATCCTTATCTCGATCCTCACCGCCAGCATCGCCACGCTGCTCGGTGTTGCTCCACTTCACGCCCAAAGTGCATGGATCGGAACTGATAGCACTTGGGGCACCGCAGGCAACTGGTCCCCCTCCGGGGTCCCGGTAGCCGCCGCCGATCTCCTGTTCAACGGCACCGCCACCAGTTTCACCCCCAGCGGCCCTACGTTGACCTCGACTGGTAACCTCACGATTGATAGCGCGACCAGCTACACGATCGGCAACGGGGCGGGCGCTTTTAATCCTGCCAGTGGAAAGACGATTACCGTCGTCAGCGGCTCGCACACCATCAACGAGTCTATTCGGTATGATTTTACCAGTGGCGGCAATGTTTTCGATATCCAGACCGGGGCGCAATTGACGGCTAATGGCCTCGATGCCGGGGGGGCATCTTTGCGGAAAACGGGCGCAGGCACGCTCATTGTGGGGGGTGTACCCCTCAATGCGGCAGGCATCAATGTCACGGGCGGCACATTGGATCTCCGTAGCTCCATTGGCGGAATCACCTTGGACCCGGATTCGGGCTCGACGGCGATGCTCCTCGGCTCGGCTGGCACGACTGTCACGAAAAGCACCGCAGGTCTGGTTACTTTGACGGTCGGCACAACCAGCGGGACTGCCACGGTGGGGGAAAATACCGGCACGTATGATGGCAACATCACCGGCAATCTCAACTTCACCGTCAACCGCGGAACCCAGACGTTGACCGGCCTCAATACTTACACCGGTGCGACGACGGTGAATCTCGCCACGCTCGTCGTCGATATGGCGACCAATGACACCAATGTGCTTACCACCGGCACGGCGCTGACCCTGGGTGGCGGAACCTTGAACATTAAGGGCAAAAACGGAGCGTTCACCTCCGCGCAGACCGTCGGTGACCTCACGCTGTCTGGCACCAACACTCTCAACACCATCTCCGTCGATGCCAACGGTGGCACCGCGACCACGCTGACGATCGGGAATAACTGGACCCGAGGCACCGGCAACATCTTGAATTTCAATCTCACCGGAGCCAGCACGATCACCTCCAATCCGAGTGCTCAGCTGGTCAACGGTGTGCTCGGTTTTGCCAGCATGACCGACAGCGGTCTCATCGGCTTGGCGACTGTGAGCGGCGGCAATATCGTCCGCCTGAGCGGCCAGACCTCGCTGGCCAATAACAGCAACAGCGCGACGACTAATTTCAGCGTCGCCAACGGCACCCTGACCATGGGCGGTGGAAACTTCGTCGTGAATTCGCTGACCATCGATACCAGCGCCGGCACGGGCGCGCTCGATTTGGCAGCGGGCACGATGGCGGGCACCGCGCAGGCTCTGGTGCTCTCCGGGAGCAGCGACTACACCGTCCAGAATGGCACCATCGATCTCGGGGCTTCTGGAACCTTCAACGTCTTTCAGGGCGGGGGCGGCATCCTGAACCTCAATGCGTCATTGACGGGCGCCGCCGGCCTGACGAAAGCGACCGCGGGCACGCTCGTCCTCGGAGGGTCTGGCACCTCCTACACGGGCGCGACGAACGTCCAACTCGGAACCCTGCGCCTCAACCACCAATTGGCGGCGGCAAAGAGCTTCACCACCTTGGCCTCGGGCACGTCGCTCACCTTTGGCCCGGCCTCCACCGCCTACACCATCGGCGGAATCTCAACCTCCAATACCCTTTCCCTCCTCGATACGGCCTCCCAACCGGTGACGCTGACCATTGACGGTGCCTCAACTTCGACCCTGTCCGGCGTGATCAGCGGTGCGGGTAGCAACCTCGCCATCAGCGGCGGCGGCACCGTGACCCTGAGCAATACGGGCAACACTTTCGGTGGTGTCGGCAGCACCGTCACCGTTTCCGGTGGCTCGACGCTGGGGGGGGGCGAGAAGCGATAACAGCCCCAACGCATTCGGATCATCCAGCAATAAAATTGTTTTGAACGGAGGCACCTTAAAATTCACCCCAGGCAATGATCCCGCCTCCTCGCTGGCGAACGATATCGAATTCCAGACCGGTGGAACCAACTTTCTAAGCAATGGCTCACTCACCGGAGCTAATCGCGGGTTTGCCATCAGCGGTGCACTGACCGGAGGTGGGGGATTTACCACGGTTGCTCCGGTTTCGATCATGGCCCTGCTGAACATCACCGGCAACAGCACCATGACAGGAACGGTGAACGCAGCTCAGAATACGATGTTTGTCGCCTCTAACTCATCGCGCGACGCATTGGCCGCGACGAATCTGAATCTGGGCGGCGGCAATGTCATTTTCTCCGGGTCCGCTGCGAATGTGGGCGCGATTGCGGACTTTTCGCGGGCGATCAATGTGGCGAGCAATTCCTCGCTCGGCACGGGAGCGGGATTCACCTTTACGCAAACCGGCGCATTGACGGGCACGGGCACGCTCTCGATCAATACGGCACAGGCTGGAAATTTCACCAACGCAGGTCTCTCGGCCCAAATCCTCAATCCAGGAGCCACCTCGGTGGTAGTTCTCAACGGCGACGTCTCGGGCTTCTCCGGCGGTCTGACCGTGAACCAAGGCACGTTCAGGATCGGCAGCGCCGCGACGCTGCCGGGCCAGCTCGGCCTGCTCACGCTGGCAACTGGGACCACGTTTGACCTCAATAACCGCGATGTGACCGTGCGGGGGCTTGACGGCGCCACCAGCACCCCCGTCGTCCAAGGCAATGCGTCTGGATCGGCCAAAACCCTCACCATCAACACCACCGGAACTGACCGTTCATTTGCAGGCACTATCGTAAACGGCACCGCCACGGCCCTGAACCTGACCAAGATCGGCACCAACACCCAGACGCTCACCGGCGCGAACACCTACACTGGGACCACCACCGTCAACGGCGGCACGCTGGCGACCGTCACCGGCGCGAACACCACGCCCCGCATCCAGGGCGGCGGAGCCTTGGTTCTCGGTGGCGGCACCCTTTTTGTAACGGGCAGCACGACGGCGGCTACCGACGTCACTCAGACCTTCTCCGGCACAACCTTGAATCCTGGCTTCTCTGTGGTGCGAAGCAACCAAGGCGTCGGGGGTGGCCAATCCAACATCGCGCTCGGAGCCATCACCCGCAATCCAGGTGCGCAGGTGGCGTTTACTCTGCCGACTTCTGGCACTATCACCACCGAAACCGCCAACACTGCCACAAGTATCCTCGCTGGCTGGGCAAACATTGCCAATGACTGGGCGACCAGTGCTGGTAGCCCCGGCACGCCCGGCGCCATCACTCCTTACGTCGGCTACACGGCATCCACGAATGCTTCGACCTATGGAGTGAGCAACACCGGAGACATCACCGCGAATGCAGCGATTACTGGAACAGCCCCCACCGGCACGATCAACTCGCTGCGGTTCAATGTCGCGGGTGCCAGCACCTTGACCATCGGAGCCAGCGATACCTTGACCATCGGCTCTGGCGGCATCTTGGCGACTAGTAATATAACGGGCACCACGTTGATTACGGGCGGGACGATCCAAGGCACCGCCGCGACAGGATTAAACCTCCGCGCGATGGCAAGCCAGGAGTTCAAAATCACCTCGGTGATCGCCGACAATGGTGGAGCAACCGCACTCTCAGTAGCCTCTTCCAACTTCACCACGATCACGGGCACCACGATCAATACCTACAGCGGCCAGACCTATTTGAATAGTGGCTGGTTGCGGCTCGGTGGCGGCAGTGGAGTGATTGGAAGCAACGCCAACCTCGGTGACCAGACCGTCGGTGCCGCGCTGAACATCAATGGCGGGGCGCTTTTCTACGATGGCAACTTCGCCCTCGACAACGCCGGTGCCAACAAGCGCAACGTCGTCATCGGCAGCGCAGGAGCCATCTTCCGCCCCGTGCCTACCGCCAGCACCGATTCCTTGACCATCTCCGGCGTCATCAGCGGCAGCGACCTTGGCATACTCACACTCGGCGGCACAAATACAGCGAGCGGTAATCTTACGCTGACCGGAATCAATACCTACAACGGCGGCACCACCATTTCTGGAACTGTCGTCAATGCCGCCTCCACCGCCGTTTCGCCGACCCTCATCCTAGGCAACAACAACGCGATCGGCACCGGTGCGCTGACCTTTGCTGGCGCGGGCGCCACCACCAACGTGCTCGGGCTGCGCAGCCTGGATGCGACCAATCTCACCCTCGCCAACCGCATCGGAGACATCAGTGGCTCGGGCGTGACCTTGAAGTTCGGCTCCTCCACCACCGGCAACCTCACCTTCACCAACACCACTAGCGCCAGCCTCGGAGCCGGAGCCAACCGCACTTTCCAGGTGGACAACGCGCAGACCTCGTTCGCGAACGGATTCACCAACACCAGCGCCGTCATCAAAACCGGCACCGGAACCTTGCTCTTCGGAGGCGCGAGCACCTACACCGGCGTGACCACCGTCAACGCAGGCACCCTGCTCGTCACCGGCTCCATCAGCGGCAGCGCGACGACCGTAAACACCACCGGCACCCTCGGCGGCACCGGCATCCTGCAAGCCGTGACCATCAACGGCGGCGGCACACTTTCGCCCGGCACCAGCATCGGCACTCTAAATACCGGCGCACTCTCCATGGCCGACACCTCCACCCTCAGCATCGAACTCGGCAGCATCACCGGCGACCAAGTTAAAATCACCGGCAGCGCGACCCTCGCCGGCACCATCACCCTCGGCCTCACCCTCACCGCCGACCCGACCGACAACACCGCTTTCACCCTCTTCAATGGAACCGCCACCCTCAACGGCTACGCTGGCGGCGCACGATTCGCCTACCTCGGTAACGCACTCGACGAAGGCGAAGCCTTCACCGCCACCACCGGCCTATTCACCCAGGAGTTCACCATCAGCTACACCGCCGACAGCGGCAACGACGTAGTCCTCACCGCCGTCCCCGAGCCCGGCAGCGCCGCGCTGCTCCTCGGCGGCCTCGCCATGCTCGCCAGTCGCCGCCGCCGCTCATAAGGCTTCGCCGCCGCTCATAAGGCTTCGCCTGCGCAGGCAAAATAACGAACACCCCAGATCTGCTGCCTGAGTTTCGCAGTTTTTGGTCGGCGCGAACAGCATCCTGCCGGTTTGGTTACAAGTCGGCGGGGCAGCTTGAGGAACCCAGTGCTCGACAGCGCTCCGACCGGATACGGTATGCGTCTCTTTTGGCGGCATCCGAACGCGCGTTCCGGCTCTGAGAAATGTGCGATTTTGATCTATCTACGAAATTCTTCGTGACATCTAATACTAAATTTCATAATTAAAGTGACATCTTAGAGTAAAAAGGCAAGAAAGCGAAATGGCAGGAGTGAAACTCAAACTTGGACTACCGGAAATTGCAGCGATCATAGACGAGCGGCACGCGAACGAACCCGATGGGTGGAGCAAAAA
>CAMDQC010000159.1 GCA_945905735.1 Prosthecobacter debontii | reverse complement strand
CCTGGGCCAAAGCCCAGCGCACGCAGCGCGTGATGAAGCAAGCCGCATAAAAGTTCGTAAGTTCCATATACGAACTCCCTACGCAATTTATACCTCAGCGCCGACGTAACGCGACTCTTGCTCAACGGTGCCCGGCGTGACGCTTACATTCCGACCAAAAACTCAACCGAGCAACGCCCAAAAACCGGCGCCCCATCGACCACCGACGCTCGCCCCCGCCCGCGAGCAACCTCCCGCGAATCGCTCATCGCAAATGCCGAGGCGATGCTCGCCGGGTTTGAGTCCTTGGCCGCCAAGCTCCAAGCGCTCGAAACACAACTCAAGTCGCACGGCTCCGCTTCCCAATGAACCAAACAATTTTGCTCTACCTCCACCGCCGTGCAACAACCCCGCCCACCATTTGGACGAAAACTTTCCGCTCACCGAGCAAAGCCCCTTCCTCGGCAAACGTCACCCTTCAAAAAGAGCCCGCGCGCAATCGTCGGAAGCGTGTACGCACAAGCCGGGAGCTTATCTGCATTCGTCGGGAACCCGTTCACATTCGTCGGAACTCCGTCCACATTCGTCGGAATCCTGTCTGCACTCGTCGGAATCCTGTCTGCACTCGCCGGAACCTTGCCTGCACTCGTCGGAACCCCGTCCGCATTCGTCGGAACCCCGCCTGCACTCGTCGGAACCTTGCCTACATTCGTCGGAACTTCGCCTGCACCCGTCGGAACCTCGCCTGCATTCGCCGGAACCTCGCCTGCACCAGTCGGAGCCCAGTCTGCATCAATCGGAACCCTGTCAACATTGGTCGGACTACCTACCGCACAGCACTTTACGCAAAACTTACCAAAATAACCCGGAAAAGCCCTCGTAGAATGTTCCACGTTCCACGGAGAGCCCATCCACTAACAAAAAACAAAACAAAACACACACGACCATGGACAAAAGAGAAGCCGCAAAACTAGACATGTACCGCTCCGTACGCGACCTGCGCACGGGCAGTTCCATCGCCCTCATCGCCACCATCGCCGCCCTCGATGATGCCTTCGACGCCCACGCGGGCGACATCGCCATCATCGAAGCCCTCGACCTCCAGCGCGACACCGCCGCCGACGGCGGAGGCGCCGCAAAAGCCCTCGCCCGGGAGCAATTCGAGTTTCAAGTCGCCGACGTGGACGGCATGGTCACCGCCTATGCCGCCATCACCGGCGACGCCGACCTGCTCAACCACGTCAACAAAGAGATCAGCACCTTCCGCGACATGTCCGATGAAGACCTCCGCATCCACGGTGCCTACCTAGCCGGCAAAATCGCCGAAGCCGGTCTGCCCGCCGCCCTCCTCCCCTACGGCCTCACGCCCGCAAAAGCCACGCTCTTCAACCAGCGCTACACCACCTACCACACCCTCATCAACCTCCCCGACGCACGCGCCCAGCAAGAAAGCGCCTTCGTCATCCTCATAGACCAACAATTCGACGCCTGCGACCTCCGCCTCGACCTAGTCATGGACAAACTCATGCGCCAATTCCGCGAAACCAACCCGCAGCTCTACCTCCTCTATAAAGAAGCCCGCGTCATCAACGACGCCGCAGGCGGTGGCGGCGGTGGCGGCGGGGGAAGCAGCAGCTCCAGCAGCGGCGACCCGTCATCAAGCAGCGAGTCGTCGAGTAGTAGCGCGTAGGAATCGACAATGTCGAATGATCGAATCACACGATGTGCCGTGTCGCGAACGGGCTGAAAGCCCAAAATGTAATAGCCCAGGGGCAGCGACGAAGGAGCACATCCCTGGGTACCCGTCCACAAACGAGTATGAGCCCTGTAAGGGCGGCATCTTCCGCGTGGCCACCATTTCAATCGCGCCCTTTCAGGGCTTATCCCGTTTATCCCATGTTACCCAGGCCTGCGCTCGTGCCTCGCTTTGCCTGGGCTATTACATTGCCGGGCCTTCGGCCCTCATTCCCCCTCCTTGAGGGCTTTCGCCCTTTTGGTGCCGTTCCTGTCGCATTCCACTTCTAATCACACCCAGCGAATCCATGCTGGATATTCTTCCCAGCAGCGGGCACACGCTTGGTGCCTATGGATCGTCGATCATTTCTTCGTCTCGGGGCTTCGGGAATCGCGGGCTGTGTTTGTGGTTGCGCGACCTCACGCCGGTCCATCTCCAGCCGTCTTGCCATTCGCGAAGACTTCATCCCGGATGGGAAATTCGGGCGTCAAATACACGTTCCACTGCGGCCTTCCTTCATTACCGTCCACAGCACCGGGAGCCCCGGTGGGACTGCGGCAGCGCACGCACGGCTGCTGCGGGAGGGGAAGATTCGGGCGAAGACGCAGTGGAACAAACGCGGGTTCAATATCTGGCACTTCACGGTGGACGACCGCGAAGTCATCCAGCACATGCCCCTCAACGAAGCCGGCGAGCACGCCGACCACGACGGCCCCGGCAACGCGAAGAGCATCGGCATCGAGATTTGCGAGTTTCGCGATGCCCGCCAGCAGCGGCGGGCGCTCGACCGTGCGGCGGAGCTTGTGTCCGATGTGCGCCGGAGTTTCGGCATCGGCACGAGCCACATCGTCCCGCACTATTACTGGACGATGCACCGCTTTAACAACTGGCACAAACCCTGTCCCGCCATCCTGATGGACGGTGGCAAGCCGGGAGCAAAGTGGGACGGCTTTTTGCGAACTGTCATGCGGAGTTGAAAAGCGGGCTCGACTTTCGCGGTTCGACGCGCAATTTCTTCACACCATTTCGGAACCTATGACTCTCCGCTCAAAAGCCCTCTCTTCACGCCCAATCACGGCCATTTCGCTGGGGCTCGCCCTTGCGCTGGCGCAGCCTATTTGCGCGCAAGCGCAGGTCGCCCCGCCGGGCGGAACTGCCCCGGAGACGCGGGTGATGCGGCTGGCGAAGATTCGGAATCTGGGGATGCAGTATTTCGAGGGCGGCAAATTTGCGGAGGCGATCAAGCAGCTCGAAAGCTATTGGGGGGAGCTTCAGGAGGAGGAGAAGCAGCAGGTGCCGAGTGCGTTCGTGGTGCTGGCGCTGGGGGAGTGTTATTACCGGCTGGGGAAAGAGGAGAATCTGAACAAGGCAATCACTTGGTGGACGAATGAGTTCCTGCGCCGGTGGCCGTCGCACGAGAAGGTATTCGAGGTGAAGCTGGCGATCGCCCAAGCCTACATGCAGATGAAGCAGTGGGAGAAGGCGATCGAGTGGTGGACGCAGATCGAGGCGTGGGCGAATCCGCTGCCTGCGACGAATCCGAGCCGGGTGATTTTCCGGGAACTGGCGCTGACGGGACAGGCGCACTGCTACATGCAGCTCAAGAAGCCGGAGGACGAAATCGGCGTCTTGGAGAAGCTGGTTTATCCCGAGTTTCATACGTCTGCCTCCGCAGAGGGCGCGGTGCGGCTGATGTCGCTCTATGCGCTGAAACACGACCCGCTCGTGCCGGACACGGTGGAGTTTGCCGACAAGGCGATCGCGCTCCTGAAGACGCTCCAGACGAAGACGCATCTCGTGGAGAACTTCGTGGTGCTGAACTCGCTGGCGATCAAATTGGGCGACGAACTGCTGGACGTTCACGCTTACAAAAAGGCGCTGGAGGGATACTGGTCCGTGCGTCCCCGCGAGGAGGTGTCGAAGATGCAGCGCGAGCGCATCGCGGCGATGAATCTGCGGGTGGAGCAATACATGAAGGCCGCAGGGACCGACCCGCAGAAGCTGGCGCAGGCGATCCGCATGAACGACGAGATCGTGAAGCCGCGCATCGCAGAGGCCGAGCGCATCCTCGCGCAGTTCGAGAAAGCGGGCGACTACATGCCCGCGCTCTATTTCCGCATGGCGCGTTGCCACTCGGACATGAACAAGAAGTGGGAGGCCATCGTCGTCTTCAATCAAATCCTCGAAGAATATCCGAAGTCCTCGGTGCGGGAGTTGGTCATTTTCAGCCGCCTCCAGCACTACGGCGAGCTGGGGTTGGCGGAGCGCACTTACCAGCTCGCAGAGGATTATCTGGCGGAGTTTCCAAAGGGCAA
Source organism: Prosthecobacter debontii (assembly GCA_945905735.1). Classification (GTDB taxonomy): domain Bacteria; phylum Verrucomicrobiota; class Verrucomicrobiia; order Chthoniobacterales; family Chthoniobacteraceae; genus SXWH01. The sequence continues at coordinate 7,780 of CAMDQC010000159.1, read as the reverse complement.
ACACGCCGCCGATGTCGCCTACATCCGCGCCGCAGCGTCCATGCGGAAGAAGGATTGGTTCATGGCCGAGAAGCACTTCACCGCTGCGCAAGAGCTGCTGAAGGTGCTCGATGAAAAGGCGCGCGATGCTTACTGGGCCGAGGTGCGCTACCAGATCGGGAATACGAAGTTTCTCCAAAACAAGTTCCCCGAGGCGAAGAAGGATTTGCAGACTTTCATCACGGAGTTCGGCTCGAGGGCGAATGGCAAGGGAGCCTTCATGGAGGACGCAGAGTATGAGTTGGCGCTCACGCATTTGTTCTCCGGCCATTATCAAAAAGACCCCGATAAAGCGAGCGACACCGACGGCGCTATCGAGCGGCTCAAAGCGCATCTCGCGAAGTGGGGCGAGCGTTCGTCTTACGGCTCCGATGCTCGCTACCGGCTCGGTGTGTGCAATTTCGCCGCCTACGAAAACGAGCAGTGCGTGAAAGAGTGCGAGACGTGGCTGGCCGCGTTTGCCGCCGACCCGAAAGAGCTGCTCCAGCCGGAAGTCTATGCACTCATGGGCGACGCGAAGGCCGCGATGAAACAGCACGCCGAAGCCGCCGTCGCATACATCGAGAGCTACAAGCGCGCGACCACGGATGAGGTGCTCAGTTACTCGCTCTTCGAGGCGGGCAAGCAGCTCCAAAAAGCCGCCGATTGGGAAGGCGTGGAGAAGCTCTACACCGAGTTCGTGCAAGCCCGCCCCGAGCACCCCGCCGCCGTCACAGCGGTCTATTGGATGGGCAAGGCCAAGTCGAAACTCGGGCGCATGGAAGAGGCGAAGAAAATCACCATCGAGACGCTCACCAAATACATCGGCGACCCGAAGCGCGAAGGCATCGAAATGATCCTCACCCAAGTCGCCGACTGGTCCCGCCGCCGCCCCGCCGTCACGGTTAAAGAAACCATCGCTACGGAAGTGAGTGCTGACCCCATCGTGGAAAAAGCCGAGCCCACCAAATGGGACGCCGAAGCCGAGCTAGAGCGCATGATCAAGCCCCTCCGCGAAAACGCAAACCTCACCACCGAGCTGCGCATTCTCTTCACCTTCAGCGAGCTGGCAAAGCTCAGCCGCAACCCCGAAAAGCGCGAGACGCTCATCGCCGAGATCGCCGAGAAAGCCAAGCCCGACGACCTCAGTCCGCACCTCCTCATGGAAGTCGGCGACTACCAGTTCAGCAAAGGGAAGATCGAACTCGCCGAGACGCTCTACCAGACTTTGCGCGAGAATTACCCGAAGGCCGACCGCGTGGACGCCGGCTGGGTCGGCCTCGCCGAAGTGAACTTCGCCCGCAAAAACTACGACGAAGCGATGAAGCTCTACACCCACGCCATCGACCGCCTCGGAGCGCCCTACAAGCTCAAGGAAGCCCTGCTCGGCCAAGCCAAAGTGCATCTCGAACGCGGCAATTTCGCCGAAGCCACAAAGCTCTTCCAAGAAGTCGCCGGAGTCCGCGAATGGCGCGGCGAATCCACCGCCTATGCCCTTTTCCAAATGGCCGAAGCCCTCCTTCGCCAAAAGAAATATCCCGAGGCCATCTCGCAGTTCGAGCGCGTCGCCCTCACGCAGTTGAAGTATCCCACCTGGGCCGCCCGCGCCTACCTCAAAGCCGCCGAGGGCTACCGGATGCAAGGCAAGGACGACAAAATGAAAGAGCGCCTGCAAGAGCTACTCACCAAGGAAAAACTCCAAGCACTCCCCGAAGCCGAAGAGGCCAAACAGAAGCTCGCCAGCGGCGGGAAATAGACAAGCACCTCGGGGAAGACGCCCCGATGACGCGCACTCACAGCCGTGTCCACCATCGCGTCGCCGCAACGGAGAGCAGCGAAAGGCCTGTCCAAAACCAGCCCGCGCAAAGGTCGCGTTTCAGTCGGGCGATGGCCTGCGAAAAAGAACGGGGGTGGATTGAAGCCGAACGGCGCGATTGAGGGCTGAAAGCCCGGTAATGTAATAGCCCAGGGTGAAGCCCTGGGTCGCAGGCAAAAAGAGACCTTAGCCCTGAAAGGGCGACCCAAGGCGTGCGCCACGGTTTTGTCCCGCCCTCTCAGGGCTCCATCCTGTTTGTGCAGCCAACCCAGGGCTTCACCCTGGGCTATTACATCTCGCACCTTCGGCGCTCAAAAGCGGCGTTCGGATTGAAGCCGGGCGTCCGTGGACTTGCACCGTTTGCCGCTCTCCTTTACCCAGCGTTCATGGAACAGGAACCCCAACAACAACTGCCGCCGAAGCAGACGCTGCGACTCATCGTGCTCCCGCTGCTGGGGACTTTTGCCAGCCTGCGGCTGTATCTTCATCTCGTGGGCGTGCGGCATGTGTATCCCGGCGGGTATCTGGTGCATCATTTGTTCACGGGGATCCTCATCCTCATTCCAGCAGCATTCCTTTTGGCCTTCGGGACTCGCCGCCGCGCGGTGGCTGTGTGGGCGCGGGTGGCTGTGGGCGTGGGCAGCGGGATGATCTTGGATGAAATCACGTATCTCGTGATGACGAAAGCCTCGGACGATGACTACGTCTCCCGGACTTCCTTCGTGGGAGGTGCGGGGTTTGTGGCGCTGGCGGTGGTGGTGCTGTGGTGGCTCTACAAGGCGCAGCGCGAGTGAGCCTTATTTCCACATCCCATCCAGCCCGGCACGGATGGCGGCGAAGAGGATGTCTAGCTCTTCGTGTGTGATAGTCAGCGGCGGTGCGGCGGCGATGAGGTCGCGGATGCCGCGGACGATGACGCCTTTTTCGCGGATTAAATTGGACGCTTTCACGCCGAGCATACTCGTGGGAGTGAGCGCGCTTTTTCCGCCGGGCGGGAGAAGCTCGATGGCTCCGATGAGCCCTTCGCCTCGAACTTGGCCGACGGCGGGGTGCGTGGCGAGGTCGGCGAATTTGCGCTGGAAGTATGGGCCTACGTCGTCGCGAACTCGCTCGATGAGGTGCTCGCTTTCCAGCACGGCGATATTGGCCAAAGCGGCGGCGCAGGAGACGGGGTGGCCGCTGTAGGTGAAGCCGTGGGCGAGGTAGCCGCCGTGTTTGAGAGTGGCGGCGATCTCATCGGAAACCATGGTGGCTCCGAGGGGGATGTAGCCGCTGGTGAGCCCTTTCGCGAGGCACATGAGGTCGGGGTCGAGGTCCCAGAGATTGCTGGCAAACCACGCGCCGAGTCGCCCGAAGCCGGTGATAACTTCATCGGCAGCGAAGAGGATGTTGTATTTTCTCGCGAGCTGGCGGAGGGCGCGCAGGTAGCCGGGCGGTGGTGGGATGACGCCGCCTGCGCCTTGCACGGGCTCGGCGAAAATAGCGGCGATGGTGTCGGGGCTTTCGCGCTGGATGATGCGCTCGGTTTCCTCCACGCACCACTGGCCGTATGCCTCGGGGTCGGCCTCGCGATTTGCGGCCCACGCATTCGGGCCGGGGGCGTGGATGAAGCCGGGGAGCGGGAGGTCAAACGGCGCGGTGCAGCTCGGCAGCCCCGTCATGCTGGTGGTGGCGATGGTGACGCCGTGGTAGGCAAATTCGCGGGTGATGATTTTCGTGCGGGCAGGCTGTCCTTTGAGCTTCCAGTAGGCGCGGATGAGCTTGAGGGCGGTCTCATTTGCCTCGCTGCCGCTGTTGCAAAACATGGTGTGATTGAGCCGCGCCGGGGCCAGCTCGGCGAGCTTCGCTGCGAGGCGGATGGCGGGCTCGGTGGTGCTGTTAAAAAAGGACGGATAGTAGGAGAGCCGCGTCATTTGCTCGGCGACGGCGTTCACGACTTCGCGGCGTCCGTAGCCGATGTTCACGGCCCAGAGCCCGGCGAGACCGTCGAGCAGGCGGCGGCCCTCCGCGTCGCGCACCCACACGCCGGAAGCCTCGGTGATGATGTGCGTGCCGAGGCGGTGCATGTCGTCGTGATTGGTGAACGGGTGCAGGTGGTTTGCAGCGTCGAGTTGCTGTAGCGGCGTGAGACTCATTGTGCGGCGAAGAGTAATCGCGCGCTGGTCGTTTTGGAAAGTTGTGTTTATGTCGCGTCGTGGTTCATGAACTGACTCCAGATATTCTCGCGCCCGGCGACGGGAAAAGCACTGCGCTCGACCCTGCTACGTTCACATGGACGCAGATTCGGAGTGTGGAAGACCCCGCTTTTGAGCGAGCATACTCGGCGCTCTGGGCAGAGTTTGGCGCTGCCAATGAAATGGAGTCGCGCTCGGTCTTGGCGGAGCGATTTCGGACGCTGCACTATGAGATTTTGCTCTTGGAACTCGACGGTGTGTTTTGCGCCGTGCGCGACCACACTGCGATACGAAGCGGTGGCGAAGTCGTGGTGCATCTCTCTCACGTCCTCGTCGCGCCGGAGCACCGACGCTCCGGCCTTGCGGGTTGGCTACGGGCTGCACCGATTGTGTTGGCGAGAGAGGTGGCCCCCGGCCCGATTACGCTCGTTGCCGAGATGGAATACGACGACGGCAGCGACCCGAAGCGTGCCATCCGGCTTTCCGCCTACGAGCGCGCCGGATACTTGAAGGTGGACCCAGCGGCAGTGCGGTATTTCCAGCCAGACTTCCGCCTGCCGAGTGTGATCGATGCGAGCGGTTGCTCAGTGCCGCTCCCCTTTCAACTGATCGTTCGCCGAGTCGGAAGGGAAGATGAACGGACAATCGCCGGAGCAGAAGTGCGGCGTCTCATCGGCGCACTCTACGCGATTTATGGCGCGCAGTTTCGGGCGTCTGAAATGCAGCACCCACTACTCCGAATGGAGAACTACCCAACCGACAACGCCGAGGTGGCGTTGGTCTTGCCGAGCCGTTAGCTGCCTCACTTTGACTTCGGGGCGAGTCCTGGGCGGAAGGTCTTGGACGTTCCGGTCACCGGGTCAATCAGCCAAGTGAAGTAATTTGGCGGTGGTTCGACATTGCCCGCCTTTTTGAGGTTTTCCCAATCGCTGATCGCATGGATCGTGATATACCAGCGCCCATCGGCGGAAGGCCGCGCATCTTTCGTGTCCGAAGAAGTGCTTCCGGCTCCTTTCGGTGGCAAGTTAGTGCTCCCATCCGGCAGGAAGCGAAACGCGACATAGTCGTAGTTCATCCCTACACCACGCGGGAGTTCAGGGTCGGTTTGCTTGGCGGTCGCATCCTTGCTTTCTTTCGTCACGATCATCGACGGCGGATCTTGGGGGGGGGAAACACGGTCATCGCCAAGGATCGTGGATAACATTCCTCCACCGGGGACGCCTGGGTTCATGATGATGTTATCGGGAAGTGCGATGACCTTCGACACCGGAACGAGCACCCCACTTTCTGCAATCTCGAACGTTTGCATCGCACGAAAATGTCCCGTCGCCGGTTCCGTGGGCTTTTCGCCGGGGATTTCATTGTCGGCATAGCGGTAAAAGCGAACTTCAATCGTTCGGTTTTTACTCATCGCGGTCTGCCGGGCGAGCGCCACGGTATCCACAAGCTGCCCAGAGGCTTGGGTCAACTGCGAGCTTTTGAGCATCCCGGTGATCGCCGGGACGGCGAAGCCCGTGATGATGCCGATAATCACGATAACGATGAGCAGTTCTACCAGTGAAAAGGCTTTGCGAGAGGTGTGTGGTTTCATGACTTGGATTGGTTGTGGGCGATGCGTGACGATGCGGAGTTCTGCCGGGTTTTGTCCAGCATTCGTTCAAGAAGCAAGATTGGGTGCGGCGTGTGCATGTGGCAAATACAATGTCCATACATGTTCGCAAGTCCACGGGAAAACTCCACCTCACGGGAAATTCACACTCCACCCCATAACACAGCCCCAACGGGCGCAAAGAAGGACACTCGCCGCGGGTCTGGTAGAGGCATGAATCCACTTCACCGCGCCGTGTGCGCGACCGCTTTCCTTTTCCTCGCTGCGTCGGCTTCGGCTCTGGAGCGGCTTCCATTCAATAATCCGGGGCTCACCGTGGACCTCGGCGTAGGGCTGTGGGCTTGGCCGGTGCCGTGCGATGCGGATGGCGATGGGGACTTCGACCTCATCGTGTCGTGCCCGGATAAGCCGTCGAATGGCGTGTATCTTTTCGAGAATACGTCGGGCGGTAAGATGCCCGTTTTCAAGGCCGCGCGGCGACTCAGCGGCACGGTGCATTACATGATGCCGAGCTACGTGGAGGGGAAATTGCGCGTGCTCTCGCCGGGCGTGGAGTATGTGAACTTCGAGCGCACGGGGACTGCGGAGAAGGTGACGTTGCCCGTGAGCGCGGGCTTTTATAAAGCGCAGGGCAAGCAGCCGCGCGGTCCGAAAGTGCGGCATAATCAATGGCGCTACGCGGACTACGATGGCGACGGACAGCAGGACTTGATCGTGGCGATCGAGGACTGGAGTTTTTACGGCTGGGACGATGCGTGGGATGCGCGGGGCGTTTGGAAAAATGGGCCACTGCACGGCTTCGTGCATGTATTCCGAGCGACGGGCGCGGGGACTTTCGCGGAGGCGTTTGTCATTCCCGGCGTGGATACTTTTGGGTGTCCTTCGCCGAACTTTGCGGACTTCGATGGCGATGGTGACCTCGACCTTCTTTGCGGGGAGTTCCTCGATGGGTTTACGTATTTTGAAAACACCGGCTCGCGCAAAGAGCCGCGCTACGCAGCAGGCAAGCGGCTCGGCGTGCGCATGGACTTGGAGATGATCGTGCCGGTGGCGTTCGATTGGGACAAGGACGGCGACCTCGACCTCATCGTGGGCGACGAAGATGGGCGCGTGGCTTTCATCGAAAATACGGGCACGCTCGCCGACCGTGTGCCGGTTTTTGCGCCGCCGGTATATTTCAAACAGGAAGCCGATACGCTGAAGTGCGGCGCGCTGGCTACGCCCGTCGGCGTGGACTGGGATGGCGACGGCGACACGGACATCGTGAGCGGCAACACGGCGGGCTATGTGGAGTTTTTCGAGAACCTCAGCGGCCCGAAAATCGCGCAGCCCAAGTGGGCCGCGCCGCGCCGCTTGGAGGTGGACGGCAAGCCGTTCCGCATTATGGCCGGCCCCAACGGGAGCATCCAAGGACCGGCGGAGGCGAAGTGGGGCTACACGACGCTGAGTGTGGCGGATTGGGATGGCGACGGACGGCCCGACCTCATCGTGAACAGCATCCTCGGCGAAGTCGTCTGGCTCCGAAATACCGGCACGCTCGCCGCGCCGCAGCCCATCGAAGTCGAGTGGACCGCAGAGCAGCCCGCGCTGGCGTGGGGCTGGCGGAAGCCGCAGGGCAAAGCACTGCTCACACAATGGCGCACGACGCCAGTGGTCTTCGACTTTAACAAGGACGGACTACCCGACCTCGCGATGCTCGACCACGAGGGCTACCTCGCCTTTTTCGAGCGAACCCGAGTGGACGGCAAACTCGTGCTGCGTGCACCGCGTCGGGTGTTCGTGGATGAAAGCGGTGCGCCGCTCCGGCTAAACGCGAAGACCGCTGGGGCAAGCGGTCGCCGCAAGCTGTGCGTGACGGATTGGGATGGCGACGGGAAGTTCGACTTCCTGCTCAACTCCTCCAATGCCGACTTCCTCCAGCAAGTCGCCGAGCGCGATGAGACGTGGGTTTTCAAGAACGCGGGGACATTGGCAAAGAAGAACATCGAAGGCCACGATGTGAGCCCGTCGGTGGTGGATTTCGATGGCGACGGCGTGCCCGATTTCCTCGGCGGCGCGGAGGACGGGCGGTTTTACTTTCTGAAGAATCCGCGCTGATTTCGAGGTCAGCCAAAAGCGCGAAAGGGCGAATCGGAGCGGGGCTTTCCTAAGCCCCGTTTGCCG
>CAMDQC010000158.1 GCA_945905735.1 Prosthecobacter debontii | reverse complement strand
CGAGTGCTTGAAATGCGAACGTGGGCTGGTTACAGTCTGTCGTATCTTGAGTCGTGTGCATGTGCGTGGTTTTTGCCTTGATAATCAGAGACATATCGCACCGCTGCACGCGGCTCAAGATTCACGGGTGTGAGATTTGCGGGCTAGCTATGATGACTTCGGCGGGCGCTTTCGGACAATGCCGTTGAATGTGCTTCGCCAAGTTTGCGGGTATGACGATCACTATACCGCAATGAGGACAGGTTTGTTTTGCTGAGTCGGCATCGAAGGTCGTGTCAGGCATTTTTATTCAAGTCTGAAATGCACCGCTTCGCCTCTGCTTCCGTTACCACCGAATAATGCCACGCATAGTTGGTGTAAAGAAACGGAGGACCACCTTCCCTGTCCGTGATTTTAGCTTCAATTCTGAAAATGGTTCCAACGGGATGCGCGTCCCTCATCTTGGAACTGCACTCAACGGCCATTCGCTCGTCAATTCCTTGGCCGACAAGAGGCCGAAGGCGGCGCTTGTGTGAATCGGGGTCATGTGTGAATCGGGGTCATGTGTGAATCGGGGTCAGGCTAAAAAATCGAAAAGAAAGTGGTTTCATCGTCATCAATTCCTCGGCCCGAGCGGGACGTGGTCCATCGGATAGACGGGGACGTTGCCTTCGGGGGTGAGGGCTCCGATTTCGATGAGCCATTTATGGCTTTGGGCTGGGGTCATCTTGCGGACTTTGGCGAGGTAGGCGTCGAGGCGGGTGCGGCGGTCGGCGGCGTCTTTTTCAAACTGGAATGTGTACGTTTTCTTCATGGCGTGAGTTTAGAATCCCTTGGGGCGAAAGTAACCGATGACGGCATGCGGGGAGCGGACGGCGATTTGGATGTGTGATTTGCGTTTGATGCCCGCGCCTTTGAAGGCGGCATCGCCTTCTTGGAATACGCCACGCACGGTGTGAAAAGCGGAGCCTTCGGAGCGTTCGATGATGGGGATGGCTTGGTTGAGGATGAAGCAATCGCGGTCGCGGCGGAGCCAGTCGTAGTCACCTTTCGCTGCTTTTTGGTTCTGCGGGATGGAGCGACCTTCGGTAGTGAATTTTTCTTCGAGTGCGCTGGCGGTTGCGGCGAGTAGATCGGTAAATTCAATGTCGAGTAAGTCGAAGCAATTGCCGAGCGATAGGACGGCTCCGAGGACGGTGGGGCGTTTGATTTTTGTGCCTTTGCGTTTCGACTGCTGGAGCGCCCACTCGAAGGCGCGAGCGGGGCCGTGTTCCCAGAAGTAAATGCCGTGACCGAGCCAGTCGTAGGTGTTCTCGCTGGCGGCAAGGGTTTCTTTTCCTGCGAGGACAGCATCGGCTACGCGGCTGTCGCAGCCGTGAAAAGCGAATACTGTGCGTTGGTATGAGAGCAGGTCCATGATGCCGAATACGGGTGAGAGTTACAGAGGGGTGTGGTTTTTCATAGGCGAAAATTCATTCGTCATTTCCCCAGCCGTTCGCGGAAGTAAGTCCCGCCCGGCGCTCCCGCTGGGAGCCCGCGCACGGCACCGAGCCAAGTCGCCCGCAGCACGTCGGCGAAGGCCGCGAGCCCGAAGCGGCGGAGGTGGCGGAAGGAATTGCCGGGGATGTGGCGGATGAGCCGCTGACCGTGCGAGGTGCGGGCGGATAAAAAGGCGGCGTTTTGCAGCATCGCGGCGTGCTTCATCCGCTCGGGGAAATCATCCACCACTAGCCCGCCGCCCGGCGGCAGATGCGCGACGCGGGCCGTGGGCACATAGACTCCGGGTGCGGCTTGCGTGCAGCGCAGGGAGAAATCGAGGTCTTCCCCACGCACCCAGAAGTCGCCGCGATGCAGCCCTGCCTTTTCCAAAGTGCTGCGCGCTACGAGCAGCGCCACGCCCGTCGCCCACGAGAAGGGCTGGGGCGATGTTCCGCAGATTCGCAGGTAATCGTCGGGTGTCGCAGCGCGACGGAGGATGTCGAACTTCGCGCGGTCGAGCAGGCCGGGGAACCAGTTCAGCCCACCGCGAGCATCCGCCGCTTGTGGACACGCGGAGCCTGCGCCCGCTGCCAGCAAAGTGCCGAGCGTCTCGGGCTCCACCACGACATCGTCGTCGAGCACCCACACATGCGTCAGCTCGGGGAACGCTGCCAGCGCGGCTGCTTCTGCCAGCGCCAGCCCTGCGCCGCAGCCGGGATTACCGGGCGCTGCGACGTAGCGCGCGCCCGCTTTCTCGACGAATGTGCGCGTCGGTGCGTCGTCCGCATTATCGGTGATGACGATGCCATGCAGAGCGACGGTGCTTTTCCCCAGCGAGTCGAGGAGGCGCTGCAACTCCGCAGGGCGGCGAAATGTAGCGATAACGGCGACGACGTTCACGCGGGTTGGGAGTTGAGGGTTGAGAGTTGAGAGTTTGTTGGCGCGCTTCGCGCGGTGTTGCCCAGCGCACTGACGCCCCTCCGTCCGAGCTCCTCAATGTGCTCGCGAATCTCTGGCCATGCGGATTCCGGCAGGAGTTTCGTCATGCAATAGGGCTCGCGAAACTTGCAGTAGTCGAAACACGGACGCCACGGGCAGATGTCGCGGATGACGAGGTGGTGCATGTCACCCCACGGGCGAAACCAGTCCGGGTCCGTCGGCCCGAAGACGACAATCGCAGGCCGCCCGCAGCTCGCTGCGAGGTGGCCAGGGCCGGAGTCGTTGCACAGCAAGAGGTCCACGCGGCCCAGCACATCCACGAGTTCATTCACCGTCAGCGCGGGCACCACACTATCCGCCAGCGGCGCGAGGCCCATGCCGTAGCCGTCCGGGTCGGCGATGAGCGCGAGGTGAAAATCGAACGTCTCGCGCAACCGCCGCACGATCTCCGCGAAGTAAGCCTCCGGCCATCGCCGCACCGCGATGCGTGCGCCGGGATGCAGCACTACGACAGGCTTCGCGATGCCCGCGAACAGCGCATCCACCCGCGCCGAGCGATACGCCGCGTGCTTCAGCAGCGGCCCGGCGTTTGCCATATCGGGGAAATCGAGCGCCGCTCCGAGGTCGCGCCAATCTTCTACACGATGCTGCTTTGCCTGCGAGCGGCTCACCGGATGCGACAAAAACCGCTGGCTCCCTTTCAGCGGAAAGCCATAACGCCGCTGCGCGTTCACCAGCCACATGAGCAAGTGATCGCGCGGGTCATTGCGCACGGAGACCGCCGCATCGAACCGCTCGCTGCGCAGCCGACTAATGAGCCCCACGAGCATCGGCCAGCGCCAAGCCCAGAGCCGATACTTGCCACGGTACGCACTCCACGGCGCATCGTAAGAAATGAACCGAATCTGCGGGAACGAAGCCTCCAACAAAGGCCGCGCGTGAGGCTTGCCCACGAGCGTCACATCATACCGCTCCACCGCCGCCCGCAGGAGCGGAGTGGAAAACGTCAAGTCGCCCAGCCCCCAAAGCTCCAGCACGAGGAGCTTCGGGCGTTTCACAGTAGTCGGCGACGGTTCGGACATGCGGCGCGAGTTGTCGAGAAAAGCGGCGGGCGTGTCCACCTTAGACGCCCGTTACCGCGACAACGATACTCCGGGTGTGCGGCGCGGTGCGGTGCTCGAAAACGAAGATGCCCTGCCAAGTTCCCAGCGCGAGCTGGCCGCTGGCGATGGGGATCGTCTCGGACGTACGCGTGAGGACCATACGGATATGCGAGGGCATGTCGTCGGGGCCTTCCGCCGTGTGGATAAAGTAATCGCTGTCTTCCGGCACGAGTCGCTCGAAGAACTCATGCAGGTCCGTCCGCGCGGAGCGGTCGGCGTTTTCGTAGATGATGAGCGACGCGCTGGTGTGCTGAATGAAGACCGTCGCCGTGCCCGTGCGGATGCCGCTTTCACGGACGATGCGCTCGACGGCTGCGGTGATTTCGTAGGTGCCTTTGCCTCGCGTCGGGATGGAAAAAGTAGCGGTGTGTGCGTGCATCTTTCCACCTCCCGACAACTACCCCGGGATTTCGCGCAGGAGCTGCCCGTTGGTCGGGAAGCGCTTCACGAAGCTGAGCATCCGCTCAATGGCTTCCGTCGGCTTGTGCCCGGCGAGGCCACGGCGGATGACGTTGATTTTCGAGAGCTGGTCGGCGGGGAGGATGAGTTCCTCGCGCCGCGTTCCGCTTTGGAAAATATCTATGGCTGGATAGATGCGCTGGTCGCTGATTTTGCGGTCGAGCACGATTTCGCTGTTCCCGGTGCCTTTGAACTCCTGGAAGATCAGCTCGTCCATCCGGCTCCCCGTATCAATGAGCGCGGTGGCGACGATGGTGAGCGAGCCTGCTTCCTCGGTGTTGCGCGCGGCTGCGAAAAACTTACGCGGTGCTTCCAGTGCGCGGCTGTCCACGCCGCCGGACATCGTGCGGCCTCCGCCGGCGATGGAGTTATTAAATGCGCGGCCCAATCGCGTGATGGAGTCGAGCAGAAGGAACACATCGTTCCCGCTCTCGACGAGTCGCCGTGCGCGCTCGATGGCGAGGGTGGCGATGCGCGTGTGGGACTTGATGTCCATGTCGTTCGAGCTGGCCCAGAGTTCTGCCTGCGGGATGCTGCACTTGAAGTCGGTGACTTCCTCCGGGCGCTCATCCACGAGCAAAATCATGAGGTGCATCTCGGGGTGATTTTTCACGACGGCGTCGGCGATATGATGAAGGAGCGTCGTCTTCCCCGTGCGCGGTGGCGCGACGATGAGGCCGCGCTGGCCTTTGCCGATGGGCGTGAGCAAGTCCATGATGCGCGTGGTGGTGCGGTCCGGGACGGTCTCCAGCTTGATGTGCTCGATGGGGCTGATGGTCGTGAGGTCTTCAAACGAAGGCCACATTTTCACGTTCTCCGGCGGCTGGCCGTTGACGGCGAGGAGTCTGTTGATCTGCATCCCACGACTGTTCTTTTTGGCCTCCACTTTGAGCCAATGCCCGTCTTTCACCCCGTAGCGTTTGACGATCTCGGGCGTGATGAAAACGTCCATCGGATTCACCTGAAAGAGCCGCTTCGCATCGCGAAGAAAGCCGAAGCCTTTGCCAGAAATCTCGCAGTATCCCTCAGTCTCGACGATCTCCGTGGGTTCCTCGACTTTGGGCGCCCTAGGCTCTTGCTGCTGCTGCGACTGCTGGGGCTGTTGTTGGCCTTCGTCCGGTCTGCTTTGCTGTTGGGGCTGCTGGTTGCCTTGGTTTTGCTGGCGGCGCTGTTCACGCTGCTGCTGGCGCAGTTGCATGTGAGCCTGACGACGCTCTTCTCGGGATGGGCGCGGCGGTTGATTCCCTTGCTGCTGCTGAGGCTGTTGCCCGCCCTGCTGCTGAGGCTGAGGATTCTGCCGTGGCTGCTGGTTCTGCTGCCGGGCGATGGCTGCTGTCGCTTGCTGCGCGGCGATTTTCGCCCCCTGCATCGCGGCCATGATTGCATCGAGTTGGGGCTTCTCCGTCGGGACGGGCAAGCCCGCAGCGCGGAGGAATGCCTCAACGTCGCGTGGGATGTAAAGTGGACGCGGCTTCTGTTCGCCACCTTGCGCGGCGACGGATGCTGGCGGAAGAACCGATGGAGGAGGCAACACCGGCGCGGGCGCAACTGGCGCGGGCGCAACTGGCGCGGGAGGCGGCTCTGGTGGGGGCGCTGGTGCTTCGGCGACTGGCGACGGCGCAGGCGCAGGCGCAGGCTCGGCGGCTTTTGCTGGCTTCTTTTTTACAGGAGCGCGCTTGGGCTTTTCGGGCTCCTTGGGCGACTCGGCGGGTGGTGTCTCGAAAAGCTCCGGTGTTTCCGGCGCTGGCGCGGCTTTCTTGGCGACGGGCTTTTTCTTGGCGGCGGGCTTTGCGGGCGCGGGCTTAGGTTCCGGCGCAGGAGCCTTAACGGGGGCCGCCTTTTTGGCTTTCGTCACTTTCACGACTTTAGCGACCTTTGCGGGTTTCGCTGGCGTCTCGATAGGCGCGGCCTTGGGCGCGGCGGGTTTCTTCTTCGCCGCGGCGGGTGCCTTCTTGGTTGGTTTTGGAGCCTCCGCTTCTTCGGAGACCTTTACTGCTTTCTTTGCCATAATGATTTTGTGTGCGGCTTGTGAGTCGCGGGAGATCCGGCTTTCTTGCCGATCTTTCTGTTGATGAGGATTAAGGTCCACTCGCTAAGCGCGAGCCGGTTCCCGATTTGAAAACGGGCCTTCGGACCAGAAAATAATGATTTCGTTGATGAGTGATGGTCGTGCCTTTGAAACGTGAGGTCTTTGCGGGTGGAGAATGAGCCTACCTAGACTTCGAAGCCTGCGTCGATGACGCGACCGAACATCCCCTGTGTGCCGGACGCTCCTCGATCCGTCAACGGGTTTTTTTTCCGTTCACCCAAAAGTATCTGAAACGTCACGTGCCCTTTTCTCCCACCACTGGGCTCAAACCTTGAGCTTCCGAGATTCCACAAGCTGCATGACCGACATTACCCGCGACCGTTCGGGTTGACGTGCTCCGGGTGAGTGGAGAGTGTTCGCAGCACATGCCCGATCTATTTTTACCCAACCGCACCGTCCTCGACTTCCGCCACGGCGATTGCGTCGCCGGCATGGCCGCGATGGATGTCGGCAGCGTCGATGTCGTCGTGACTTCGCCCCCCTACAACCTCGACATTGCCTACGGCAAATACCGCGACGACCTCGAGCGCGAGGAGTTCCTCGACTGGTGCGTCAAATGGGCCACCGAGCTGAAACGCGTCCTGCGCGACGACGGCTCCTTTTTCCTCAACGTCGGCGCGTCGTCAAAAAACCCCTATCTCCCCCACGAACTCGTGCTGCGACTGCGCCCGCTCTTCACCCTGCAAAACACGCTCCACTGGGTGAAAAGCATCACCATCCAGCCAAAGGGCGAACCCGAGATTTCCGCCGGCCACTTCAAGCCCCTCAACAGCGAGCGCTACGTCAACGACTGCCACGAATACATCTTCCACCTCACCAAAGATGGGAACACCAAGCTCGACCGCAAAGCCGTCGGCGTCGCCTACATGGACAAAAGCAACATCGCCCGCTGGGGCCACACCGGCGGCGACGACAAACGCTGCCGCGGCAACAACTGGTTCATCCCCTACAAGACCATCACGAGCCGCAACAACGACCGCCCGCACCCCGCCACATTCCCCGCGCAGCTCGCCGAATGGTGCGTGCGCCTCCACGGAGTCCGCGACGACCTCGTAGTGCTCGACCCATTCCTCGGCCTCGCCCACGCCGCCGAAGGCGCCCGCAATTGCGGCGTAGCAAAAGTCATCGGCTTCGACATCGACGAAACCTACCTCGCCGAAGCGCGGGCGCGGCTTGGCGTGTAGGGAAACACCAATTCTTGCGCGTGCCTCGCGCACATTGAATTCCCACGCTTGCGCTGTGGGCTCTGCGTGGTCATTCGTGGGTTCATCATGGACGCACTTTCCGCCGGGCTGAAGAAAGCCACCATCGCCACTGCTCAACGGCATCTCTTTTTGTGCATGGGGCCGGACTGCTGCGTGCCTGCCCACGCCGAAGCGCTTTGGGAGCACATCAAACAGCGTGTGCGCGAGACGGGCGTGCAGGCGATGCGGACGAAGGCGCAGTGCTTCCGCATTTGCACCGGCGGTCCGTGGATTGTCGTCTATCCTGAAGGCGTCTGGTACGGCGACATGACGAAAGAACGCTTCGAGCGCATCCTCACCGAGCACCTCATCGGCGGCGCCCCCGTGAGCGAATGGGTCGCCGCGAAAAACGCACACTGCACTTTATGAAAATCGACGTATTCACCGGAGGCATCTTCGACACCAACACCTTCTTCCTACCCGACAGCGGCATCCTCATTGATGCCCCGCAAGGAGCCGCCGACTGGCTCGCAGAAAGCGGACACCGCGTGCAATGGCTGCTGCTCACCCACGGCCACATTGACCACGTCTGGGACGCCGCTCGCATCAAGGCCGAGCACGGCTGCCGCGTCGTCTGCCACCGCGACACGGTGCCCATCATCACCGACCGCAACTTCTACAAACAGTTCGGCATGAACTGGGAGATCGAGCCCGTAGAGCCCGATCACTTCATGGAGGAAACCGACTCCGATCTTCTAACCGGCGTTGACTTCCAAGTGCTCCTCGTGCCCGGCCACTGCCCCGGAAGTTTGTGCTTTTTGGAGAAAGAAAGCGGCGTCCTCTTCGGCGGCGACGTCCTCTTTGCCGGCGGCATCGGGCGCACCGATCTCCCCGGCGGCGACCACGCGCTGCTCCTGCGCGGCATCCGCGAAAAGCTGTGGCTGCTAGACGACAACGTCACCGTCCTCCCCGGCCACGGCCCCGCTACAAAGATCGGTATCGAGAAGCGGACAAACCCGTTTCTCCGATAGCAGCTTCGTCGTTCGTTTTTGCTGTGACCTCGGGTTTCACTGCGCTTTGAAATGGTCGTATCCAGTCGGGCGGGAGCTTCCTCGCGAGCGTGGGGTTTTGCGGGTGAGGTGGCCGATGCGGGTGAGCGGGAGCTTGGGGAATTGCTTGCGCCAAGCTCGCTCCAGCGCGGCGGCGGCGGTGAGGGCGATGGTAAAGAGCAGCTCGAAATCTTCGCCGTCGTTCATGGCATTCACGGGCGTGGAACCCGGCGTGCAGGGGATAGAGAGGGGCCAGAGTTCGTGGCCGCATTTGCTGGCGGCGGCGAGGCGCGGGAGGTCGGAGCCGAGGCCGTCGCTGAGGTCCATCATGGCGTTGGGGCGATGGTGGGCGACGAGCCAGCGGGCTTCGGCGAGGCGGGGGATGAAGTCGAGGTGTTTGCCCGCGAGCGAGCCGCCGAGGGTGCCGGTGACGTAGATTGCGTCGTCCACTTTTCCTCCGGAGCGAAGGACGCAGAACTTCCTTTCGACACGCCCGGTGAGGGCGATGTTGATGAAGGTCGCGCCGGGCGAGCGGCATGTCTCGCCGCCGACGATGCCGACGCCGAAGCGGCGCGCAGCCTTGCGCAGACCGGTATAGAGCCCGCGTAGCCAAGCGAGGTCGGTGTCGCCGGAGACGCCGAGGGTGATGAGGGCGTGCTCGGGGATTCCGCCCATCGCGGCGATGTCGCTGATGGCGCGGCAGAGGGCTTTCCAGCCGATGCGGGCGGCTTTTTCCTCGGGGAGAAAGTGGACGCCTGCGATGACTGCGTCGGTTTTCGCCAAGCGCCACCAAGCGTCGGTTTTTCGCCCGAGCACAGCGCAGTCGTCGCCCGCGCCGACGATGACGTTTTCGCCGAGCGGGAGGCCGCGAATGAGTTCGCGCACGACGGCGTCTTCGCCGAGTTCGGAAAGCTTCATAGGAGTTACGAAGTCGTCCACGCGCCCCACGCGAGGCTGAGGCTGTTGAAGAGCGCGTGCATCACAATCGGCACGAGAAGCGAACCGGACCACTCGAAGGCGATGGTGAGAGCGAGCGCGAGGAGGGTGAGGCCGGGGAGTCCGGCAGCGGTGGGGTGGATGGCGGCGAAGAGGACCGCGCCGAGGATGGCGCTGGGGATCGGGCCGATGAAGCGCTTGAGTGCTTGGTAGAGGTAGCCGCGAAAAAGGATCTCCTCCGAGATGGGCGCGATGATGGCGGCGGCGATGCAGGTGTGCCAGATGACCGTCCAGTCGCGGTTGCGGACGGCGGCTTGGTAGAGCTCGACGAGCGGCTGGAGCTTCGCCTCGCCACCGAGCTTGCGGGTGGCAAACTCCGTGGCGACGACGAACATCGGCAGGAGCGCGACGAGGAATCCGAGGGCGTATCCCAGCGCAGTCACGACGGGCACTTTGCGCAAGCCGAAGAACTCGATGATGCTAATGTTGCGAGCATTGAGGAAGACGAGGATGCCCAGCGGAAAGACGGCGAACTCAAGCGCGCCGGGGAGGATTTGCGCTGAGTTCATCGGGGCGGGCGGGCCTTTGGGGAGCCAAGTGTACACGGCGATGAGCCCTAGGACGAAGAGCAACACCGCGACCACGGGAATGTCGGGAATCCCGAGCATGTCGCGCCGCAAGCGCCCGCCGCCGTCCACCATCCGCACGAGCGCGCGGTAGTAAACGATGAAGCCTCCCACCATCGCCCACAGGAGCACCGCAGACGAGATCGAGACATACTGCGGGGGCACGGTCGGTATGTCGGTTGTAGTGGCGAAGAAAAACACAGCCCCCGTCTTCCGTAAAAAACCGCAGGATTGTCCACGAAATACTCGAACCAATCTTGCCGCCGCCGCCATGCAGCGATACCGTCGCCCGCATGAACTCCACGCTCTTTACCCGACGTTCGGCACTTCAGCGGCTCGCTTGCGGCTTTGGCTCTATGGCGCTGGCGGGGCTTTTGGCGGAGGGGGCGAATCCGCTCGCCGCTCGCGCGCCGCACCACACACCGCGTGCAAAGCGGGTGATTTTCCTTTTTATGCAGGGCGGGGTGTCGCAGGTGGATTCGTTCGACCACAAGGCGCGGCTCTTTGCCGACGATGGGAAGATGATGCACTTCGCCGATGCGCGGGCGCTGGCGAAGACGGGGAAGGGGGCGGAGCAGCGGCTGATGAAGCCGATGTGGGACTTCAAGCAACGCGGGCAGTGTGGGACGTGGGTGAGCGAGCTTTTCCCCGAGATGGCGGCGCACGCGGATAAGCTGTGCGTCGTCCGCTCCATGCACACTGAAGGCGTCGCGCATGGCCCGGCGACGCTCTTTTTACACACGGGGACGACGAACTTCATCCGCCCGTCCGTAGGCTCGTGGGTGACGTACGGGCTGGGCTCGGCGAATGAGAATCTGCCGGGCTTCGTGAGCATCTCGCCGAGCCTCGGCAATGGCGGGCCGCGCAATTACGGCAATGCGTTCCTGCCCGCTGTGTATCAGGGCACGGCGCTCGGGCGCAGCGGGCTCTCGGCAAAAGAGACGGCCTTTCGCAATATCACGTCCTCCCGTTCGCCGGAGTCGGCACAGCGGCAGATGGACCTCCTCCGCGAGATCAACGCCGAGCAACTCGCCGCCAAGCCGGGCGACAGCGAGTTGGAGGCCGTCATCCAGAGCTATGAACTCGCTTGGCGGATGCAGTCGCACGCGCCGGACGTGGTGGACCTCAGCCGCGAATCCGCCGCGACGCTGGCGCTCTACGGGATCAACGAACAGCCGACGGATAATTTTGGCCGCCAGTGCCTCATGGCCCGCAGGCTGGCCGAATCCGGCGTCCGCTTTATCCAGGTGAACTACGGCGACAACTCGAACAATCCCGCGTGGGACCAGCACAGCAATTTACCCAAACACGGCGAGCACGCCCGCGCTGTGGATAAGCCCGTCGCCGGCCTCCTCGCCGACCTCGCAGCGCGCGGATTGCTCGACGACACGCTCGTCTGGTGGGGTGGGGAATTCGGGCGCACGCCCTACGCCGAGAAGAACGGCACAGGCCGCGACCACAATCCCGGCGGCTTCTCCGTGTGGCTGGCGGGCGGCGGGGTGAAGCCGGGCATCGCGTACGGCGAGACGGATGAATTCGGCCATCACGCCATCGTGGATAAAGTCCACATGCACGACCTTCACGCGACTATCCTGCACCAGCTCGGCCTCGACCACGAGCGGCTCACCTACAAGCACGACGGGCGAAATTACCGGCTGACGGACGTGTACGGGCATGTGGTGAAAGACATCCTGCGCGCGTAGGGAAGCGGCACGCTCCGTGCTTAAAATGGGAGCAATGCTGCGGGCGCAATCACACTTTCCGGCTCTCCCTAGAATATCACGGCTTTCCCGTGTTCGTGGCATTGCGCTGATCGAGACTCTCGCCACATGTCTCGTCATCACAGTGACCTTTTTGGGTGTGATGCAGTCTTTGCTCCTCCTCAATCAACGCGCAGTCCTGTCCCGTCTCCAGACGAACGCCCGCGCTATCGTGCAGCGAAACATCGACCGCGCTTTGTCGGAGAAATACACGCCAAACATATTACCCACAATTTTAGCGACGACCGCTGCGAACGGCGCCGTGTGGGACGATGATGGCGGCGCGGACGGCCTCGTCACCGTTGTCGCCGAGAATGGAACTACGAACAGCACCGTCCGAGGAATGAGGTGGACCCCGAAATTCGGGCCAGGGGCTAAGCTATAAAATGGCGGTGGGAGGCGTGTTCAAACACAACACAAAGAACCACCACAAAATGAAACAAAAACACAAGCGGTACGAAGCCGCATTTAAAGCCCGCGTCGCCCT
>CAMDQC010000157.1 GCA_945905735.1 Prosthecobacter debontii | reverse complement strand
CTTTGGTTATGTGCAGGCGCACTAGCTCACGCGGCCCTCCGCGTGATTTATCAATCGCGAAGCGCTCATTTTTTCCGGCTGGAGCGCTGGGGAAATCGGCGCTTCGCGTGAGGAGCATCACGCGGAGGGCCGCGTGAGCTACGACACGCTATCGCGGCGTTCGGGTAAAGTGGACAAATGCCGTGAAGTAGAGGGGGCGTCTCGCCCCCGAGCGCCAAAGGCGCGTAAAGCGCCATGTCCCTGTGGGACATCGGGGCCGAGACGGCCCCGCTACTTTCCCGCGCCTAGACGTTCCGCCATCCGTGGGTTTTCGGGTGTGCCCTTTAGGCGGAACTCGGAGCGATCGCGTTACTTTTTCCTGAGCTCGATGATGCGGCCGGGCATCCAGCCTAGGCCGTCGCGCATGTTGGTGGGGCGGGTGTAGTCGAGGATGAGGACGGTGCCGGGGGCGGTGCGGATGGCGTCGATGGGGCGTCCGAGGGGGGCTAGGACGGTGGTGGTGTTTGCGGTCCAGGTGCCGCTGGGGGTGCGGGTGAGTTTCATGGCGAGGACGTCGAACCCGGCGTCTGTGAGGGATGTTTTGGATTCGTCGAGGAGGTTGCCGTAGCGGGTGACGAGGAAGGCGTTGCGGAGGGGCTCGGGGAAGTCTTCGCCGCACCAGATGGTGCCTGCGGGGGAGCTGTGGGGGTCGAATGTGGAGAGGCCGGTGCCTCCTGCGGGGCCGAGGTTTTTTACGGGTAAGGTGAAGGTGAGTCCGGCGGGGGCGTCGGGGGTGTGGGGGTAGGGTTTGGGGATGAGGGGCAAGTCGCTGTATTGGTAGGGGAAGCCGTAGTGGTGGCCGGGGAGGATGTGGTCCATTTCTTCGGGGGTGTTGGCGTCGGGGCCGTTGGTGACGGTGAAGAGGTTGCCTGCGGGGTCCCATGCGAAGCCGTAGGGGTTGCGGATGCCGTGGGCGAGGATTTCGAGCTTTGGGGTGGTGGCGGGGTCGAGGCGCCAGATGGCGGCGGTGAGGTCGGTTTCGCCAGCGGGTGAGTCGGGGTGGTTGGTGGATTTTTCTCCGCCGTCGGTGCGGGAGCCGCTGGAGAGGTAGAGGAGGCCGTCGGGGCCAAATGCGATGTGGGAGATGCCGTGGGTGAAACCGCCGCCGTGGGGGTAGGTGGTGCGGAACCAGACTGTGGGTTTGCCGGGGTGTCCGTCGGGGCCGACGGGTGGGGTGCGCCAGATGGTGACTTCGTTGAGGGGGTAGGTGTTTTCGCGTTTGAGTTGTTGGTTGGAGGTGAGCCAGAGGCGTGCGTCGGGGCCGACGGTGATGCCGAGGGTTTGTGTGCTGCGGGTGGTGTCGAGGTAGTCGGCGGGGGTGATGACGGGGAGGAGCGCGCCGGTTCTTGGGTCGAGGAGGAGGACGGTGCCGGTCTGGGTGAGGACCCAGAGGTGGCCGTCGCGGGTGGCCATGCGGACGCCGAATTCGCCGTCGGGGAGGCGGGCGAGTTCGCGGAGTTTGTAGCCGGCTGGGGGCTGGGGGAGTGGGGCGAACTGCATGGCGGCGAAGAGTTTTTCTACGGTGGGGAACTTGGTCTTGGCGCGGACGGCGGCGATTTCTTGGGGGGTGAAGGTGGGCAGTTTGTTGCCCCAGGAGGTGCCGATGTAGTTGAGGACGGCGGCGACGGCGGCGTCATCGAGAGCTTGGGCGGGCATTTGGCCGGAGTATTGGAGGCCGTTGACGGTGATTTTGCCGATGAGTCCTTCGCAAAGTGCTTTGATGGAGCGTTCGCGTTGGTTCACGAGAAAGTCCGCGCCTGCGAGGGGCGGGAAGACTCCGGGGACGCCGAGCCCGCTGGGCTGGTGGCATACTTGGCAGCGCTGCTGGTAGAGGGCTTCACCGGGGTCGGCAGCGTTCGCGAGAAGGCTGACGGTGAGAGCGGGAATGAGCAGTGGTCGGATAGTCATGGCTCTGTGTGTGCCCATTTTTCCACTACTGGGAAAGGACGAAGACTATGTGAGGCCCTTTGTGGCGTAGGCTTCGATGAGGGGCTTGTAGAAGGAGTCGCGGCGGAGGACGGCGCGACGGACGACGTGTTTGAGGTTGGGGACGTCGGCGAGGCTGACGACAAGATCGACGCTGGTGGCCCAGGCTTCCATCTCGCTGTCGGTGTGGACGCCGGAGCCGATGAGGATGAACATTTGTGCGCGCCGTTAATGGTTGGGGAGTTCGTGGGAGGCTTCGAGGATGGGGTTGGTTTCTTTGGTGGAGGCGTTGAAGTGTTCGGCGACGACGACGATGTCGTAGGTCTGCGTCTGGAGCTTGAGGAGGATGTCTTCGAGGAAGAGGCCGGTGTGGATTTTGTAGTCGATCTCGGTGAGGTTTTCGACGACGAGGCGCTGGACTTCTGGCACGTCCATGCAGACGAGGGCGGTCTTGTCGCCGGGCTCGAAAAGGTCAATGCGGTGGTGGAAGTCGTTGTCGAGGATGGGGCTCATTTGGAGAGAGAGATGGTGTCGAGTTTCATACTGCTGGTGTCCACGCTGGCGAGGTTCATGCGTTTTTTGACGTCGTCGATGAAGCGGCTCATTTTGCCTTTGTTGGAGGCGTATAGAAAGGCGGATTCGTCGGTGACTTTGCCCTGTTCGAAGGCTTTGACGATGGTTTGGTCGAACGTACACCAGCCGAAGGTTTCGGACTGTTCGATCATGTCGTAGAAGCTGCGGTCTTCGCTTTCGCCGATGGCGATGGCTTCGCGGGTGCGGAGGCTGTTGCCCATGATTTCTTGTGCGAGGAAACGTCCGCCGCCGATTCGTGGAAGGAGTCGCTGGGAGACGATCCAGCGAAGCATTTCGGAGAGGCGAAGGCGGAGGAGTTTTTCTTCGCTCTTATCGAACATGCCGAGGATGCGGTTGATGGATTGGCCGGCGTTGATGGTGTGAATCGTGGAGAGGACGAGGTGGCCCGTCTCGGCGGCGGTCATGGCGATGTCCACGGTGGCGCGGTCGCGCATTTCGCCGACGAGGATGACCTTGGGGGCTTGGCGAAGTGCGGCGCGGAGACCACTTGGGAAGTCGTCGAAATCGGATCCAAGCTCCCGTTGGTTAAAGGTCGATTTTTTGTGAGGGTGTAAGTATTCGATCGGGTCTTCGAGGGTGACGACGTGGACGGATTGGGTGCGGTTAATTTCGTCGAGGATGGCCGCGAGGGTGGTGGTTTTTCCGCTGCCGGTCGAGCCGGTGACAAGGACGAGGCCGGTTTTTTCCTTGGCGATTTCGCGGATAACATTGGGGAGATTGAGGAGCTGAATGGTGGGGATTTCGGTTTGCGCTTTGCGCATCACGATGGAGATGTTCCCTCGGTTTCGGAAGATGTTTACGCGGTAACGGGCCTGTTCATTGACCATGTAAGAGCAGTCACAGGAGCCGGTATCGGCCAGGTCACGGAGGAGTCGTCTTTCACCGTTGATAAGATTGAGAGCGATTCGTTCGGTTTGAAATGGGGTGAGGCTCTTTACATGGGGGGGCACATTTGCTTCACGAAGGACGCCAAAGGCTTCCACTTGCGGTGGGCGACCAACGCTGAAGTTGATATCGGAAATGCCGACGGCGACGCCTTGCATCGCCATGAGTAGAGCATCGAGTTCTGCGCGTTTCATGGGTTATTCGTCGAAGGCACTTGGTGGAGTTTTGAGAAACACGCGGAATTTCTTCTTATCGAGGCATTTATCATAGGCTTCTTCCGGTGTGATGATGCTCTTTTTGAGGAGTTCCATGATGGCATCGTCGAGGGGTTGGTTCCCTTTTTGTTTTCCGATTTGCATCATGCCTGTGATTTGGTGCGTTTTGCCTTCACGAATCAGGTTTGCGATGGGTGAATCAACTACGAGCACCTCTAATCCCGCGATGCGTCCCGGTTTGTCGATTCGTTTGAAAAGGTTCTGCGCGACGATGCCCTTGAGCGACTCAGCTAGGCCGGAACGGATTTGGTTCTGCTGACCGGCAGGGAAGACGTCGATGATACGGTCGATGGTTTTCGGGGCACTCGGGGTGTGAAGCGTGCCAAACACAAGATGGCCTGTTTGCGCAGCCGTGAGAGCAGGCTCGATGGTTTCGAGGTCGCGCATTTCTCCGACCATGATGATGTCCGGGTCTTCGCGCAGTGCGCCGCGCAGTGCTGATGCGAACGATTTTGTATGCACGCCGACTTCTCGGTGATTTACGAGCGACTGTTGCGATTGGTGGACGAATTCGATGGGGTCTTCGACTGTTAGAATGTGGTCTTTTCTCTGTAAATTGGCGTAGTCCACGATTGCGGCGAGCGTGGTCGATTTGCCGGAACCGGTGGGGCCCGTCACCAAAACGAGGCCTTTTTTGAGCATGGCGAATTGCTTGATGACTGGTGGAAGACCAAGTTGGTCAGCGGTGAGGACTTTGCTCGGAATCAGTCGAAACACCGCGCCAATCCCGTATTTCTGATTGAAAAAGTTCGCCCGATAGCGCGCGAACCCTGGGTATTCGTAGCCAAAGTCCACATCTCCGGTTTCTTCGAACTGTTTTATTTTCTGCTCTGGAGCGATTTCATAGACCAGCGACTTGAGGTCGTCTCCGGTAAATAAGGGCGCATCGACCCGGATCAGCTCACCGTGAATGCGGAGGATTGGAGGGTTTCCCGTAGAAAGGTGCAGGTCGGAAGCACCCTGCTCTTTCATGAATTTAAAGTATTGGTCGATGCGTACCATGACTCCTGAGAGAGCCAGAAAAATGCCATAGCGCGCTTTTGTTCACATCTTGTATGAAGTGGATCAGATCGATCTCCCAATTCTTCTCACTCATCTAGTTGCGAATAACTCGCCGCTTTTTCGTTCCACATCTTGTTAGTGCGTGTTCCGCAGTCGTTGGAGGCTGTGAAAAAGTGGCCAATCACGTTGAGCGAATCGGAGAATTACGAAGAAAGCGGTGATTTATTCGGTGTTGTTCACAGTTGTCCCGATGTTATCGGCAGGCTGTTGGCTCTGTGGGGGATCCCAAATTTTGTGCTGAAGCGCATCAAGCGCAGCAGCGGTTTCCGCTTCTTTTTTACTTCGCCCTTTTCCGGACCCCAGGTCGCAGCCGTTCCACACGACACGCGCGCCAAAGTGTTTGGAGTGTTCTGGGCCTTCTGCACTGAGGATGACGTATTTTGGGCTGACTGGAGAAATCGCCTGCAAGATTTCCTGAAGGCGACCTTTAGGGTTCGCGTCTGCTGGGTCGAGGTCGAGATTTTCCAAGTCTTCGCGAGCTTCCGAAAGCACGATACGACGCGCGGTGACGTAATCGGAATCGAGGTAAATTGCGCCGATGAGCGCTTCGTAAGCATCCGCCAGGGCTGAGCTGCGTTCCCTTCCCCCGCTGGCCTCTTCGCCGCGCCCCATCATCAGGTGAAGCCCTAGATTGAGGCGCACAGCATGGGTTGTCAGGCCCTCGCGGGAAACCAGTCGAGAGCGGAGTTTCGTAAGCTGACCTTCGCTGAATGTCTTAAAATGATCGAACAACCATTCTGTAAAAATGAGCTGCAACACAGCGTCTCCAAGGAATTCTAGCCGCTG
This sequence comes from Prosthecobacter debontii, assembly GCA_945905735.1. GTDB lineage: Bacteria > Verrucomicrobiota > Verrucomicrobiia > Chthoniobacterales > Chthoniobacteraceae > SXWH01. Next base: position 6,588 of record CAMDQC010000157.1, on the reverse strand, counting down.
ATTGTCAAAGTGGTGGCGTTGTGTTTCGTGTCCGAGCGAAGGGTGCGTCATCGCTTCCGCGAGAAGCAGCGGATTGCGGAATTTATATTTAAGACGCTTTTCGAGCGGATTCATGATCGTGACGTTGATAGCGGCTCCTTCAGACAAGGCGCAGAAAAAAATGTTCTTCGCAGCGATTTTACGGCCCGGGCTTGTCTCCGAACGCAAGATTGGGCATTCACGCTTCGAAATGTCGCAATGGAAAAGGTTTCGATTCATCTTGGAGGCAGCCGGGATGCGGCTGCTTGCTTGGGGCGTACCGAAGCTGTCCCGAATGAGTTGTGTCCGCTTGGCGAACGCCATCGGAGAACTTGGCTACCGGCTCGATAGGCGTGGCCGCGCCGTAGCTTTAGCAAACGTCCACTGCGCGCTAGGGCCGGGAGAGGAAGATGGCGAAATCGTCCGCGCCAGCTACCGCAATTTCGCGCGCACGATGCTCGACCTTTTCTGGGCACCCGCGTTGACGGAAAAACACCTCCGCGCCCACGGCGTCGATGCCGCCAAAGAGCGCGCCGAGCGGGAGAAACGCGGCATTCTTTACATCTCGCTGCACGCGGGTAACTGGGAGTGGGCCAGCCTCGCCTGCGGCCTCGCTGGAGCGCCATCCATCGCTGTCGCCGAGCATTTTGCGAATCCGGCCATCGGCCCCATCGTCACAAGGTTGCGCCAAATCACCGGCCAAGAAATTATTCCACAAGAGAACTCTATGCTCCGCATGATGCGCACCGTGAAACGCGGAGGCCGCGCTGGCTTTCTCTGCGATCTCAGCGTTCACCCGACACAAGCCGCGACAGTCGTCCGTGTGTTCGGCATGGAAATCAGTGCCAGCATCCTCCACGCAGTCCTCGCCCAGCGTGCGAATGCGCTGCTGGTGGCGCTGCATACGAGACCGCAGCCCGACGGTTCGTGCGATGTCCGTGCCGAAGTTATTGAACTCCCCGCCGACCTCACGCCACAGCAAATCGCGCAACGTTGCTGGGACCATTTTGAGCCCACGCTTCGCCGCGAACCGGGCCTTTGGATGTGGCCATATAAGCACTTCCGCTACCGCCCGCGCGGCACACAGCAGCCGTATCCTTTTTATGCTAACGAGTCCGGCGCATTTGAAAAACTGCGGAGAAATGAAGGCGTCGCTCGGCAGCCGTTGAAGTAACCGCTTGCTGTTTGCCAGTGCAGGAAAATAGCGTGTGCACATGAAAATTCTCATCACTGGCGGAGCGGGTTTTATCGGGTCACATTTTGTCGAGCGTTGCTTGCGGCTCGGGCACGGCGTGGATGTCGTGGATGAGTTCAACGATTTCTATGACCCCGCCATCAAGCGTGCTAACGTCGCCGCATTTGCAAAGGACGCCGCCGTTCACGAGCTCGATATTCGCGACGGCGACGCGATGCTGCGACTCGTGAAAGAAGGGCGCTACGACAGCATCGTGCATCTCGCCGCGCGGGCTGGCGTGCGGCCATCCATCAAAGACCCGCGCCTTTACGTAGAGACGAATATCCTCGGCACGCTGAACCTCCTAGAGGCTGCGAAACAGGCAAACGTCCCGCGCTTTATCTGCGCCAGCAGTAGCAGCGTGTATGGAGTGCTGAAGACGCTGCCCTTCCGCGAAGACCTCGCGCTCACGCAGACAATCTCGCCCTACGCAGCCACGAAACTCGCGGGCGAACAAATCTGCTCGAACTACAGCCATCTCTTCGGCCTGCGGACGATCAACCTGCGCTTTTTCACCGTCTATGGCCCGCGCCAGCGCCCTGATTTGGCCATCCATTCGTTCTCGCGAGCGATTTGGGAAGGGCGCTCGATTCAGCAATTCGGCGACGGCACCACACGGCGCGACTACACGTATGTGGACGACATCATGCAAGGCATGGAGGCGTGCCTCGGCTACGAAGGCCAGCTCTGCGACGTCTTCAACCTCGGCGAAAGCCAGACGACCACGCTGAGCGAACTCATCGCAACCATCGAGGCATCGCTGGGAAAAAAGGCCATCATTCAAAAAATGGGCGAGCAACCCGGCGACGTGCCCGTGACCTACGCCGACATCTCCAAAGCCCGCGCCCTCCTCGGCTACAACCCGCACACGAAAATCGCAGACGGGATTCCGAAGTTCGCGGAGTGGTTTCGCGGGACGGTGAGGTGAGGTGTATGGAAACGAAAATCGCCCTGTTTCAGACCAAGGAAATCCGCAAGACGCTGCACGCGGATGAGTGGTGGTTTGTAGTTGAGGATGTCGTCCTCGCTCTCATCGAATCTCGCGACCCGAAGCAATACATCCAGCGGATGAAGCAAAGAGACCCCGAGTTGAGGAAAGGGTGGGTACAAATTGTACATACCCTTTCGATTCCGACAGAAGGAGGCGCACAGCCGATGCTCTGTGCAAACACCGAGGGCATCTTCCGCCTCATCCAGTCTATCCCCAGCGCGAAAGCCGAGCCATTCAAGCGCTGGCTCGCAAAAGTAGGCTACGAGCGCGTGCAAGAGATTGAAAACCCCGAACTCGCGACTAAACGCACACGCGCGCTTTACAAGGCCAAGGGCTACTCGGACGACTGGATCGAAAAGCGGATGCGCTCGATTGCCATCCGAGACGAACTGACGGACGAGTGGAAAAAGCGTGGCGTAAAAGAGCAGCGCGACTACGCCATCCTCACCTCCGAAATCTCGAAAGCAGCTTTTGGCCTCACGCCTGCGGATTACGCCAAACTTAAAGGTCTCAAGCGGCAAAATCTTCGCGACCACATGACGGACTTGGAGCTCATCTTCTCTATGCTCGGCGAAGCGGCTACGACGGAAATCGCACGCACTAAAGACGCGCAAGGTTTTCCAGAAAACCAACAAGCCGCAAAGGATGGGGGCACCGTGGCTGGCAGTGCCCGCCGCGATCTTGAGGAAAAGAGTGGGCGTAAAGTGATTTCCAGCGAGAACTTTCTCGCTCTCTCCCAATCTGTTCAGAAAGTAAAGAAGCCGAAGAAGGCACTTTAGCGAACTCGGTTCATTTCCTCTGCGAACTGAGCTTGCCGCCGGGAAATCGCCGACTACTCTCCCGCGCCCCACGGCTTCCGGCGGTGGGCATTTTACTGCAACCAACCAACGCAATTTACTGATATGGCAAATACCATCCTTGTCGGCGCTCAATGGGGCGACGAAGGCAAAGGCAAAATTATAGATTTCCTCACGGAGCGCGCCGACATCGTCGTGCGTTCGCAGGGCGGGAATAACGCGGGGCACACGGTCATCGTGGATGGCGTGAAATACGTGCTGCACTTGATCCCGAGCGGCATTCTCCGGAAGGGCATCATGTGCGTCATCGGCAACGGCGTGGTCATTGATGCTGTATCGCTGGCGGGCGAAATCGTCGGGCTGCGCAAGCAGGGCATCATCGTGACGCCGAAGAATCTGATGATCTCCGACTGCGCGCACCTTACGCTGCCGTTCCACCGCGCGCTCGATAAGGCGAAGGAAACGGCGAAGGGAAAAGGCAAGATCGGCACAACCGGGCGCGGTATCGGGCCGACTTACGCGGACAAGGTTTCGCGCGTCGGGATGCGGACGGGAGAGCTGCTCCAGCCCGTGCGGTTCGCGGAGAAACTGAAGGCGCGACTCGACGAGGCAAACGTGGTTTTGAAAGCGATGAAAGCCGCGCCTGTGGACGCAAAAGCTGCGCGCGAAGAATACCTCGAAGCGGCGAAGATCATCGCTCCATTTCTGGCGAATACGGTCGTCTATCTCGCCGAGCAGGTGAAGGCCAAGAAGCAGATGCTTTTCGAGGGCGCGCAGGGCACTTTCCTCGACATTGATTTCGGCACGTATCCCTACGTGACCAGCAGCAACACAACATCCGGCGGCGCTTGCACCGGCTCCGGCGTGCCGCCAAATCGCATCAGCAAAGTCGTCGGCACGATGAAAGCCTACACGACCCGCGTGGGCGAAGGACCGTTCCCGACGGAGGATAAAGGCATCAGCGATTTCCTGCACGGGCTGGGCCGCGAGTTCGGCGCGACGACAGGCCGCGCGCGGCGCTGCGGGTGGTTCGATGCGGTCTTCACGCGCTACGCCGCGATGGTGAACGGCATTGATGAACTCGCCATCACCAACACCGACGGCCTCGACACGATGGACACGATTAAAGTCTGCGTCGCCTACAAGCTTGGCCGCGCCAAGCTGGAGTACCCGCCCTCCGACATAGACGCGCTCTCGAAGTGCGTGCCCATTTACCAAGAATTCCCCGGCTGGAAAAAGGACACCACCGGCGCACGCAAATGGAACGACCTCCCGCCCAAGTGCCGCGCCTACCTGCAAGCCATCTCTAAGCTCACCGGCGCAAAACTCGCCATCGCCAGCGTTGGGCCAGGGCGGGAGCAGACGATCTTGCTGTGAAGCTGGATCGCGCCACGATTGAGGCTGCGTTGTCGGCACTTTCGGAGCGCCTGAAGGCGGAAGGTGTGACAGGAGAAATCTGCATTTTTGGCGGCGCTGCGATGGTGCTGGCTTTCGACGCACGGGAGGCGACGCGCGATGTGGATGCGGTATTTTTTCCTGCGGAAATCGTGCGACTCGCCGCAACCGGAGTCGCGGAGGAGCTGTCTCTGCCGCCGCATTGGCTGAATGATGGGGTGAAGGATTTCGTCTCAGCAAATCAGGACTATGTCGCGGATGGGATGCCTGTGGATTTTTCTAATCTCCGAGTGCTGCGCCCGAGTGCGGAATATCTGCTGGCGATGAAGTGCATGGCGGCTCGCGTGGAGGGCTACGACACGCAGGGCGACCGGGGAGATGTCGTCTTTCTCGTACGGCACCTCGGTTTGCACACCACGGCTGAAGTGCTCAATGTCGTCGTGCGATATTATCCAGTCGAGCGGCTCACGGCGAAGACACGTTTCTTTGTGGAAGAAGTGATGAGTGAATTGCAGAGTTAGCCCATGCCTGTTGCCGAACGAATCCCAACACTGAGAATGGTCGCCACGCTGACTGCCGCTGGCGCGGAGTTCTCGTATGCGATCCGCGATTTCCTCGATGGCTTTTACGAAAGCCCGAGCGCCGCTGCGCTTGCAGAAGACCCGCCAGCGCTCGACGGCGTGGTGCCGGACGGTCTGCGGCTCGATGCGTATCTCGGTGCAGTCGCCGAGTATTTTTGCCGCGCACACCGCTACCCGCTGCCCGCGTGGACGGGTGACTCGCGGCGGTTTTTGAAGCTCCCGTGGTTTGCGATGAAGACGCACGCCGGGCGCATGTTGCTGCTCATGGATAGCCCGTCGGCATTTCGTGCGAGGAATCTTTTCGTCAGCGCCAACGCGCTCACCCGCGTATGAAGTCGCCGCGCCACATCGCCATCATCATGGACGGCAACGGCCGCTGGGCCAAAGAGCGCGGGCTGCCACGGCTGAAGGGCCACGAGCGCGGCGCGGAAAGCGTGCGCGCAATCACCGAGGAATGCGTGGCACTCGGCGTGGAGTTTTTGACGCTCTACGCATTCTCCACGGAGAACTGGAAACGGCCCGAGGAAGAAGTCGCCGGGCTGTGGGTGCTGCTGGAGCATTTCCTCGAAATGGAACTGCCCACGATGATGAAAAACGGCGTCCGCCTCCGCGCCATCGGGCGCATCTACGAGCTGCCGGAAAGCACGCAAGCCAAGCTCGCCCAGACCATCGCCGCGACCGCAAAGAACCCCGCGACGACGCTCATCCTCGCGCTGAACTACAGCTCCCGCACCGAGCTGGCCGACGCCGCCCGCGCCCTAGCCACCGAGGCCGCCGCAGGCACCCTCGATCCCGCGACAATCACGCCCGACACCCTCAGCGCCCGCCTTTACACCGCCGAATACCCCGACCCCGAGCTAATGATCCGCACGAGCGGCGAACTGCGCCTCTCGAACTTCCTACTCTGGCAGCTCAGCTACGCCGAGTTCTACATCACCCCGAAGCTGTGGCCGGATTTTGGGAAAGCGGAACTGCGCGAAGCGGTAGCCTCTTTCCATGCGCGGGAGCGGCGTTTCGGCGGGCTATGAAGAACCCATTAGAAAAATATCCTGTTTGTTTATTAGTAATATTGCTTATTTTTGTCAGTGGATGCACGACGAACGACTTTCTGGTCGTTGAGGCTTTGAAAAAAGGTATGACACGTTCCGAAACACGGAAAACTGTCGAACGCTTCGGCTTTACACTCAACCAGTCAGTATTACGCCCAAAATCTGGTTGGCCGAGCACGCGTTCCAATTCCATTGCCTTGCCATTGCGGGCAAAACTTAAAGAGGATGAATTGGGATGCCGAATTACTGAAGCCGACTACTTTCCTGTTGGGCACGGGATGTTTGGGATTGGATTTCTGTTCGTGTTCTATGATTCAAACGGGCGGATTCTGGATTTCTATCGACATCAAGTGAACTGAACTCCCAGAGGCGACTAATACCAAATTTCATAATTAAAGTGACATTTTAGAGTAAAAAGGCAAGAAAGCGAAATGGCAGGAGTGAAACTCAAACTTGGACTACCGGAAATTGCAGCGATCATAGACGAGCGGCACGCGAACGAACCCGATGGGTGGAGCAAAAA
>CAMDQC010000156.1 GCA_945905735.1 Prosthecobacter debontii | reverse complement strand
CGAGTGCTTGAAATGCGAACGTGGGCTGGTTACAGTCTGTCGTATCTTGAGTCGTGTGCATGTGCGTGGTTTTTGCCTTGATAATCAGAGACATATCGCACCGCTGCACGCGGCTCAAGATTCACGGGTGTGAGATTTGCGGGCTAGCTCAACTAAATCCAAAGGAATCCCGGAAGCCCGCAAGAACTCTTGCGAGCGCTGCGGTCGTCGCTCTACAGGAGGCCCGGCCTGATCAGCGTGTAGCCAAAGGCTCCTCTTTGTCGAATTTGCCGGGTAAATTGGCTTCAGGCGCGCGCAGCCTTCTTTTGCCGTGCGGCATTCTGGCAACAGCGGCGATTCTGGGGGACGTTAGCGTGGTTCCGGGATATGTCCGGTGGACCTTAGTGGTGCTCGGAACCTTCCTTGCCATACGTTCGATCAGGGTCGCGAAAGAGACCGTCGAATCCGTATCCGCCCCACTCGCAGAATTGGTGGAAAAGACTCGCAAGCTTGCAGATGGCGACCCAGACCAGCCGTTCGACCTTCCCGTGCGTGATGATGAGCTCGGCGAGCTCACCGAGGCATTCCGCCGCGTGGTGGAGACGAGTCGCCGAGATCGCCAGCGCCTTCTACAGAACAATCGTGAGATGCAGGAGGCGAAGGAACGCGCGATGACCGCTAAGCTGGAGGTCGAGAGCTACGCCTTCAAAGCTGGCGAGGCAAACATCGCAAAACGCGAGTTCCTCGCGGTGATGAGCCACGAGATTCGCACGCCGGTCAACGGCATCATCGGGATGACCGAGCTTGCGATGGGTACCGACCTGAGCGCCGGCCAACGTGACTACCTTGAGACGATCAACTCGTGTGCCGAATCGTTGCTCGCGTTGCTCAACAACATCCTTGATTTCTCAAAAATCGAGGCGAACAAACTCGACCTCGAGCAGACAGAATTCTCCTTACGCGAACTGCTCGGTGAGGCTCTTACCACCTTGGCCCCCCGTGCCCACGGCAAGCGGCTGGAGTTGCTTCTTCATATCCGCCCAGAGGTTCCAGACATGCTCATTGGCGACCCTCATCGTCTGCGGCAAATCGTCGTCAATCTCGTCGGTAACGCGCTGAAGTTTACCGAGCGCGGAGAGGTGCTCGTCCGTGTCGAAAACTCTCGCTGGATCGACGGCGCGGCGGAGCTTTCATTTGCGATTGCCGATACCGGCATTGGCATTCCCGCGGACCGAAAGGACTCGATATTTCAAGCGTTCAACCAAGCCGACTACTCGACTACGCGGCGCTTCGGCGGGACGGGCCTTGGCCTCGCCATCACGCAGCAACTCGTCTCGTTGATGAAGGGCGAGATTAAATTGGAGAGCGAAGTTGGGAAGGGCACCGTATTCCGGTTCAACGCCCGCTTTGATTATCGCAAAGCCGAGGAACACGATTTCTCGATCGCTTCGTTCAAAGGGCTTCGCGTCTTAGTGCTCGACGCCCACCCAAACAGCCTTCGCATCACCACCGAGCTTCTCAGTACTTGGAGCATGAAGCCGGACCCTGTCCGGGATGTTGTCAGCGCGCTCAGTGAGCTGCGCCGAGCGGCGGGTGAAGGGAGACCCTACGATCTTTTCGTCGCTGATGCCGTTCGCCCCGAGAGTCCTGGAGTGAAGCTCGCTTCCACCATCGACAGCTACCCGGAACTCGTGAATACGAGGGTCGTTCTCCTTGTTTCTTCGCCAAGGCGCGGCGAAGTGGATCGCGTCAGCCACGCGGCCATCCGCGCCACGCTCATCAAGCCCGTCACTTCGCGCTCGCTTCGTGTCGCCGTCTCCAAGGCGTTGGAGGACAATAAAAAAGATCGGGGCATGTCTGTGCCTAAGAGCTCGAATTTCCCCGCCATGCGCTGCCTCGAAATCCTGATCGCAGAGGACAATGCCGTAAACCAACGCCTTGTGAAGTTGAACCTAGAAGGCTGGGGCCACAAAGTCACAGTGACGAACGACGGCGTGGAGGAAGTGGAAGCGTTTAAGACGCAAAAGTTCGACCTCATCCTTACCGACTTGCAGATGCCAAACATGAGCGGCTTCGAGGCGGCAGTCGAGATTCGTAAAATTGAGACACAACGTTCCCTCCCACGCACTCCCATCCTCGCTCTCAGTGCCAACGTGCTCAAAGGCGTCCGCGAAGAATGTGCGAAGAGTGGGATGGACGGCTACGTCGCCAAGCCCGTCCGCCAGCAAGAGTTGCTCGATGGAATGAGCAGCGTTATTCCCGATATATTTCTCACCGATGTCAGTGGCGAATCCGTTATTATCGAGCAGCCGAGAGAGGTCCGGGCGTCGAGCGGCGTCTCTAAACCATCATCTGAGCCAACCCCAATGCTGAAGATGACGCAGCAGATTCACCTGCCGTCGTCGAAGCCGGCAGTCCCTGTGGCGCATGTCGCGGCTGTTCCCGCGCCTGCGGTGCGAAAGAAGAAAGCCCCAGCCCCAGCGCCAGCCCCAGCGCCAGCCTCGAAGGTGGCCGAGGGGATCACATCGTTCGACGCGGATGCTCTCATGGCGAACCTTGGCGGTGATATGAGTATCCTTGCCGAAGTGGTAAAGCTTTGCCGTGAAGGCGATGTGCCGCGATTGCTCAAAGAACTCGCAGACGCGCTCGCGAAGGGAGACTGCGCCGCCGCAGGAAAAGCCGCACATGGGCTCAAAGGAATGGTCGGAGCGTTCAACGCTACCACCGCGTGGACCGCAGCCAAAACTCTGGAAAACAGCGCCCGCGAAGGGAAGGCCGATATTCTACTAAATGAAGCCGATGCGCTTGTGGGCGCACTACGCACGCTCGTCGAGGAGTTGGAGACGCTGTCCGGTCTCGACCACCAGCATGTCGGCTGGATTTAGGTGCTTCTTGGTCGAGTGTGTGTCGGCGCTTGTGTTCTTCGTCGCTTCGCTCGCAAATGAGGCATGTTTTTGCTGGGCGGGTTAGATTTTCCAAAGGACGAAGCATCGCTGGTTTCTGCGATGGAGCAAGGGTTGCATCCACTCAGGCTGGGGGCTGGGCGGGTGCGATGTGAGGGGGCGTTTCCCGCGCTGTCGCTGCTGCGCTGCGATTTATCGGGCGCGGTGTTTCGCTCGGAGCATCGGGCGGCTACGGCTGCGGGTGCGCTTCAGCCGGGGTTCTTTGCGCGCAGGGTGGAGGTGGCTTGCGATGCGGCTACGCTGGGGGGGCTGGGCTTTTCCGCATCGCTGACTTTGGACGATGCCGTGTTCGCTTTCGCGCGCGATGCGGCGGGGGCTCCGATGCTGGTGCTGGAGCAGTGCGGGGCGGGCGTGCTGGAGCTGGCGGTCACGCGCAGTGAGTTTGAAAAGCTGGTGTTCTCCTTGGCGGCGAAGGCTGCGGAGGAGCAAGGGGCGGAGGTGAAGGCCGTATCGGTGACTTGGGAGCCGTGTGGCGAGCGGGCGATTTCACTGCGGGTGGTTGCGCGGGCGAAGGCGATGTTTATGGAGACGAGCGTATCGGCGCGTGGGCTCGTGGAGGTGTCGGACGCTCTGGTGATCGGCGTTTCCGGATTGTCGTGTTCGGGCGAGGGGATGGTTGGGAATCTGGCTGCGAGCTTCTTGCGAAAGGAGATCCCGAGATACGAGGGGCGCTCGGTATCTCTGGCGGGGACGTTTGGCGGTGTGCGCCTGAAGGATGTAACTCTACGGTGCGAGCCGGACGTGCTGCGCGTGAGGGCTAGTGCTGCTCAGTCGTGATTTTGTAATAGCAACTGCACGCCCTACCGGCAGTGGCGGTGATGCACGTAGGTGTAGCGAAAGGTGGGGCCATACCACGGATACGGGTCCACGTAGATGGGCTGGGGGGCGTTATAGCGCCAGTAGGTGTAGCGGTCGGAGGCGCGGTGGAGGGCATCCACGACGCTGTCGGACACCTTGGCGGCGCGGAGGCGGGCGATGTCTTCTTTGCGCGCTTCGTAGTCCACGCCGATGCGTTCGAGGTGGAAAATGGGAACGTCGTCCGAAACGCCGCGCCGCTTCATATCGATGAGGTCGCTGGGGGTGAGCGGCGTGTTTTCTGCGAGGTGGCGGACGGTTGACTCCGGGACTCCGGAGGCGCGGACCGCGGTGAGCTGTTGCTTGGTGTGAATGGAGCAGCCGCCGAGGAGCGCAGCGGCGCTGAGTGCGAGTAGAGCTGTTTTCATGTCGGGAAAATGCCACGGGCTCGCCGGTTCGCAAGCGGCGGTGCGGGTTATTTACGGCCTTGGCGCGGGTCCAGCTTGCGAATCGCGGTCTAATGGGCATCTTCCGCGTCCCTCTGCAACCGCAGAGCAGTCACACATCGATGGATTTTCCGTATCAAGTCACGACGTTTCAAAACGGCGCACGCCTCGCCAGCATTGAAATGCCGCACATGCGGAGCGTGAGCACGGGATGGTGGGTGGGCGTGGGCGGGCGGCACGAGCGAGCGAAGGAGAGCGGGATGTCGCACTTCTTGGAGCACCTTCTTTTCAAGGGAACCATCCGCCGCAATGCCCGGCAGATCACAGCGGCAGTTGAGGGCGTGGGTGGCTACGTGAACGCGTTCACGACGGAGGATCATACGTGCTTTTACGCGAAGGCGGGGACGCGGCACTTCGGGCGCGTGTGCGATGTGCTGGGCGATATGCTCCTAGATTCCACACTGCCGCCCGTGGAGATCGAGCGCGAGCGTGAGGTCATCCGCGAGGAGATCATGATGTATCGCGACCAGCCCGCGCAGCACGTCCACGAGCTTCTCACGGCGACGCTGTGGCCGGAGCATCCGCTCGGGCGACCGCTCACAGGCTCGGTGGAGACGGTGTCGAAGATGACTCGCGAGAACATCCTAGCTTTCCGCGACCGCACTTATACTGGGGCGAATACCGTGCTCACGGTTGCGGGGCCGATTTCCCATCGCGAGGCCGTGGAGCGCCTCGGGCCGTGGGTGGAGCGGCTACCACGCGGACGCCGCCCGCGCTACGAACGCTCGCCCGATTTACCCTCGCGCCCCGCCGTCTCGCTGCACACGCACGACACGGAGCAGACGCACCTCGCGATGGGCTTCCGCACTTGGGGGCGGGGCGATGAGCGCCGGTTCGCGCTGAAGTTATTGAGCGTCATCCTCGGTGAAAACATGAGCTCGCGCCTTTTCCAAAAACTGCGTGAGCGCCACGGCTATTGCTACAGCATCAGCAGCGGGATGGTGACGCTCGACGACACGGGCGCGCTGCAAATCAGCGCCGGTCTTGACCCCGCAAAACTGGAGCCCGCCATCCGCCTCATCATGGCGGAAATCAACGCTCTCGCCGAGCGCGGCCCGACGCGCAACGAAGTCCGCATGGCGCAAGATTACACTATCGGACAGACGCTCATGGGGCTGGAGAGCACGACGAACCAAATCATGTGGATGGGCGAAAGCCTGCTCGGCTACCAAGGCGTCCTGCGCCCCGACGACGTGGAGGAGAAAATCCACGCCGTAGGAAAACTCGACATCCAAGCCGTCGCTGCTGAGTGCCGCAAACGCGCCCGCATTGGCGTCGCCATCGTAGGCCGGGTGAAAGGCGCAGAGCGGATCGCGGGCTGGCTGTAAGGAGGCCGTGGATTGACGCCACTCCTCGCTGCACCTATCGTCGCCCGCATGAGCACGATTCCGATTTCAGCTTTGTATATCTCCGAGGACGACTACCTAGAGGGCGAAAAACTCAGCGTGGTGAAGCACGAGTATCTCGGCGGCGTCGTGTACGCGATGGCGGGTGCGAGCGAGCCGCATAATCGGATTGCGACATCCGTAATCGCAGCCCTCTGCGTCAGGCTTCGCGGTAAACGCTGCGAGGCATTCGGCTCGGACATGAAGCTCCGCGTGAATCTGCGGAGCGACGCCCACTACTATTACCCCGATGCCATGGTCGCCTGCGACCCGAAGGACGCCGGGCACCCTTGGCGCGAACGCCCGACGGTGATCTTCGAGATTCTTTCCGAAGACACGCGCCACATCGACGAGCGCGAAAAGCGCATGGCCTATCACCAGATCGACCAACTCCGCTCGTACGTCCGCATCGAGCAATCGAAGCCCGAGATCATCATCGAGCGGCGCACCATCGGCGGATGGGAAGCGGAAGTCATCAGCGGTATCGACGGCATCTTGCGCTTGCCCGAGATCGACGTGGAGATTCCCCTCGCGGAACTCTACGAGCGGCTGTCATTCTGAATTGGCGGGCTATTTCACCTCCGGCGGCACCGAGCCGTAGGGCCAGCCTTCCTTCCACGAGTCGGCTTTTGGTCTGGTAGGAATAGGAGTAGGCTTGAGCTTGCGGGCCATCTCTAGGGCGGCGTCGAGCATCTGGCGACCGGCGGTCACTTCGAGATTGGAGTAGCTCGTCAGGCGCGTCTCGTAGCCGCCGCCGTGGGGGCCGAGTGCCTCCTCGGTCGGGACGTAGCCCACACAGCCGTTGGTCAGCTCGACGGGGATGCCCATCGGGAACCCGGACGCCTTTTTGAACTCCAGTCCGAACTCCACGAAATACTCGGCGGGTGTTGCGAAAAAAGCGACGGGTCCGAGTTGGATGACTTGCACTTCCACTTCCACATCGCGCTCTTTCTTGAGCAGCGCGTCGAGGAGGACGATCTCCTTCGCGAAGGTCCACTCGGTGGTGCCGACTTCCTTCGGGTTTTTCTTCGTCATGGCGAGGCTGCGCTCGACCTTTGCGGGGTCGGGGATGCGGCGGGGGATGCGCCATGTTTTGCCGAGGCTCTCGATGGGGAAAGGCCCGGCGCTGCGCTCTGCGCGGAAGAGGACTTTGAGGGCTTCCGCGCCGACGCAGCCGCCGATGAGTTGGCCGTAGTAGTCGCCTTGTTTGGGGGCGAAAGGATCGAGGTTATCGACTTGGGTGATGTCGCCGCAGTCGCCTTGGAGGAAGACGACGGGGATGTCTGCGCCGAGGCCGCCACGGATGGTTTTTTCGAGGTAGTAAACCCAGTTCGCGGAGAAGGGCGCGGGGCCGGTCGTGGCGTGGCAGGCGAAGTTCACGACGACGCCGAGCGGCTTGCCGTCCTTGCCCCACGCGCCGATGACGCTGACGTCCGGATCGATCGGTGCGGCGTAGCCGAGGATATCGGGGTTGCCGCGCCCAGCGTGGGAGAATGTGAGGCCGTTTTTCATGCGTTGGCGGCGATTGAAGGATACCTTGTCCTCCTTGCCGACGCCGAAGCTGAGCGTGGCTTCCGCGAGATTGGCGTTGGCTGCGGTGACCGCATCGACGATTCCTGCGATGAAGCGGACGAGGTATTTTGGGTCGGCACCGGAGGACTTTTCGTAGGCGAGCATTTTCACATGGTCGTCGGCGTGGTCGTATTCGCCCGGGAGGACCATCACCGTCGGCCCGGAGGTATGCGAGTGCGAGGCGGTGAGCAGGATGTTTTCGAAGGGGATGCCGGTCTTTTGCTGGATGAGTTTGCGAGCGGTGTCGGCGGTGTCGCGGCGGATGGCGAGGGCGTCGAGGCCGACAATGGCGATGCGCTTTTTCCCATCGTCGAACACCGCAGCGCGGACTTTTGGCGGGTCGTGGACGACGGTAGCGATGGATTTGCCGTAATTGCCTGGATACTCCATTCCAGCGTCCGGGACGACCTCGCGGTCGGCGAATCCGGCTTTGGTTTGAGCAAGGGCGAGTGCGGGCAACGAGAGAAGTGCGAAGAAGAGTTTCATAGTCTCGCGGGGTGAATCCCGGCGTGAAAGGAACCGTAGCGGCAAATGCGGCGCGTGGTTTATCCAAAAGCCGCTTCCCATTCCGCGAGCGTTGCGCTTTTCTCCATGCCGATGCCTACAAAGACTGCCAAAGCAAAATACAAACGAATTCTGCTGAAGCTCAGCGGGGAAGCCCTGCGCTCAAAGGATTCCGTTGAAACCATCTGTCCAGAGATCGTCCAGCGACTCGCCCATGATATTCACGGGATTTACGAGCTGGGCGTGGAAATTGGCATCGTCATCGGCGGCGGCAATATCTGGCGCGGCCTCACCGCCAGCCATCGCGGGATGGAGCGCACGACGGCGGACTACATGGGGATGCTCGCGACGGTGATCAACGGCCTCGCCATCCAGTCCACGCTGGAGGAACTCGGCGTTCAGACTCGCGTGCAGACGGCCATTCGCATGGACATGGTCGCCGAGCCGTTCATCCGGCGCAAAGCGGTGCGCCATCTGGAGCAGGGGCGCGTCGTCATTTTCGTGGCCGGCACCGGCAATCCGTTCTTCTCCACCGACACCGGTGCCGCGTTGCGGGCCAACGAAATCGGCGCGGAGATCGTGCTCAAGGCGACCAAGGTGGACGGCATCTATACCGCCGACCCCAACAAAGATCCGAAGGCAAAAAAGATCGACCAGCTCACGCACGGCGAGGCGCTGGCAAAACGCTACGGCGTCATGGATGCGACCGCATTTTCTCTCTGCCAGGAAAACCGGCTGCCCATCATCGTGTTCGACCTTTTCGCCCCCAATGCGCTAAAGGATGTCGTGCTCGGCAAGAAAGTCGGCACGCTCGTCGTCCCTGAATAATTTCCCAACAACCTACACACACTTATGGACCCTGATGAAATCTTGATGAACGCCGAAGAGGGCATGGAAAAAGCGGCTGACTTTATGAAGCACGAGTTCTCCGCGATCCGCACCGGCAAAGCCTCGCCAGCCCTCGTTGAGAATATCGACGTAGAGTGCTACGGCTCGATGATGAAGCTCAAACAGTGCGCCTCCATCAGCTCGCCCGAGCCTCGGATGTTGGTTGTGGATGCGTTCGATCCCGGCACCGTGCAAGCCATCGAAAAGGCGATCCGCGAAAGCAATATCGGTATCAATCCCGTGGTCGCGGGGAAGGTCATCCGCCTGCCCATTCCGCCGCTCAACGAAGAGCGTCGCCGCGACCTCGTGAAGACGTGCAAAAACATCGCCGAAGAGACGCGCGTGCGCATTCGCTCCTCCCGCCGCGAAGCGATGGACGCGCTCAAAAAGGCGGAGAAAGACGGCGGCATCACCGAAGACGACTTGAAGGCGTTTGAGAAAGACGTGCAGAAGTTCACCGATGAATACGTGAAGAAAGTGGACGAAGGATTCGCCCACAAGGATGCCGAGATCATGAAGGTCTGACGCTCGATGAAAACACTCGCCGCCATTCTTGCCCTCGCATGGAGCAGCCTCCACGCTGCCAGTCCCGTCGTCCGGCCTGCGCCGGATTTCACGTTCACCGGCATCGGCGGCGTGAAGTCGCTCCGCAGTCTGCGCGGCCAGCCCGTCGTCGTGCTGGCCGCGAAAAACCCGGACAGCCGCGCCTTTCGCAAGCAGGTGAAAGTCATCGAAGACGTGTATCGGGAGCTTGCCAGCCGAGGCACCGTGTTCGTCGCCGTGTTTAGCGAAGGCGGCGACAGCGTCCCGAGCAACGTGCCCTTTATCGTCGCCAGCAACGGCCCTGCCGTGGCCGCAGCGTATGGGCTTGCGGACGAAGTCGTCGTCGGCGTCGTCGGGCCGGATGGGAATCTGGATTTCGTCTCCGGCGAGCTTACCCGTGGCCTCCGCATCCGCGAAGTCATCCAGAACAATTACGTGGTGCAAAACAACGCCCGGCGCGAGCAACCGAAAGGCCCGCCGCCGAACCGCTAACGGCAGAACCTCGCCCGACGTGCTGGAATTCGATTTCATCAAGCGTCTCTTCTCCCCGAAGCCCAAGCCGTCGGAACTTCCAAAGCCCGTGCCTGTTACCCCCGAGCGTCGGTTCGACATCCGCATCAACCCACCCGGCCCGAACCTCCCGAAAGAATCCGAGCTCCTCGCCGAATCCCGCCAACTTCTCGCCACCGCTGGTGCGACCGCCCTCGCCGCGCGCGTCCAGGTCCGCTGGAACGCTCGGATGCGCAGCACGGCCGGCATGGCTTACTGGACGAAAAGCCTCGTCACCCTAAACCCTCGGCTTGCGCAGTTCGGCGCGGAGGAAATAGACCGCACTCTCCGCCACGAGCTCGCCCATTTGCTCGCCCACGACCGCGCCGGGCGACGTCGCATCCAGCCTCACGGCCCCGAGTGGCGCAAGGCATGTCGCGACCTCGGCCTTGCTGATGAAAAGCGCACGCACGACCTCCCGCTCCCTCGTCGCGCCGCCGTCCGCAAATATCTCTACCGCTGCCCCGCGTGCGGTGCCGAGCTGGCGCGAGTAAAGCCGATGCGCAAACCCGCCGCCTGCATCAAGTGCTGCCGCGCCCATGCAGGTGGGCGTTACGACGAGCGATTCCGTTTTGCGGCGGTGAAAGTGAACCCATCTGCGTAAATTTCGGTGCTACCGAGCGCCCTTCCGTCACCGCTGATATAACGGGACGTAGTGCCACGGCATCGCGAGGATGCTGGTGTAGCAGGCGGTGGCATAGACGGAGCCGACCTCGCGGTCTTGCCAGTAGCACTGGTCGTCTAGGCGCACGGCGGTGGGGGCGAGCCTTTCCTTCATGAAATCATACCATTTCACCCATGTCTCGCCGCCGATCATATACTGCGCGGGGCCGGCGTAGTTGGAGCCGTAGGTCCAGTGGCGGCGGTCGCCCTTTTGGCCGAAGAGGAACTCGCTGCCTTTGGGCACCATCGGGTCGTCGTAGAGCCCGCAGACTTGCAGGGAGTAGATCGCTGCCGCCGTCCGCGCATAGCCGGGGCCGAAGCCGCCGGCTTGATACGCGAAGCCGCCTGTCGTGCCGACGGAGCAGCGTTTCACGTAGGCGACGGCGTCATCGATTGTCTGCTGGGGTACATTGAGTCCGCCGTTCTTCGCGGCGCGGAGTGCGACGACTTGGAGGACCGTCACCGAGATGTCGGAGTCACCGGGCTTGGGCTGGTAGCGCCAGCCGCCGTTGTGCGAGCCTTGGGTGCTCTGGGAGGTGACGATGAGCTGGATGGCACGGTTCAATTTCTCCCGCATGGCCGGGTGCCGCGTCTCGCCGTAGAGCTCGGCGAGGGCGATGGAGGCGATGCCGTGGTTATACATGTACTTCCCGCCATCCACGCCCCGGAACTGGCCGTCGGTGCCGATGCTCTCGAGCAGGAAGTCCATGCCGGCGCGCACATTTCGCGCAAACTCGCCCTGCTCCGGGAGGTTCCCCGCCGCCATAAAAGACATGAGCACGTAGCCCGTCATCGCGACGGCATGTTCCCCGCGCCGCCCCTCGGAAGTGCTCCACGATCCGTTCGGCTGCTGCTTCCCCGCCAGCCAGCGGAGACCGCCCGTGATGAGCTGCTCCGTCGCCGCATCCACCACGACGGCGTCCTTCCCCACCGCTTGCGAAAAGGCGAGCGCCGGGAGGGTGAGCAAAGCGAAGAGTGTAGTCCGAACCATGCGCCGAGCGTATGCGCCGCAGCGGGAGTGGCGAGCGTTTTGAAATGAATACTATGGGATGGTGACGCGGACGACGGATTGGCTGCCGTCTTGGAATACGAGGGATAGGACGAGGTCGCGCGTTGTGTTGAAGCTGCGGGATTGGCCGGGGCTGCCAGCGACGTAGTCTATCGCGGAGAACTTGGTTATGATGCGACCGGCAAAGGCGTTGCCGGTGCGGCAGATGAGCATGAGTTCGCCGGTGGATGTGGTGGCCCAAAGGCCGGTGTCGTTGAGGATGCTTGCGCCGCTTGCGCCGGGAAGGAGGGATGCGGAGAAGATAGGGCCGAGAGCGCCATCGGGTAGGGCGACGGATTTGAAGGATGAGAATATAGCGTTCGTGCCGGGGGCGCTGGAGCCTTCGCGGGCGATTACGGTGGGGGCTCCGGTTGCGGTGGTGAATCCGATGACCTCGTCGTTCGCGATGGTCGCGCCGGAGAGTTTTCCGATCCATGCGGCTGCATCCTCGGCATTCATCACGGGGTCACGGAAGGTGAACCATTTTGCGGTGTCGATGGCGACGTCGTCGCGCCGGACGGCGATGCGGTTGATCGGGGCCCTGCCGATGCTCTGTTGGGTGAGGACGATGGCGGGGCCGCTGGCGAGAGATGAGATGAATGCGGCGCTGCCGTATGTGTTGCCAGAAGGGACGCCGACGTTGCCAGCGAGCATTCCTGCGCTGAGGGCTTGGTCGGATTCTGCTAGGGAAACGCTGAATAAAGCGAAAGTCCCTGTAAAATAGCGGGACAGCGGGCGATAGAGCTGATAGACAAGAGCATGGAAAAGCAAATGAGTTTCGCGGCAGCGGAGTACAGCGAAAAAAAGAAAACCACCCGGCGGGAGAAATT
>CAMDQC010000155.1 GCA_945905735.1 Prosthecobacter debontii | reverse complement strand
GGTGATCGGCTCCGACCTCTACGCCGGAGGCGACTTCACCACGGCGGGCGGCACGACGGCCAACCGGATCGCGAAATGGAACGGCAGCGCGTGGTCGGCCCTCGGCACGGGGATGAACAGCCAAGTCAATGCGCTGGCGGTGATCGGCTCCGACCTCTACGCCGGAGGCGACTTCACCACGGCGGGCGGCACGACGGCCAACTACATTGCGAAATGGAACGGCAGCGCGTGGTCGGCCCTCGGCACGGGGATGAACAGCCCCGTCCAGGCGCTGGCGGTGACCGGCAGCGACCTCTACGCCGGAGGCCAGTTCACCCTGGCGGGCGGCACGGGGGTCAGCCGCATCGCCAAATGGAACGGCAGCGCGTGGTTGGCCCTCGGCTCGGGGATGAATAGCAACGTTATTGCGCTGGCCGCCGACAGCACTGGCCACCTCTACCTCGGCGGAACCTTCACCTTTGCTGGCCCCACGGCCTCGCCCTTCATCGCCCAAGCCAACCTGAACGGAACGCCGGACATCGCCGTGGCGCCAGCCGCCCCCGTGGCGGATGGCGGCAGCGTGGCCTTCGGCTCGCAGACCGTGGGCACCAGCGGCACGCCGCTCACTTTCACCATCACCAACCCCGGCACCGCAGACCTGACCGGGCTGGTGGTGACCGGCGGCACGGGCGAGTTCGCCGTGAGCGCGCTGAGCACGACGACCGTGCCCCCCGGCGGCCCCGGCGCGACTTTCACCGTGACCTTCACCCCCAGCGCCACCGGGCCGCGCGGCACGACGCTGGACATCGCCAGCAACGTGACCGGGACGAAGAACCCGTATTCCCTCGTGCTGTCCGGCACGGGGGTGAGCGTCGCCACATCCTGGGCGGCGGCCAATGGCGTATCGAGCGACCTGAGCATCCCCGGCGCGAACGGCCTGAAGAACCTGCTGAACCTCGCCTTTGGCATCCACCCAGTCACGGGCGGCCCCGGCCCCCTGCAATACACGGGCACGCTGGCCGGAGGCGGGACGATCAGCGGGTCGGGGCAGCCGCTGACGTTGATGGAAGGGGCGGACATCCGGGCGCTGTTCATCCGCCGCAAGGACTACGCGGCGGCGGGGCTGACCTACACGCCGCGTTTCAGCGCGGACCTGACGACGTGGGAGGACAGCGCCACAGTGCCGACGGTGCTGGCCGACGACGGGACCCACCAGATCGTAAGCGTGCCGTTTCCGCCACTTACCGGGGGCTTCTTCCAATTGCGCGTGAGCGTCGCGCCGTGATGCGAGACTGATCCGCCCGCAGCTTCAACAACACCGGCAGCATCATGGTAAGAGCGACCGATGTCGCCGGAGTGCGCCTCGCCCGTCGGCTATCCCGACGTGTCGGGAATAGCCGATAGTAAATAGCCGATAGAAAAAGCCCCGCTCTCTTTCGAGAGCGGGGCTTTTTTCGTGGGAGGCGAGATTCTTGGAGCTGCCGACTTAGTTGCCGCCGCGACCGCCACCGAATCCACGGAAGCCGTTGCCTTGGTCGCCGCGCTGCTGCGGGTTTGTGATGTTCGCGACGGTCTCGGGTTTCAGATTGGGTGTGTTCTGGATGATGGTGGGAGCATTTGTCGGGTCCGCTTTGATCAACTCTCGCCCTATTTGCGCAGCCGTGCGGTTCATGCGTTCCGCATCGGAAATCGTCGGCAACATTCCCCATGCTTTTTTCGCGTCCGTCTTGGCGAGATCGCCGATGATTTGGCCGCGAGCCGAGTCCATATCCGGCCCGACCGGCTGACTGCTTACGTAGCTGCTCGCGGATGCAAAGTCCGTCTTGGCCCAGTTGTTCACGACCTCGCCGAGAGCGCGTCGTTTCGCGTCGCCTGTCTCCATTTTGGCGATCCACTGCGCTGTGCCCGCTGGGTCTTTCTTCGAGAGCGGGTCGGCGAGTTGCTGCAAGTATTGATCGCGAAACGCGCCAGCAGGCAGCGAGTCGAGGTATGACTTGGAGGCATCTACTCCGCGCTGGCTGAGCAATTCGTTCGCAAGCGTATTCACCATCCGGTCGCCCATGCGCCCTAGCTCCATTGTCGAGGCAGTGCTGAGTGCTTTATCGAGGTCCGTCTTCGCGAGTTGGCTCACCACGTTCAGCAGGGCGAAATTATCTTTGGGTGCGCCTTCCGGCGCATCGCCGCCAAAACCACCGGGGCCTCCACGACCACCAAAATCCATCGTTAGACTGGCACCTTCCGTCTTCGCCCAAGCCAGTGCCGCATCGGGTGAAAGCCGCGTCCAAGTCCGCAACGCCGAACTCGTCGCCATGAATTTCTCGCCGCCTTCGAGCTTGCCCGAGTAGGCCATCGCGGCGTTCGGGTCGAGTTGCACGAATTTCGACATAAGCATCGAAATCTCCGTGAAGCGCCCAGCGCCACCGGGGCCACGTCCGCGCCCGCCATTTTCCATGATCACTTTCAGCGCCATCTCGATGTCTTCGGGCGTGTTGAGCGATTCGAGGAGCTTCATGAAGTTTTGCATCCGAAACAGCTCATCGTCCTGAGCCATCACGCGCTTGAGCCAGACATCCATCGGCTGCCCGCCGGTGATTTCGCCCACCGTGGGCGCTGTGCCTGTCTTGGTGGTGGCATCTGAGGTGAAAACGCCGCCCACTCGGCTATCAGAGCCGCTCGCCGTGGAATCGGAACTGGACGAGCCGCTGACCGTAGTGGCGAGTTTTGGTGGGGTAATAGGAGCTTCAAGCCAGCTCGAAGCGCGGCCAATCGAAAAGCCGACGACTGCAAAAAGCAGGCAACCTCCGGCGATGAGAGCGTTACGTTTAGTGTCGTTCGTTTGAAGCGGAATAGCCATGGTCGGAGTGGAACCACCACTGCGAATCATAGTTGCGCGCCTTTCGTGAACTTTTTCGCCCGCCCTCTAGGAGTGAGGGATTTCTCAAATGACGAATGACGAATGACGAACTCAGCGAACTTCGTCATTCGTCATTCGTCATTCCCCCTTACAAGTCCCAGTTGCCGATGTCGTCGTCGGTGCCGGGTTTGTAGTCTTTTCCAGCGGAGAACACATCGTAAGCCTGCTTGGTGCTCTTCGTAGCGGGGAAGCGATACTGCATCTCCGTGCCCCACGGGTCTTTCGGGATTTCGGGAAGGAGCGAACGTCCCCGCTTGGGGTTCACCAGTGCTTTGAGACCTTCCTCGTTGGTTGGCGGGCGTCCTCCGCTCAGCGCCTCGTAGAGTTGCACCTGCGTGAGGATGTTCTGGATGTCCGACTTCACGCGAGTTTCGCGGGCGACATCTACGTTGCCGCGCATGAGATAGATGGCGGAGCCTGCGAGCAGTGCGATGATCATAACGACCAGCATGATTTCGAGGAGAGTGAACGCGGCAGTCGTGTTGCGGCGGAGTGTGGCGAGCGGTTTCATTGATTTACGGGAGTCAGGATGTAGTCGAAGTGTTTCCAGTTTTGTTTGAGTTGCAACTCGACGTTGCGAACGCCGATTGAACTACTCTCATCCGACAAGGTTACGGAGATTTTGTTCAAACCTTCCAACATCTGAAATCCCGGGACCGCAATCTGCGCGCGCAGCCAGCCGGTATATTGAAAGCGTATCCCCGGCTCCAGCGCCCGCGCCTCGCCGCGAAACCCTGGGTCGGATAAATCCGGCCACTGGACGCTCGCTGCTACCGCTTTGCCGCCGTTCACCGAGACCATCGGCGGTGCAGTGAGGTCGGCATTCAGCACATCGAACGAGACGACCGCCGCCAGCGGCTTCACCGCAAGATCGATCTGCCATTCCGCCGAGGTGCTGCCACGGGGATCGAGCCGGACGGGTTGCTCATCCACGGTCGCTTTGACTCGCCCGAAAATCCGCGCGTCTTCTTGCAAAGGCTTCATATCCGGCAGTTTCCCGAACGGATCTGCGAGTGGCGACAGAGTGTTAAAATCGAACGCCTGCTTTGTTTCTGCCGTCTTCAGCGAGCTTGCGAAAGCGCCGCGTAGATTGGTCCCATCGCCCGGGACTTCGATATCAATGTAGTCCGTATCGTCTGCGGGAATGATCACAGAACCTTGCGTTGGAAGACCGATCCCCGTGCCCAGCGGTTCGCTGCGGAAACGCTCGCGCCCCGTCTCCGTCCATGCCGTGACGATGGGCTGCATATCCGGGAGATCATCGAAATACAGTCGCAGCAAAACGTCCCGATGCAGCGAAGGCATCCGCCGCATCCGCAGGCGAAATACCGTTGTCGGAGGGGCCGTCTGCGTCGCGGGATGCGAGTCGCTTTGAAACGACTCGAACCAAATCGGCAGCGAGGGTTGCGGAGCGTTCGCGCGGGCGAGCACATTGAAGTCGAGCCATGCCGAGAACGGCGCAGGCTGCTCTGCAAGCCCTTGCGCGGACGCGCTGAAGGCGGAGAGAAATAATGCTGCGAGTGCGGTGCGAACCATGAAGCGGCACATTACTCGCGCCGTTCGTGAAATTGCAAGGGCGCGCATTTCGGCTGGAGGCTTTCGGCCAGCGCGAACGATACGGCTATCACTCCGCTGTCGGTGGCGCGACGTTCGAGTTCGTCAGCAACAGGCGATCGACATGCCAGTCAAAATACAGCGCGTTTTGGTAGCCCCCATGAACGGCTTTCGATGGCAGTCGCTGTACCCATGGGTCCGTTCGGCTGACTCCTAAAACACTCACCAGCATTTGATCCGCTTCCGTGAGCGCCCAGAACGTCGCGGGGTTAGCCGGAATCGCCTTTTCGTCGATTCCCTGGAATACCACAGAACGTATATCCGAAACTTTGAGGGGGCCTTTTCCCTTCGAGTCCATATCTCCCCAAGGTGATTGCTCGAACGGCTTCACGATTTCTACGTTTGCTACGAAAACGGCGGAGTCGGTCGCTCGACGTGCCTTTTGCCAGCCCGGGAAAGTGAACACCGCTCGTGCGCCGCCTGATGTTTCGAGATACGGAGTGATATACTTCAGCATCTGGCCATCGCGCGGAGGGACTCCAGCGCTGTCCGTCGGGTATTGATCAATCGTGAGCGGTCCGGGGAGGCGTCCATCATGTTGCTCGGCGTAAGCGGCGATGGCACCGCCGATAATTTGCATGTTGCGGACGCACTGAGCCGAACGCCCTCCATCGCGAGCACGAAGCGCAAACGGGACAAGCAAGGCGAGGAACATCGCGATGATCCCGAGGACGACGACGATTTCGAGTAGCGTGAACGCGAGACGAGTGGAAAATGGCTTCATAGGAAAATTTTTGGGCGCGCAATGAAGCATTCGAGCCCACTTTGGGGAAGCGGACATTTGCATTAAAATTCTGCTGGCATCCAAAATGGAACCTGCTTTTATCCGTCGCCCGCAGCCGGAATGGTTGCAAGAAAGCGCGCGTTTAGCTCAGCGGTAGAGCACTCGCCTCACACGCGAGGAGTCGTAGGTTCAAACCCTACAACGCGCACCACTAAGGAAACGCCGGGAAAAGTGTGTGCCGCTGTAAAGTGGCGAACCACTCGGGACTCCATGTGACGTTCTGTGCAAGCGATTGACAGACGGCGGTATGCGATTCCCACACCACTTGCCTGACTACATGCCTGCGGACAACAAACTGCGGCGTTCGGGTTAATCACACGCAATTTCAGGGGCGAAAGCCCTTCTCGGTGCCGGGGCGCTTGATCGTGGTTTCCTGAATGGTGCCGGGCTTCCACTCGCGCGCTATTTTTACGTCGGCGGCTACGTCTTCGGTTTGCTTTGGGAGATCCACCACTCCGGCGCGGTTGTAGAGCAAGGGCTGGATGGATTGGCGGGTGTAGGCGGTGGCGTAGTTTTTCCAATGGCCGAGCGAGGCTTCGAGGTGCTGCACGGCGGACGTTTGCTGCGGCGCGTCGCCGGTTTTGTCGAAGAGCGCGAGGTCGCAGGCACCGCGGATTTTCGCAGCGTAGTAAAGGCCGAGGTGCGACATGGCCTCGATGTCGCCGAGCGTGGCGGCGTATTCTTTGGCGCTGGCGGCGGGGGCGATGACGGCCATCCGCAGTTCCGGGAGTGCGGAGAGCGCGCGGGTGGCGTTGTCGTGGAGCGTGGCGGCGATTTGCAGCGGGGTGACGCCTTCGGGCATTTGCTTTCCGAGCAGGCCGTTGCGCCATTCGATGATGTTGAGCACGCCTGCGCCGGGCATCGTGCCGCCTTCGACGAAGTTTCGCACGGTGTAGAATCCTTGTTTTCTGCGGCAGGCTTCGGGGAACCATTTGATGTCGATGTCGCCCCAGAAGAAGCGCGTGATGGTGGGAAAGGTCTTCGACGCGTCGGCCCACGCGGCGGTGAGTTTCGGGACATCGGCACCGGCGAAACGTGCGGCGGTGAGGCGGTCGAACGTGCCTGCGGGGAGGTCGGGCTCGTAGGCGAGGCGTCCCCAGAGCGCGAAGGAGAGCCATTGCTTTTGCATGACGGTCTGGCGCGGTGTGCCGGCGTCTTTGGAGAGAAAATCGCGTCCCCACAGGTAGCCATCGGGGCCCATGTAGAAGCCGGCGATTTTGTCCGCGCCGGGGATGGCCTTGATGAAGGCGCGGGCGTAGTCCACGTCTGCCCAGCGGAAGCTGTAGATGTCGTCGTTGCGCACGGTGAGCCAGCTTCGCAGCTTGGGACTGAGCAGCGGGAGCAGCGGCTTGATCATGCCCGGAGCGGGGACGGAATACATGTGGGCGATGGCGTATTTGAAACTCAGGTCGAGCGTACAAGGCAGCTCGGCGAACTCTTTCTGAATCTCGGTCAGGCCCGTCATGTGAAAGCGGTGGATGAGCCGGAATTTCCGGTCGGGTGTGTCCTTCAATCCATCGCGAATGCCCTCGCCGTAAGTCTTCCAGAGCCACTGCTCTTTCGACATTTCCTTGAACTTGTTCTCGGGCATCCCTTCGCCTGCGGTGATGCCGAAGCCTGCGAGCAGCGGATACGTCTTGATGGTCTCGCGGACGCTGGCGCGGAAATACTCGACGGTGCGCGGCGCGGTCTTGTCGCTGGTGATTCCGTCTTTGCCCTCGGCTCCGTGGAGAAAGACGTTCCACGTGAACCAATACACGTCGATGCCGCGGTCCTTGGCCAGTTGCATGACGTCGCGCCAAAACTGGACCTTTTCATCGATGGTCATGCGCTTCACGACTTCGTGATCGGCGAGCATTGAGGGGCGGACAAAGTCGTTGCCGTTGTGGTCAAAGCTGGCGTCGAGTTTCTCTTTGGTGCGCCAGACATCATTCAGCGCGACGTTTGGAAACTCCGGCACTTTCACGATGCTGGGGAAGGGATTGAGCGACCACAGCGAGATGACGTTGTAGCGATGCCGCGCCATGTCGTCGAAAGTCTCGCGCCAGAAATCCATGCTCCACACTTCCGGGATGTTCGCCTGCGCGGCATCCGACGGATCGGTGTAACTCGGCGTGCGCAGATCGAGCGGGATGTTGAACTTGATGCCGCGCTGCGCGATGTGCGCTTTGTGCCGCGAGTCTTTCAGCGCATCGAACGTTCCGGTGCGAATCGCCTCCGCGATGTCCAGCCCGCCATACATCGCGCCAGCCGCGTCCGCTCCAACCACCGTAACGACACGCCGCACGCCGTCGTTTTTCGCGCTGATGCTGTAGCTTTGCGCCGCAGACAAGCCGTCATCTTCCAAGGAAATTACAACGCGAGTCGCCTTGTCGTCATCCCCGAGCGTCATCCCCTTCGCCGCAGCCTCGCGCCGGATTTCCGCCGCAGCAAATTTGCCCGGCTCCCCCGTCGATGGGTCGTTGGTCAGACTGAAACTCGCTGCTCTTGTTGGGGTAGTCAGAGCGACAAGCACGGTGAAGAGTGTGAGAACGTGTTTCATGTTTGGCGAAAGGTGGATGGTCATAAACCAGATTGCTGGCGGCTTGTTCGCCATTCTCGAAGCATTCGTCGCACACCCAACGGGACGCGCTCCCAGTCTTCAGGTAAACCGCCGCATTGGTCCGAAATGGCGGCGCTCGCTCCGCGCTCGAGCAAGTAGCGAGCGACACGCTCCGAGCGCAGATGGAACAAGCACGTCCAGCCATCGCAATCGGTGGCATTCACGTCAGCACCGGCATCGAGCAGCAGGCGGACGCATTCCAGATTATCGCTGGAGACGGCGGAAAAAAGCGCGGTCTCTCCCGTCGAGTTGAGGTCGGGGATTGCGCCAACCTGGAGCAGAAAGGCGACGGCGGCAGCATCGCCCGACTGGCAGGCGTCTTTCAACGGCCAGTCTCCTCCACCGGAAACGTCGTTCACTTCCGCGCCCGCGTTGAGCAGCAGCTTGAGCATCACCATGTCATTCTTGAGGGACACCGTGTGGACGAGCGCATCGCGGTTTTCATCCCGCTCATGCACGCTCGCCCCTTTTTTCAAAAGCAGCGTAGCAGCATCCACACAATCGCTGCTCACAGCCTCGTGGAGAACCGAGTCGCCGAAATCGTTTCGCGCGTCGAGCGGCAGGTCGTTGGCCAGCAGCCAATCGAGCAACTGGCAGTGATTGAATCTCGCAGCTAGATGGAGCGCGGTCGCTCCACAGTGGCCCTTCGCGCGGATATCGCTTCCGCGCTCAAACAAGGCGCGCGCCGCTTCCAAATTACCCGCCGCGACAGCGAGCAGGAAGGGCGTGCGGCTCCAAGCGTCCCGGTGATGCAATTCCTCCACCGCGAGACCAGCCACGGCTCGCACCTCGGCGATGCCCAAAGCCACGTTCAGCATGAAGGGCGTCCAGCGCGTCACATCGAGCGGGATTCCCAATGCGAGCAATGCGGGAACGTCTGGCCATGATTCAGGCTGCCCGGCTGCCCATCGCAGCTTCCTCCAGCTATCGGCGCAGAGCGGGTCAATTCGCAGACCCTGCTGTGTCAGCCACTCACGCACTCGCGCCAACTCCGGCGTGTCCGCCATGGGTGCCTGCCCGGCCCTGCTCGTCACAATCTCGCTCAGCGCGTTCGCGCCAGTCGGACTCGCCCAAAAAATGTCCGCGCCAGCCGCAGCGAGCTTCTGAATCAAATCAAGACGCCCCGCCCGAGCCGCAGTGACCAGCGGCGTGTGCTGATAGTCCGGGCCAATGCTGTCATAGACACTGTGTGCCGGGACGCCCGACTGGAGCAGCAACTCGAGAAGCTCATCCGCCGCCTCCCCGGAGTGGATGGCAGTATCCATGAGTTCCGCCAGTTCATGGCTTTTGAACTTCGCGAGCCACTGTCCTTTTTCCCGCAGCAACTCGCGGCAGGAGGCCACGTCCTTGAGTTCGATCGCGGTCTTCAACTCCATTTCCAACTCCGAGCACTCCCGTGGGCGGCGCAACATCTCGTTGAAGGAGTCCGCTCCTGTCTGCATGAGTTTCTCAATGTCTTCCGGTGTCATCGTGGTGCGTAAATTAGGCGAGGTTCATTTGCTGAAGGCCTTGTGCCGCGCATCTCCACCCGAGAGCAGATACGCCATCAGGTCCATCAGCTCGTCGCGGCTCATGCCCGAGATCATTCCCGGCGGCATGATGGAGACGTTGGAAAACTCAATGCTCTCCACTTTGGCCGCCGCAGCTTTGGTGAGCTGGTTGAGGTCGAAGGGATTTGAGGCGACGGCGACTTCCTTTTCGTTTCGGACAATGAGGCGGCCTGCGAGTGCGGTGCGGTCTTTGAGCTTCACGGTGCTCGCCATGTATTGCTCGGAGATGGATGCGCTCGGCTCGACGATGGCGGTGAGGACGTCGCGGATGGAAAAGCGATTGCCGAGCGAGCCGAGGTCGGGGCCGGAGTGTCCGCCTTCGCCGCCGACGCGATGACAGGCGATGCACATTCCGGCGGAGAACATCTTTTTCCCGTTCTCGAAATCCCGGTCGCGAAGGTCGGTTTCAAACAGCTTCATTGCCGAATCTACTGTCCATGCCACCGCCGGGCCTTTGGGCTTCGGCAGTTTGGAAAGATCGACCGTGGGGAAGTCCTCCAGCAACCCAACCAGCAGCTCGACATCCTTTGTCTCAAGCTGGGCGATGGCGTCTTTGCGAATGGCGCGGATGTATCCGGCGAAGCTCTTACCTCCGTCTTTTGCGAGGGCCTCGTTGAGCCAGCCGAAGAAGTATTTCCGGTCGTCGAGCGTCCATCCGCTGCGGACGATGCGCAGGCAGTAGGTGTAGAAGATGTTCCGCGTGTTGGGGGTGTTGGCCATCATCTTCAAAATGGCCGCGCCGTATTCGTGGCGACCAAGCATTTCCTTGTCGTAGCTCACCGTGTCGGCGCGGGTGGCTTTCATCAGCTCGATGGTTTTCTTTACCACGGTGGGAGCGTCGAGGTAGGCGAGCACGCGGCACAGCTCGGCGTTCACGGAGTCTTCCTTCGATGGAAAATGCGGATCGAGTTTCGCGATGACTGCGGCTGCTTTCTCCGCAGTGGGCTGGCCCATTCGTGTGAAGCAGAGCGCGTATGCGCGGAGCAGCGCGAGTTGGTCTTCCTTCTCCAGTGAGCCAAATGGCAGCTCGCCGAGTTTGTCGAGCAGCCGCCCGGATAACGACTTGTCGCCATGACGGCTCAGCGCGATGGCCGCGTAGATTGTCGCCCGTGGATTGCGCTCCGCGAAGACCTTCTCACGCCACAGCGCGACGTCCTGACATTCGATGGCGATGCGCGCGGCGTAGCGGATGTTGCGGTCGGGGTGTGAGAGATTCGGCCATGCTTTTTCCACGGCTTCCGCGCTTTCGCCGGGCGTGTGGAATTTTTCGAGCGAGTGACGCAACGTGCGGAGTTCGCTGTTTTCGCCTAGCGTGCGCGAAGGCCCCGAAAGCTCGCCCGTGTATCGGACACGATAAAGCCGCGACGCCGTCGTGCGTCCGCCGGTGACGAAATACATCGCGCCATCCGGGCCGAAGCGCATTGCCGCGATGTTCAGCGGACTTCCGTGCAAAAACTCTTTCTTCGTGCCCGTGTAAGACGAGCCGCTTTCCTGCATCTCCACGGTGAAGATTGTGCCGAAGGTCCAATCGCAAATGAAAAGCTTGTCCCGAAACTCCGGCGGAAAATTGGCGTCATACCCGAAGCTGATCGCCGTCGGCGACCCCGGCCCGATGTTGACCACCGAGCCGAGGCTGTCCGCGAAGTAATCCGGCCA
Source organism: Prosthecobacter debontii (assembly GCA_945905735.1). Taxonomy (GTDB): domain Bacteria; phylum Verrucomicrobiota; class Verrucomicrobiia; order Chthoniobacterales; family Chthoniobacteraceae; genus SXWH01. Next base: position 1,175 of record CAMDQC010000155.1, on the reverse strand, counting down.
TACGCCCGTGTTCGCCCGCCAGCCAAACTCGGCACCGCTCGTGATGTGATTGATGCGCGTGGGGCGATACCACGGCGAGCCGACATCGAACTCCATGTCGGAATCGTAGGTGAACAGCTCGCCCTCGCGGTTCAGCGCGAGGTCCACGGAATTGCGGAAGCCCGAGGCAATCATCTTCCAGTCCTTCCCATCCGGCGAAATCCGGCACACCCAGCCGCCCGGCGCCTTCAGGCCCACGGCGTGCCCCATCGGGTCGGGGATCATGGCGAGCAGCGAGTCTTCCTTCCACACCGGCGGCTGCAAAGAAGCCGTCGCTTTCGGCACTCGGGTGAAATTGCCGCTCACCAAATACAGCCCCTTGCCGTCGGCGGTCTTGATGATGGAGTGCGCCGAGTGCTCATAGCCCATGTCCAATTTTTGCAGCAGCGTGAACTCGTCAAACTGGTCGTCCCCATCCGTGTCGCGGATGCGGTAAAAGCCCCGCATATTTGCCATGTAGAGACTGTCGAAGGCGTAGAGAAAACCATAGGCACCGCCGACCTTGCGCTTCCCCCAATCCACCGGCTCGTAAGGAAACCCCGGCAGGCTCTCAACTTTGATCCCCGCGCTCGCAGCAGGCAGCGTCACTCGGAACGCGCCCTTGTCGTCCTGATCGGAAACTATGAGCCGGCCCTTCGGATCAAAAGCCATCGCAACCCAGGAGCCTTGAGACTTGGGCACCTCGTAAAGCAACTCCGCGTCGAAGCCTTCGGGCAGGGTGATCTGCGTGTCAGGGTCGAGGACGTATTTGCTTTCGTCGGCTCCGGCTTGGCCGACGATGGCCGAAAGGAGCGTCAACGCCGCAAGTTTTTTAATGAAGATCATTGTGCGCCAATCCGTAGTGGGCGGGCTCTCCCGAGGCCAGTGCGAAAGGCACAGTTTCAGCAGCAATGGTGGGCTTGTTTCATTGTCCCAGTGCATCGAAGGCTGCCTGCAGCGTCTTTCGGGCGGCGGCTTCTTTTTCCGGGTCTTTGCTTTCTGGCTCTTTCCCTAGGGAAACGCTGAATAAAGCGAAAGTCCCTGTAAAATAGCGGGACAGCGGGCGATAGAGCTGATAGACAAGAGCATGGAAAAGCAAATGAGTTTCGCGGCAGCGGAGTACAGCGAAAAAAAGAAAACCACCCGGCGGGAGAAAT
>CAMDQC010000154.1 GCA_945905735.1 Prosthecobacter debontii | reverse complement strand
ATGAATCTCGGTGACATTGATGAGTTCACAGAGGTGCAAATCAGCGTGGGCAACTTTAGCTTTCAGGCCACGCTGTATGACGACCCGGACTACAGCCAGGGCGACACCACCGCCCGTTTCCCGTTGTATGCATGGGACAATCAGCAGGTTGACTTCGTCGAAGTCGGCGCTGTCGTGCTGAACTGGGGCGGCGGCGCGCTTACCATCGCCGTCACTGCCGCACAGCCGACGGAATACTCGATTGATTCGCAAAACCAGACGGGCCGCATCTCCGATGTGGATGTGGATCTCGATTGCTCCGTGCGTTTCGGCGACCGTCTGCTCGAAGGCCGCACCGCCTATGAGAGTGGCACGACGGATGTCGTCACCCGCACAGTGGGCAGCGGCGACGAAGCAGAGGAACTGGAACTCTCGGTCGTCCGACTCGTCGGCGCGATTGATTCCGAGAAGCCAAAGATCGCGCTGACATCGCTCGCCAAGAGCGGCATCGTGACCTCGCCGAGCATGGATTTGAGCGGAACTGCGAGCGACAACATCGGCGTCGGGATGGTCAATGTTTCCGTGAACGGCGGCGACTTTGTGCCCGCTATGCTTGATGGCAAAGCTTGGACGCTCAGGAGCGTGGGGCTTCAGCCCGGCGAAAACATTGTGCGCATCAAAGCGGCCGACATTGGTGAAAATGAATCCGACGTGCTCACGCGCAAAGTGAGTTACCTCACACCTATCACCGTCGCGGTTTCCGGTAACGGCAGCGTGGGCGGAGGTCTGCTTGGCACCACGCTGCAAAAGCCCGGCGCGCTGCTCACGCTGAAGGCCTTACCGGCCAGCGGCTGGGTCTTCGACGGCTGGAGCGGCAGCACCACTGCGGGCAATGCGATGCTCAGCATGGTTGTCACGCCCGGTGCGAACCTCACAGCGCGCTTCATCGTGAATCCATTCACTCCTGTGAAGGGCAGCTACACTGGACTCGTGCAGGGCGCGGGCTCATTCAGTGCCAGCGTCAACGCGAACGGTTCATTCAGCGCAAAAGTGAACATCGGCGGCGTGGCGAGCACCATCACCGGCGCGTTTGGAAATGACGGGCGCTACACCGCGACCATCGCTCGCGCTGGACAAAGCGATCTCGCCGTGAATCTGAATCTCGACGTAAGCGGCGGCAGCGACAGCATCGCAGGCACCATCAGCGACGGCACGCGCACATACGATGTGAGCGGCGATCGCAGCGTGTTCAGCGCCACAAATCCCGCGCCGCAGGCTGGCACCTACACGGTGTTGCTCCCGGCGGATGCAAGCGCCGCCGGCACGCCACAGGGCGACGGCTACGCCACGCTCAGAGTGAGCACGCTCGGTGTCGCCACAATGGTCGGCGCGCTCGGCGACGGCACGGCGTTCTCTGGCACCGCACCAGTCACGAAGAACGGCCTGCTGCCCATCAGCATCGCACCGTATAAAAACGGCGGCCTGCTGCACGGCACGGCCACATTCCGTGACACGGCGGGCGTGAGTGACCTTGATGCTACCCTGCTCTGGAGCAAGCAGGCGAACTCTGCCGATGCGTTCTATCCTGCGGGCTTCGAGGCAAGCGCCGCGCTGGTTGGTGGGAAATTCTCAGCCCCGCCGATAGGCGAGCGCATCGTGAATCTGAGGAACGCACTCGTGACAGTCGGCGGCGGAAACATGGCCGCCGAGATCAGCAAATTCGCGACGCTCAACAGCGCGAATCTGCTCACCATCGCAGCACCCGGCACCAGCCGCCTCGCTGTGCAAATCATTCCAGTCACCGGGCTTTTCAGGGGAACAGTGGTGGATACGCAGACAGGCGCGACCCGCAATTTTCAGGGCGCGTTCCTGCAAAAACAAAACGTCGGCTCCGGCCTGTTCCGGGGCGTGAATCGCACGGGTTACGTGAATATCGCAGCGCAGTAATCGAGGTTGCGTGCAGATCACTGCACACCCGACCCAAGCCTGCCCGCTCCGGGGCGCGAAAGCGCTCCAGGGCGGGTTTGGTTTTTAAGCTTGAGAAAGAATTTCCTCCGAAACTCTGAGCAGCGTCTCCGCCGTATAAGGTTTCGGCAGAAAATGTTTCACGCCGAGAGCGAGAAAACGCGGTCAGGTAAGAAAAACGAAATAGATTCCACTCCGAAATAAACGCCACGAACCACAATGGCGGGCAATTTTATCCCAAAAGCGCCCCCATTTCCCATAGCCCCAACGGACTCGGCGCGGTGCGGGCGCGCTACTTCCCTTTCTTCGACGGTGCGGCGGGTAAAAGGTGCAGGCTTTGCAAGGTTTCGGGCGTCTTGTAGTGGCGCTTGAGGCCGCTGTCTTTCAGCGCGGATGCGGGGACGTGGACGATGAATTCCGCGAAGCATTTCTCTACCCGCTTCTTTTGCAGGTCGAGCCCCTTGCGCGTCTCCCAGAACTCCGCCTCGATGTTGGAAAGCGCGCGGGCGGCTTCGTCGGGCCCGAGGTCTTCGTGGCGGGCCATGACCCAGACAAGCTCCGGGTCTTCCGGCAGTGAGACGGGGAATGGGACGAACGGCACTTTGATTTCCTCCTCCAGCGCGATGGTTGCATCCACTTTCACTTCGCTCGTCACCGTGCGGTCGGGGAGCGTGATTTCTACGGCCACCTTCTTGCCCTCTTCGTCGGGGGTAATCTCCACGTTCTCCTCGCCGAATTTCGTCGCCATTTCGCGGGCGAACTCTTGCATCGTATCGGGCTCGATGTTGGGCAGCGCGCCCGTCTCGCAGAACTTGTCGAACGCTTGGAGATTCTTCAGTAGTCGGACTTCCTTTGCGACCTCGTCATAGATCGTGGAGGCCAAGTGTGGGTCTTTGGTGGCCTTGGGCAGCACCTTTTCGAGCAGTGAGAGGAACATGGCCTCGTTTAATCCTTTGTTTTTCATCGGGCGGCGTTGGTAGTCGGGAACTGGGGAACTGCAAGCGATTGCGCAGATTGTTTAGCCTGAACGCGGCATTTGAACCGCAGATAAGCGCAAATCTCCGCAGATACTCAGAAGTCGGCGCACCTTTTATTCGGGACAGAATGGCACCGAGTCATCAATGCCACACCATCTGCGTTCATTCGCGTTTATCTGCGGTTCGTTCGCGGCGTTCGCTTCGGCCTCATGCGACGGCGGGCACGATGTAAGGTGCGCGGTATTCGCGGGTGAGCATTTTGTCGGCGGCGGCGTTGCCGATGAACTTCTCGGTCTTCACATCCATGGTGAGGAATTCGCCGAGCGTGAGCTGCTCTTTTTCCAAATCCACGCCGTTCTTTTTTAGGTGCTCGGCCATGCGCTCGTAGCTGTCGGCGGCTTCTTTGTTGCCCTTCACTTTTTCGAGGATTGCGCCGGGCGCTTGCTTGCTGCCGAGGAGAAGCGAGATGTTGCCGGTGTGGCAGAGGCCGCTGCTGAGGTGGCCTTCGAGAATCTCCGCGTTTAGCTCGGGTGCTTTGCGGGTGCGGATGGCTTTGGTCCAGTTTTCGTGGTGCGAGCCCTGGCCGCTGTTGTCGGGCTTGCCGGGGTCCGTGCCATCTTTTGGCGCGGCGTAGTTGCCGAAGCGCTTCACCATCTTGCCGTCTTTGCCGAAGGCTGCGGCGCTGTTGTAATCGGGGACGACGACGTGTCCGTTCTCATATTGGAGATAGACGCCGACGCCCGCGTGGCCGCGAAATTGGTCCATGTCGGGGCCACCCCATTTTTCGGCCTTCCATTGCTCCTTCGACCTTGGGAGGCCGCGCACTTCAAAAATGAGCGGCGCTTTCGCGTAGTCATGCACCACGAACATCGTGTTCGGCGTCTCGCCGTCGTCCACGTAGCCGAGGCGTCCGCCGACGCTCCAGACCTTCGGGGAAAGCGTCTGCTCGCCCATGAACCAGCGGGCGATGTCCATCTGGTGAATGCCCTGATTGCCGAGGTCGCCGTTGCCGGTGTTCCAGTCCCAGTGCCAATCGTAGTGCAGCTTCTTGCGCATGAGCGGCTCGATGGCGGCGGGGCCAAACCACAGGTCTTTATCGATGCCCGCTGGCCAAGGCTGCTCGCCGTCCACCTTCCCGATGCTCGGGCGCGGCTTGTAGCAAGTGCCGCGCGCCCACAGGAGTTTGCCGAGGTTGCCCGCTTGCGTCCACGCGACCGCTTGGTGCAGCCCGACCGTCGAGCGGCTCTGCGTGCCGCACTGGACGATGCGCCCGTATTTCTTCGCCGCCTCGACGAGCACGCGGCCCTCGAAGACGTTGTGGGAGATGGGTTTTTCGATGTAGGAGTCTTTCCCCGCTTGGCAGGCCCAGACGCCGATGAGCGAGTGCCAGTGGTTCGGCGTGGCGGTGGAAATGGAGTCGATTTCTTTGCTCTCCAGCATCTTCCGAACGTCGGTGAACGTCTCCACGGCTTGCCCGCGCTTGCCCATCGCCTCCTTCTCCTTGCCGAGCACGCGGTCATCCACATCGCAAATCGCCGTGATTTTCACCCCGTTGAGTTTCAGCAAGTCGGAGATGTGGCTCTGTCCACGCCCGCCAAAGCCGATGATGCCGACGCGAATTTCGCTATTCGGCGACTGCGAGCGGGCGATGGCAGGGAAGCCGAGCGCGGCGACTGCGGTTGTTTTGAGAAAAGTACGACGGCTGAGTTGTGGTGTGTTCATGGTGCGTGAGATTGCGTCTATTAAAGCGCGCACTGCCAGCAAGAATTAGCGCGAAGGTGTAGAATCGCGAGCGGTGGTCATTTTCATCATGCTCGGCTTTGGGCTTGGCCTTTCGCGTGGGCCTACAACATATTGCGGGCGTGAAACGCGTTATCTATGCAGGCTCCTTTGACCCAGTGACGAATGGCCACCTCGACGTGATCGAGCGGGCGGCGCGGTTGTGCGATGAGGTGATTGTGGCGGTGGCGTTTAATCCGCAGAAGCATGGGCTTTTTTTGCCGGAGGAACGTGTGGTGTTGCTGAATGCGGCGGTGGCGGGAATTGGGAATGTGCGGGTGACTTCGTTCCATGGGCTGTTGGTGGAGTTTGCGCGGAGAGAGGGGGCGAGCGCGGTGATCCGGGGGTTGCGGGCGGTGAGTGATTTCGAGCTGGAGTTCCAGATGGCGCTGATGAATCGGCGGCTGGAGCCTCTGCTGGAGACGTTGTTTTTGATGCCGAAAGAGGAATACAGCTACGTGTCGTCGCGCTTGGTGAAAGAGGTGGCGAGCCTCGGCGGGGATGTGTCGCATTTTGTGCCCGCGATCGTGGTGGCGGCGCTGCGCGAGAAGTACGGGCAGAGGTAGGACGCGATGGCTTCTGCTGCTACTGCTCCGCGCCCGCCGATGGTGCCGCATCATGTGATGGTGCGGGCAATCGGGCGTGGGAGCTATGGGGAGATTTGGCTGGCTCGGTCGCTGACGGGGGCTTGGCGGGCGGTGAAAATCGTGGACCGGCGGCGCTTTGAGGACGAGCGGTCGTTCGAGCGGGAGTTCGCGGGGATGGCGAGCTTCGAGCCGGTGTCGCGGGAGCACGAGGGGTTCGTGGACATCTTGCATGTGGGGCGGAGCGACGATGATGCGTTCTTTTATTACGTGATGGAGCTGGCGGACGATGTGGTGCCGCGCTCGCCTTTCGACCCTGCGGCGTACGCGCCGAAGACGCTGAAGAGTGAGCAGGCGCGCGTGGGCAGGATGAGTGCGAACGAAGCAATCGCGCTGGGCCTTTCGCTCACGGATGCGCTCGCAGAGCTGCACGGGCACTCGCTGGTGCATCGCGACATTAAGCCGGCGAACATTATTTTTTGCGGGGGTGCGCCGAAGGTCGCGGACATCGGGCTGGTGTCGGCGATGGGGCAGGCGTCGTTCGTGGGGACGGAGGGCTATGTGCCGCCGGAGGGGCCGGGGAACGAGCAGTCGGACATTTATAGCCTCGGCAAAGTCTTGTATGAAATCGCGATGGGGAAGGACCGGATGCAGTTCCCGGAGCTGCATACGGGGCTGGCGGATTTGCCCGACCGGGAGCTGCTGCTGCGGCTGAATGATGTGCTGCTGCGGGCGTGTGCGCATTCGCAGACGGAGCGGTATGCCACGGCGCGCGAGATGCACGAGGACCTTCTGCGGGCGCGGGATGGTCGCCCGCTGGCGGGGCGTCCGCGCAGTCGGCGGAAGCTGTTCCTCGTGGCTGCGCTGCTCACTTTCGCCAGCGTGCTGGCGTATGCTTTCCTGCCGGCGGGAAAGGGCGGCGTCTTCGTGGAAGTGGAGCCCTCGGAGGCGATGGTGTTCTTTCAGGATAAGCTGCTGCGTTCGCCCGTCGAGCTAGGAGACATCAGGGCTGGCGAGCACAAGCTGCGCATCGTCCACGGTGAGTATGAGCAGCTCGATACGACCATCGTAGTGAAGGCAGATGAGGTGACGCGCCCGGCGAAATTCACGCTCCAGCGCGCGCTGCGCCCGCTGGCAATCGAGTCCGAGCCGCCGGGGCTGGCGTTCGAGCTGCGTGCGGGAGAGACGCTTATCCAGAGCGGCATCGCGCCTGCGACTGTGCCGCAGCTCCCCGTGGGCGAATACGCGCTGAGCATGAGCCACGAAGGGCGCAGCAAGACGCTGGGCGTCCACCTTGAGAAAGAAGGGACGCCGCCTGCGAAGATCGTGTTTGGCTCGAAGAAGTATCTCATCACGAGCGTGCCGAATGGCGCGGAGATCTTCTGCGATGGCCGATTTATCGGCAAAGCGAACTGCGAGGTGGAACTCCCCGAAGGCCCGCACACGCTAGTCGCCCGCTACAAGACGTGGCCCGACGATAAGCGGGAAATCAACGCCGAACCCGGCGAGCCCGCTGCGATGGCGTTCGCATTTTTGCCCGGCAGCGTGAAGCTGGCGAGTAGCCCGAAAGGTGCGGTGGTTTATAAAGACGGCGCGCGCGTGGGTGTCGCGCCGAGCCAGCTCGATAACTTGGAGCCGGGCGAAATGACGCTCGTGTTTAAGCTCCCGTCTTTCAAGGATGTGGTGGTGCCGGTGACGGTGCGCCCCGGCGGCACGGCGCTGGCGGAGGGGGAATTTGACAAACGCCCCGGCCCGCGCCCCGGCGAGCCGTGGACGAATGGGCTGGGCATGAAGTTCATCCCCGTGGGCGAACTGCTCGTTTCCATCTGGCCGACCCGCGTGGGCGATTACATGGCCTACCAAGCGCCAGTCATTCCCGCCGATTTCACACAGACGCCGGACCATCCGGTGATCAACGTGAACTCCGACGACGCGCGCGAGTTCTGCAAATGGCTCACCGCCAGCGAGCGCAAAGCGGGGCGCCTCGATGAAAACCAAACCTACCGCCTCCCCACCGACGCGGAGTGGAGTGCCCTCGCAGGCATCCCCCACGAAGGCGGCAACACGCCCGAGCAGCGCGACGGCAAGTTCCGCCAATACTTATGGGGCACGACTTGGCCGCCGCCCGCTGGTTCCGGGAACTTTGCCGATATGAAGAAGGGCGGCATCCCCGGTTACAGCGACGGCTGGGTGCAGACTTCGCCTGTGGGCAGTTTCCCCGCGATGGCAAACGGGCTCTTCGACATGACGGGCAACGTCTGGCAGTGGGTCGAGGACAGCTACCGAGGCCCGCAAGCCCGCAAAACGTGGGGAGTGCTGCGTGGCGGCTCGTGGGGCACTTCACAGCAAAACGAACTGCAACTCGGCTACCGCGACGTCGTGGACCCGAAGGAGCGCGACCCGCTGTTTGGTTTCCGCTGCGTGATCGAGTTGGGGAACTAAGCGCGTGTGGCTTGCGGTGGACTCTGCGACCGTATTCAGTGCGCGTGATGAATGAACCAATTGTGGATCCGACGGAGGGGCTGGAAGTCCGCACCTACTTTGTGCGCGAGCGAAATGCGCTCGTCGCACGCGCGCATTTCAGTGACTTGTTTGTGGAGTACTACCTCCACCAAGGGCAGCACGGCTACACGCACTCGCGAGCGCACGATACGCTCTTCAAGGATGCGCTGGCGGCTCTGACGCTGCATTGCGCGTCGCGTCCGTGGAACGAAGTGGCGGCGTGGACGATTCATTTTGCTCCGCTGAAGCTGAACCTTTTCGTCACCGGCGATAACCAACGCGGTGCGGTGACGGGGCAGATTTTCACAGAGGATGTGAAGGACGATGGGCGCATCCTTTTCGCTTGCGACACGGTCCGAGGCGATGGGCCTTCGCGCCGCAGTGTCGTGGAATTGGAAATACCGGATGTGTTCCTCGCAGTGGAGCAGTACTACGCGCAGAGCGAGCAGCTCCCAGCGCGGCTCTTTCGCCATGCGGAGGAGGATTTCGTGATGGTGACGGCGCACCCGGATATTGATATGGCGTGGTTCGAGGGGCTCACGGAGGAGTCGATCCGAACCATGGATCAAACCAATACGCTGAGCCTGCTGGAGCGCCGGATTTACCGTTGGGATTGTGGGTGCGATGATAAGCGGATGATGCGGGTGCTGACTCCGCACTTTACCAAAGACCCGGAGGCGCTGTTTGGCGACGAGCCGCTCATCCGCATGAGTTGCCCGCGCTGCGGCGCGAAATACGTCATCACTCGCGAGGCGATGGAGGCGAACGCCTTGGCGAAGTAGGCGATGGGAGATTACGAAGAGCGATTCAGCGGCATCGGGCGACTGTACGGCGCGGACGCGCTGCCACGGCTGCGGGCCGCGCATGTGTGCATCATCGGCGTCGGCGGCGTGGGCTCGTGGATCGTCGAGGCGCTCGCCCGCTCGGGCATCGGCGCGCTGACGCTCATCGACGCCGACGATGTGTGCGTGACGAATACCAACCGCCAACTCCCCGCGCTTGCAGACACGGTGGGGCGCCCCAAGGTGGACGTTCTCGCTGAGCGCGCACGCGCGATCTGGCCGGGCTGCGCAGTCACAGCGCGAGCGGAGTTTTTCACCCAATCGAACGCCGTAGAACTGCTGGAGCCCGCGTTCGACTTTGTCGTGGATGCGGTGGATCGGATGTCCACGAAAACGCATCTCATTCACACCTGCCGGACACTGAATCGCCGCGTGCTCGTCTGCGGCGCAGCGGGAGGGCGGCGCGACCCCACGGCCATCCGCGCCGTTGATTTGGGCTTCGCAGGGCAGGATGAATTGCTCCGCCAAGTCCGGCGGAAATTGCGGCGCGACTACGGCTGGGAGCACGGCACTTGCAAACACGCGACGCCGATGGGTGTGCCGTGCGTCTTTTCCCCAGAACACCCCGTCTATCCTCACGCCGACGGCTCGTGCCGCCCGGTCGCTGAGGACGAGGCCAGCTTGCGGATGGACTGCGCCAGCGGCTTTGGCGCGGCCACACACATCACGGGCGTCTTCGGCTTTATCGCAGCATCGGAGATCATACGCCGCATCGCGCTGGAGCAGGAAAAAGGAACACCCGCAGCAGACACATACGGTCCACTGCGGGTGAGTGAGAGTTGAGTTCGCGCTCGGTGATTTAGAACACGAGGCGGAGACCAGCGCGAACGGTCACGAAGTCGGCGCTATCGTCCACAAAGCCGTAGGTGCCTTCGCCGAAGAGACCCACGCGGGAGCTGACGCGCCATTCCAAGCCAGCGCCGACGGCGATGAACGGGTTCGTCCCGTCTTCCGATTGCACGCCGCCCGTGAGCTTCGCGTAAGGCGAGAGGCAGAGATTGGCGACCTCAAATGGATAGCGCGCGATGAAGCCAGCGGATGCTTGCCAGACGGTGTCTGCCGTATCGCTCTCCGTCAGATTGCCATCAATCGTAAGGCCGAAGTTGCGGTGAAAGAAGTAGGTGAGCGCGAGACCGCCGCCGTAGCCTTCGCCGAGGTTTCCATTGGAGTCCACATGCGCCATATAAAGGTCGAGTTGGAGTTCGGTTTCGCCGAAGCAGGCCTCCTGTGGGATGACGGTTTTGCTCGGGCGAGCCGGTGCTTCGGGAGCTGCGATTTCCTGACCCGCGAATGCGGTAGCGGAGATTGCGGTGAGTGCGAGGATGCTGAGTTTGTTCATGTTGTTGATTGGTTTTGGGTTGACTGAATCGCACGGATTAGCACCAAAGAAGTCGCTTCGGACAAGCGAAATATACACCGAATTTCCGCGTAAAACCAACCGCCTCGCCGACGGAAAGCACGACCTTCTCTACAATCTCAGCAGCCAACCCCCACGGTCAACTTCCCCAACCCGTGGCCGGACATGTCGGTGTAGAGGTTGCATTTTGGGAATGCTTTGAGCACCCGGTGCACGCGTGCGCCATGCACGACCGCAAGCGTTGACCGCGCTGCCCTGCTCTGGTTCATCACCTACCTTCATGCGTAAAAAATCATCGCCGCTTTCCACCTCCGTGAACTCGATCTCGCGCCGTGGTTTCCTCGAAAGCACTGTCGTTCTGGCGTTGGGGCTTCCGCTCGTGGGACGCTCGGAAAACGCGGGCCCGCAACAGGCGCTCGGGACTCGCACTGGCGAGGTGACCGACTCGACTGCGATCGTGTGGACGCGCCTCACCAAGTCGGCCTCGCGCAACGCAAATGGCGTGCAATTTTCTGCGGGAGGCAAAGGAAAGAAAGCCACGGTGCAGCCGGAAATACCTTCCGACGTTTCGCAAATCGAAGGCGCTTGCCCTGGAATGGCGGGCCGCGTGCGGATTCGCTACGGCCTCGCCGAAGACCTCAGCGACGCTGTCGCGACCGAGTGGAAGGAAGTCGCCGCCGATGACGATTTCATTTATCAGTTCACGCTCGCGGGGCTGAAGGCGGGGAGCGTTTACTACTACTACGCGAGCGAGGCCGCCGCGTCGGGAGACACGGCGACGAGCACGGTTCGCGGTCGCTTTTACACATGCCCCGCCCCGACCGACAGAAAGCCGGTAAATTGGTGCGTGATGACGTGCCAGGGCTACCACGATCGCGACCATGCGGATGGTCATCCGATTTACCCGTCGATGATGGCGCAAAAACCGCAATTCATCGTGATGACTGGCGACCTCGTCTATTACGACAACGACCCGCCACAGGCGACGAACACAGCGCTCGCGCGGGTTCACTGGGAGCGGATGTTCAGCCTGCCTCGAATCAAGACTGCCCTCGGCGAAACGTCGAGCTACTGGCTGAAAGACGACCACGATGTGCTCAACGATGATGCGTGGCCGGGGAAGGAGTTTGGCGATCTTTCCTTCAGCGAAGGACTGCGGATTTTCAACGAGCAAACGCCCGTCGGGAAAGTTCCGTATCGCACATTCCGCTGGGGGCGCGATTTGCAAATCTGGTTCACCGAAGGTCGCAATTTTCGGTCACCGAACAAAATGGAAGACGGCCCGGAAAAAACCATCTGGGGAGCGGAGCAGAAAGCATGGTTCAAACGCACCGTGGCCGAGAGTGACGCCACGTGGAAAGTGCTCGTGAGCCCCACGGCACTCGTCGGCCCTGACCGCGCGGGAAAGGCGGACAATCACGCAAACAAGACCTTCCAACACGAAGGCGACGAACTGCGGGCCTGGATAAAAGCAAACGTGCCGGAGCATTTCTTCGTCATCTGCGGCGACCGTCACTGGCAGTATCACTCGGTCCATCCGACGACCGGAGTGCAGGAATTCAGCGTCGGCGCAGCAAGCAACTCACACGCCGCCGGTTCGCCCGGAGAAGACCCGGAGTATCATCGCTTTCATCGGGTGAAGGGCGGTTTTCTTTCCGGCGAAGTGAAGACCGATGGCGCGGAAAGCGTGCTCACCCTTCAGCTTCGCGATGTCGATGGCGCGGTCGTTTACGAAGTCGTGAAACGGCGCGGGATATAGAACTCGCGTTTGGCCGTTGGCGGATTGGCACTCTGCGGGCTGCTAGCGGGGCATCGCTCTACGGCTTCACGACTTTCACATGCACAAATACCCGCGTCGCGCCGACTGGCGGGGTGATGGTGCAGGTGACTGTTTCGTTGGCTCCGGCGTTGGCGATGGATGTCTCGATGACGCCCGTATTTGTCCACGCGATGAGGTCGGTGGAAAGCTCGACGGTTCGCACGAGATCGTCTGCGGCGATGGAGCGCTGGTAGGTGAATGTGTAGGTGCCTGCTGGTCCGGGCGTGAGGCTCCATGCGTTGAGACCTGCGGGGTTGTTCGCATCGCTGGTACCGAGGGCGTATTCGAGCAGGGCGTTTAGCCCGTCAGAGTCGGCGTCGGTGCTGGGGTTGCCGGTGAATGTGGTGGCGTCGGTGCTGCCAGAGTTTCCGCCGACTGTCGCGCTGCTGCGCCAGTTTGTCGGGGCGTTGTGGTATGGGTCGGTTGCATTCGCGACGGATGGATTTTTCAGCACGAGCGATGGACCGTTTCCGTCGGGTGCTTGGGGCCACGGGAATGCGTCGCTGAATGTGAAGTCGCGGATGACGGTG
>CAMDQC010000153.1 GCA_945905735.1 Prosthecobacter debontii | reverse complement strand
TAAACTCCGCGCAGCAATGAAGGCACCCTTGCGCAGGTTTTGGGATGGCCCCGCGAGCGTTTTGCGCCTCATCGGTCGCTCGTGGTTACAGGTTCAACTAAACGCTTCGCTCAGAACCAATGTGTCACGTTAATTTAGAAATATTGTATGACTTATTCGTGGCGCAAGCTATTCGCGCCCCGGTCACGCTTTGACCGCGTGATTCGCTATGAGAAACTGACGCGTTTGAAGCCGGCTTTATTGAGGGTTGCGAGGACGCGGACGAATCGCTCGTGGCGGGTCTGATCGGATGCGCGGAGGATGAAAGGCTCGTCTTTGGTGGTTGTGGAGCGGATTCCGTCGAGCCAGCGCGAGAGTTCTGCGAATTGATGATCGCTCGGGACAGCGACGATCTTACCGTTGACTGTCACGGTATCGTCGGCAGAAATTTCGACGGTGATGGGGGCAATGGGGGGACCGAGTTCAGATTTGTCTCTGCCGGAAGGAGTTGCCTCGACGTACTTTTCCTTCACGGTCTGATAGGTCATGAAGAAGAGAAGGAGGACAAAGACAATGTCCACCATCGGGGCGATCTGGAATCCATGTTCGCCGTCTTCGTTATTTGCGGATGTGCTCATTGGTAGTATTCAGTGTTGCAGGTTTCACGTTTCCGGTCCCCCGCGGCTTTAACTGCGGGCGGGGCCGGAAACTTGGAACTTGTATGAATACCGGCTCGGCGCACGACCGAACCTCTTTTGAAAGGCTAACTGAAGCTCAGGTTTTTCACCACTTTCGTGGCGGCACAAGCGTTCAGAACGTCCACGACGCGCTCCTGTTTAGTATCTGGGGCCGGGCGGATAATAACCGGGTCGGGGTCGGTCTGTCCTTCGAGCGAGCGCTTCAAAAGCTCGCGAAGTTGGGTGAGCTCGCGGTCTTTAGCTCCGCTGCCCATCTGGGTATTGTTCACAAAGACCACCCCCTCCGAACTGATGTCGATGACAATCGGGGTTTTAATGATGTCGCTCGCAGCTCCCGAGGGATTACTCGGTAGGGCGATACGCAGTTCTTTCTCGGTGACTTTGTCTCCCGTCGTCGCCATGAAAAATAGCATGAGGACGAATACCACATCCACCATGGGTGCGATTTGAAATCCAAATTCTCCGTCTTCTCCTCCTCCTCCTCCTCCCATATTCGTGTGTCCTTTCTAGTGTTGGTTAAGGGTTGATTACTTTTTCGGTGCCATCTCTTTATCGACAACACTGAACGTGATTTTTCCTACGCCACCCGCACCAACGGCGCGCATGACTTCCTTTGTGTAGGCGTAGCGGGCACCTTTGTCGGCGCGAATGACAACTCGGAAGTCGTCGCTTTTTGCGGCAGCCATGGTCTGAATCCGTGAAGTAAGGGCGACGGCTTCGATGGGCTTATCGTCCACGATGATGCCGCCGTTCTGTGCGATTTCATTCCACACGATGTTCACGATAAGTTCAGAGCGTTTTTTCTGTTCGACATCCTGGCCATCCATCGCGACTGGCAGCACAACATCCTTGTTCACCTGCAACACCTGATCGGTGGCGATGGACATGAAGAAGATGAGCAGGACGAGCAGAATGTCGATCATCGGAGCGATCTGAAATTCCGGATCTTCCTCTGGCGACATGCGGGTCGCCGCTTTCGCTTTTTGTCCTCGTGTTTTATGCGCCATGGTGTTGGGGCAGAGTAGTTTACCAGCTCAGGACAGAGCCGCAGTGTGGGCAAGGGCTGGCACCGACGGTGACCATACCTGCGCAGATCGGGCAGTTGGCCATTGCGCCGCCAGCGGGTTGCGCTGCGCCCATTTGGTGCGCTACGGGTGCGCCGGAGTAGTTGTCGCCGACGTGCATTCCTGCGAGTTCGTCGTAGGGGACATCAATGAGGAGCTGGTTCACGATGTCATCACCATGAACGATGGATGCCTGCGAGACGTTGCGGAAGATGTAGTAGGCGACGAATGCGGGGATGGCGATGAAGAGACCGGCTGCGGTGGCGAGGAGCACTTCCGAGATTTTACCGGAGAGCGCTTTCGGGTCGCTGACGCCGGAACCGGCGAGGACTGAGAATGCACCCATCATTCCAATGACGGTGCCGAGTAGCCCGATCATCGGGCTGACGATTCCGATAACGGAGAGGTAGCTATTGCGGGTGCGGAGCAGGGTCGCTTCGCGGAGTCCGTGTTCGGCGATTGCAGTTTCTACGGCGTCTTTGCCTCGCCCGATACGGGATAGGCCCGATTTCATGACGTTGGCGAGGTAGTTTTTGTTCGCGTTGCAGGTCTCCCATGCCTCTTGGTAGTTCCCGGAACCGACGAGCTGGCGAAGGCTGTCCACGAGGGGCTGCGGGGCGAGTTTGTCCTTTTTGAAGCCGATGGAGTTTTGAATGATGAGCGTGACCATGATGATCGACGTGGCCAAAATGCAGAGCCAAATGAAGATGATCATCGGGCCGCCGTGGATGATTAGTTGGATGACGCTTTCTTCCGCACGGGCGGTGCTGGTGCTTGCGACGAACGCTGCGAGAGCGAGGACGGCGGGAAGAAAACGGTGTGTTTTGTTCTTAATCATGGATGAGTTTTGAGAGTGGTTCAGAAGAGTTTAGATCGATGTGGAAAATTTCAGCGCGGCGTCTGTAGTGTATCCCCTTACGGGACGGCAACGCCTTTCTTTCGTAAATCGTCAATTCTTTGCTGCGCCGCAGCGACGGTGGCGCGGTCTTGGTAGAATAGTGCGACGGTGCGGCAGTACGCCTCCATGGCGTCGGGAAGCTTGTTTTCGCCCTCGGCGACTTGCCCCATGACGTAGAATGCTTGGCCGAAAAGCTGGCTCTCAGCGCGGGTGACGGTTTTTTTGCTCAGAGCGCCGCTGACAATGGGAGAGACGAGTGTTTTGGCTTCGCCAAATTGCTTTTTCGCTGCGGCTAGGCGGGCTCTGCCCACATCGGTGACTGCGCCACCTGCGGTGGGATATGCTTGGGCGAATGCCGCAAACGCGCTTTCGGCTTCGGCGAGTTTGTCGGTGGTGATGAGGAGACCACCGAGCGAGGCCGATGCATCCTGCGCCCAAGCGACGTTGAGGCCACGAAATTTATCGGCGACTCCACGGATGAGTGGGATGGCTTTGTCGAGTTCTCCGGATTCAATAGCGCGGGAACCGACGATCCACTCCTGCGGCGCGGCTTTGCGGACTTCATCAATGGAGTCGAGCGAATACCCGATCTCACCAGCGGCGTCTTTGATCGTCGCTTTCCCCCCGGCGACGCTCACGATGAGCACGCCCTGCAGGACGCGGGGCTGGCTGGTCGGCGTGGCGGGCTTGAAGCGCACGTAGTCGTTACCCACGGGCGCAGCGGCTGGCTGCTGGGCAAAGGCTGCGGGAGCCATCGCTAGAAGGCCGAATGTTAGAGAAAGAAGTTGCCGGGTGGCGGACATGGACCGTAGTTTCACGAGCTTGAGTTGATCGTTTAGTTGAACGAGCCCGACGTTATGGACTCGATTATTCGAACGCAACTGGAATTCTCAATTTCACAACAAAATCATGGTAAATATCCTTCGCCGCTGGAGTCAGCCTCTCATGGTCGTCATCGCGACCCTCGTCATCATTTCTTTCGCTTTCTGGGGAAACCAGAGCCTTTTTGACCGAAAAGGAGGCGATGTCGTCGATGAGGTCTATGGAAAGAAAATCACCCGCGAGGAATTGGAGCGGATGGGCAATCAAGAGAAAGTTTATATGGCGCTCCGCTGCGGATACCACGAGGCGCTGGCCACGGCAGCGGAGGGTGGATGGCATCAGCAGGAGGACGACCGGGATCTCTCTATCTTCAATGCACTCGTCTTTGAACACGAGGCGGACGTGATGGGCATCGGCACCACGGAGCAGGAAGTCGAGGAAGAGCTCGTCCGCATCCCCGCATTCCAGCAGGGAGGGAAGTTCGATGTCGGCATGTTCGACATGATCGTTCAGCGCGTGTTCATGCCCAATGGATTCAGCAAGGACAACATCGACACTTTCTTGAAAGGTGCCATTCGGATGAGGAAGGTGAAGGACCTCCTCAAATCCACAGCCGCAGTCACTCCGAGCGAAATCCAGGACGATGTCGCCGCGCGCAATCAACTTACCGAAGCGAGCTACGCGGCGCTCAAAAAAGCCGATTTCACCGCAGGAGTCGTCGTCACGGATGAAGAACTCACGAAGCGCTACGAGGAGCAAAAAGAGCAGTTCAAAACGCCCGAACAACGCAAGGTGCGCTTCGTGTCGTTTGTGCCGCCGGCGCCCGCAGATCCTGCAAAACCGCTGAGCCCGACCGAGCAGACGACCGCGCTGCAAAAATGTGTCAACGCAGCGTATGACTTTTCCCAACTGATCAAAAAGGGCTCCAAGTTCGACGACCTTATCGCCAAGCAACAGAGCGAGCTGGCCGAGGCTGCCAAGGCGCCCGATTACAAAGCCCCATTCACCTTCGCCGTCGCGGAGACAGAGCCCTTCTCGAATCAATCACCTCCGGCAACTCTGGAAGAATCTGAGGAAATCGCCGAAGCGATCTTCGCTTTGACGAAAGAAAACCCCGCCAGCGGCCATCTCATCGGCAAGAAAGGCGCATACGTCGCACTCCTCCCCGAGGGTGGCATCACCGAGCCAAAACAAAAAACTTTCGACGAATGCAAAGCCATCGTCACCGGCCAGCTCCAATCCGAGAAAGCCGACGAGGCGATGCGGAAAAAAGGCGAAGAGCTCCAAAAGAAAATCGTCGAAGCAACCAAGGCCGGAAAATCCTTCGCAGAAGCCTGCGAAGCCGCCGGCGTGAAAGCCGAAATCGTCCCCGCATTTTCACAAAAGAAACCCGCCCCCGGACCTCTCGCCTCCAACATCCAGCAAGCAGCCGCAAAGCTCGCGCCGGGTGAAGTGAGCGAATTCATCACGTCCACCCAAGGCGGGCTGATCGTCCACTTGGACAACCGCCCAGCCATCGACGAAAAAGACCTCGTCGCAGAAAGCGGAGCCGTCGCAAACATGAAGGAGCGCTATCGCACCGAAATGATCTTCCGCGAGTGGCTCAAAGAACGCCGCCGCGCCGCTGGCCTCGGCCTCAAAAAGCCCACCGCCGAGAAAGGCTAGATGAGCCCGGAGCTAGAGGAGCTGTTCGACGACGCCAACGGCGACCTTGCGCTCGGCGACCTCGATGTCGCTGTGGAGAAATACCGCCGCTGCACCGAACTCGACCCGCTCTTTGCCGACGGCTGGCACGCCCTCGGCATGGCGCTGATGAAACTCGGACGCCACACCGAAGCGATCGTCGCAGCCCTCAAAAACACCGAGCTGCGCCCCAACGACCAGCTCGCCTGGAGCACCCTCAGCATCTGCTACGTCAAGAACGGGCAAATTAAAGAAGCCGAATCCGCCGGAGGCAAAGCCCGCATCCTCTCGTGGGGCGGGAAGATTAAAAAATGACGGATGACGAATGACGAAGCTCGCGAATTTCGTCATTCGTCATTCGTCATTCGTCATTCGTCATTCGTCATTCGTCATTCACATGAAACTCGCCCTCGTCCACTACACCACCTCCCCAGTCGTCGGCGGCGTCGAGCGTATCATCGAAGAGCACGCGCAACTCCTCGCCAGCCACGGCCACGAAATCACCGTGCAATGCCACGCCCGCGACCTCGGCGCGCAGGATGTCGTCCTCATCCACAACGTCCTCACCATGCCGTTCGACCTCCCATTCACCCAAGCCCTCCACCACGCCATCGCAGCGCACCCGCACGTCCGCTTCGTCGCATGGACCCACGACGTCGCAGCCGCCAACCCCGACCTCGCGCCCGTCCCCGACCTCATCCGCCGCCCCCCGCCCAACGTCGAATTTATCGCCATCTCCGCGCTCCGCCGCCGCCAACTCCGCGATGCGCTCGGCGTGGAAAACTGCACCATCATCCCAAACGGCATCGACCCAGCCCGCATCCTCGGCCTCCCCTCCTCCATCGCCACGCTCGCGGAAAATGAGCACCTCCTCGACGGGCGACTCATCCTCCTCCACCCCACCCGACTCCTCCGCCGCAAGAACATCGAAGCCAGCATCGCCATCACCCAAGCCCTCGGTGAAGCCACGCTCATCATCACCGGAGCCCCCGACCCCCACAACCCGGCTTCCCGAGAATACGCCCAAACACTCCGCACCCTCGCCGGCCCCGAGACCCTCTTCGCCGCCGACCACTTTCCCGTCGGCGACCCCGAACTCGCCGCACTCTACCACCTCGCCGACGCCCTCATCTTTCCGAGCCGACAAGAAGGCTTCGGCCTCCCCCTCCTCGAAGCCCGCCTCCACCGCCTCCCCACCATCTACAGCGCCATCGAGCCCCTCACCGAACTCGCAGCCCCCCACGCCCTGCCCATCTCACCAGACGAATCCCCCCGCGAAGTCGCCGCCCGCATCCAGTCCTGGCTCGCGCAAAACGAAGCGCACCAAGACCGCAAACGCGCCCTCGCAGACTACGCATGGCCCACCATCTACCAGCGGCACATCGCCCCGCTCCTCCAAAAAACATCGCCCACACAGAATATCCTCAACCGCACAGTCCCCACCGCTTTGTTGCGGGTCGAAAAACTCTGAAATGGCGTGGTAAAGCGTCGCGCCAGTTGATGAGCAGCTTTTTCTCCCCTCAAACACACTAAACCATTGCTCCCGCTGAGCGCTTCCGCTTTGGCTCGCTGCCGATGAAAACACCCGTCCTTGCTCTCGCCGCCATCGTGTCCTTTCTCCAGCCCGTCTTCGCCGAAGACTACAAACCCGCACCGGAACTCGCGGAGGTGCCGGGCGTGCCGAAGGGCGAGGTGCTGAAGTTCACGCTGGCGGACTCGAAGGTGTTCCCCGGCACGACGCGCAATGTGACGGTGTACGTGCCGAAGCAATATGACCCGGCGAAGCCCGCTTGCGTGTGGGTGAATCAAGACGGGATGCAGCACAAGGCGTCCACCGTTTTTGATAACCTGATCGCGAAGGGCGAAATGCCCGTGACCATCTACATCGCGGCGTCGCCGGGTGTGCTAAAGGCGCTGAATGGCGCTGCGCTGGATCGCTTTAACCGCAGCTACGAATACGACGGGCTCGGCGATGGATACGCACGGTTCGTCCTCACGGAACTGCTCCCTTTCGTGGAGAGACAGAAGACGGGCGACGGGCGCGCGATTGTGCTGAGCAAGAGCGGGAACGACCGCTGCATCGGAGGTTCTTCGAGTGGGGCGATTTGCGCGTTTCAGGCCGCGTGGGAGCGGCCTGCGGAGTTTCGGCGCGTGTTTTCGACTATCGGGACTTACGTCGCTCTACGCGGTGGCGACGGCATTCATTCTCTCGTGCGGAAGTTCGAGCCCAAGGGTCTGCGCGTCTTTTTGCAGGACGGTGACCGCGACCAAAATATCTACGGCGGCGACTGGTGGATGGCGAACCAGACCCTCGAACGTGCGCTGGCATTTGCCGGCTACGAGGTAAACCACGCGTGGGGCACGGAGGGGCATAATGGCAAGCACGGTGACGCGATTTTCCCCGATGCGGTGCGCTGGCTGTGGAAGGGCTGGCCCGCTGAGCCGCAAGTCGGCGAGTCGAAGAACACGATGCTCAACGAAATCATCCTCCCCGGTGAACGCTGGCAGCTCGTCGGCGAAGGCTACGAGTTCACCGAAAGCCCGGCGAGCAACGCGGCGGGCGAGGTTTTCTTCATTTCCACGAACAAGACGTATAAAGTGGGCGCGGATGGGAAGGCGGCGGAGTTCCTCGCGGACTCGAAACATGCGAGCGACCAAGC
The DNA here is from genome assembly GCA_945905735.1 of Prosthecobacter debontii. Classification (GTDB taxonomy): domain Bacteria; phylum Verrucomicrobiota; class Verrucomicrobiia; order Chthoniobacterales; family Chthoniobacteraceae; genus SXWH01. Next base: position 4,626 of record CAMDQC010000153.1, on the reverse strand, counting down.
GTTCGGGCCGGATGGGCGGATGTTTGTGCTCTCCGCTTTGGAGCCGCAAGTGCTCGTCGTCGGCAGCGATAACGCGGCGAAAGTTTTCGCCGATGGGTTCAATGGGAACGACCTCACCGTGGCGCACAACGGGAACATTTACGCGACGGATCCGCTGTCGGGGAAAAACCAGTATAGCCGCATCTGGCTCATCAAACCCGACGGCACGAAACAGATGGTGGATGAGGGCGGCGTGAGGTATCCAAATGGCATCTCACTTTCCCCCGACCAGTCGCTGCTCTACGTCGCGGACGCCCGCTCGCACTGGGTTTACTCGTATCAAATTTCGCCCGACGGCTCACTGCGGCACAAGCAGCGTTACTTCCACCTGCACATGCCCGACACCGCCGATGACTCTGGCGCGGACGGCATGAAAGTGGACCGCGACGGACGCCTCTACGTCGCCACGCGCATGGGCATCCAAGTCTGCGACCAAGCGGGCCGCGTGAACTGCATCATCCCGACGCCGAACGGGCGCGTGAGCAACGTGGCGTTTGGCGGAGCGCAGTTCGACACGCTCTACGCGACGTGCGGCGACAAAGTATTCCGCCGCAAAGTGAAGGCGAAAGGTGCGCCGAGCTTCCTCGCCCCGGTAAAGCCAGCGTCGCCCAAGCTGTAAAACCGCCCAATTTCCGCGTCGTATAATGGGGAAACGCCTCGATTTTAAGAAACTTTCGCTGTGAATAACTTGTTGATAATGGATTTCGCAAGGTGCTGAGTTCCACGACTGTCTGACTCATTCGGCAAAGGCTGAAAAGATCACCTTGAGTGCTGACGCTCAGCAATTTTCCTCTGTTCGCTCAATGCGACCATTCTGTTAGAAAACTTTTTATCTTTTCCTTGCACTAAACGGACGTTTCGATAGCTTTGGTTCGTCGAACAACTCATCGAGCGCAAAGCGTGGCACGGTGACTGCTAAAAAGGGTTTTATCTCACAACGAGACCCAACAACAAACCAAAACAACAAATGAACAAGAACCTCAAAACAGCTAAACAAACCCTCACACTCGGCGACCTCGTCGCCGCAGTCAGCAGCGCAAGTCGGAACTTCTCCGAGACTGCCGCCGCAGTCGCCGACCTCCTCGAATCAGGCCGCGTCCGCCTCACAAACAATGGTCGCTCGATCCGCGCTCGGGTCGCTTAATCAAACTCTCACCTCACACGAACCATGAAAAAATCCCTTAAAACAACCAACCGCAGTCTCACCCTCGGCGACCTCATCCTCGCCGTCAGCACCAACAGCCGGAACAATCGCGAAACCCTCGCCGCGATGACCGACCTCCTCGGAAGCGGTCGCGTCCGCCTCCAATCGGGTCAGAAAACGGTTCGCGCCCGGGTGTTCTAAACAGGCCACTCACTCTGGAAGCCCCGATATAGGGCCCTCTCCAAGAACTTTCAAAAACCCCGTCGTCGGCTTTAAACGCCTCGGCGGGGTAAGTTTTGTACGGATCAAGCCCCAGGAAACGCGAAGCATCCAATAGACGCGAGTTCGTCACGTAATCGTCAAAAAACAGGGACTCGCCGAATCGCCTGCGGTCAGCGTAGGTTCGAGGGAAGATGACGACTTTTACAAACGAACACTACCTCAGCCGAGAGTTGAGTTGGCTGGAATTTAACCAGCGCGTGCTGGAAGAGGCGATCAATCCCGCCAACCCGCTGCTAGAGCGGGTAAAGTTTTTCTGCATCGTCAGCTCGAATCTCGATGAGTTTTTCGAGGTTCGCGTCGCGGGCATCAAGCAGCAGGTGGAGAGCGAAATCGTGGAGCGCAGCATCGATGGGCGCACGGCGACGGAGGCCGCACGCGGCATCACCAAACGCGTCCGCCGCATGGTGGAAGACCAGTACCGGCTGTGGCGAGGCGAGCTACATCCCGCACTGGCAAAGGCGGGTATCCGCTTTCTCGAATACCCGGAGCTCGATGAAACCACCCGCATTTTCCTCCGCAACTACTACGAGACGCAAATACGCCCGGTGCTCACGCCGCTCGCCGTGGACCCCTCGCATCCGTTCCCGCATATTGCAAATAAGACGCTCAATTTCGTCGTCTCGCTGAGCATCGAAGAGGAAGGCGGCACTCGCTCGCGGTTGGCGCTGGTGCAGGTGCCGCGTGTGCTCCCACGGCTCGTCCGGCTGCCGCGCGAGGACGACGAGATGGACTTCATTTTCCTCGGGCAAATCATCGGGCACTATCTCAGCGACATCTTCCCCGGCGCGACGATCCACGGGCATTGGAAATTCCGCGTCACCCGCAACAGCGAGCTTTATGTCGCCGAGGACGACACGGACAACCTGCTCCAAGCCGTCGAGGAAGAGCTGCGCAATCGGCGCAAAGGCGAAGCCGTCCGGCTGGAAGTGGATGCGGACTGCCCCGAGGCGATCTGGAAGCAACTGCTCGAAACCCTGAGCCTCGCCGAAGACGACCTCTATATTATAGACGGCCCCATTAACCCCATCCGCCTCATGGCCATCTACGAAGGCGACCACTCACCCGAGCTGCGCGACCCGGCATTCCTCGCGCCCATTGCGGCCAGCGTGCGAGAGCGCGCGTCGCTGTTCGCCACCATCCGGCGGCGCGACATCCTTCTCCACCACCCGTATGAGAGCTTCAACACCGTCGTAGATTTCCTCGAACAAGCCGCGCGCGACCCGCACGTTCTCGCGATCAAACAAACGCTCTACCGCACCGGCGGCGACCCGCGCATCATCGGCGCGCTCATGCTCGCAGCGGAGAACGGCAAGCACGTCACCGCCGTTACCGAGCTGAAAGCGCGCTTCGACGAAGCCAACAATATCGAGTGGGCCAAGCGGCTGGAGGAAGCCGGCGTGAACGTCGTCTATGGCCTCGTCGGCAAAAAAATCCACGGCAAGATGGCGCTCGTCGTGCGCAAAGACGAAGACCGTCTGCGCCGCTACTTACACCTCGGCACGGGCAACTACAACCCGACGACCGCCCGCATCTACACAGACCTGAGCCTCTTCACCGCCAACGAAGATTTCGCCGAAGACGCCACCAGCCTCTTCAATCTGCTCACCGGCATCGCCCGCTTCCAGACGCCGCGCAAACTGCTCGTCGCGCCGTGGCAGCTCCAGCAGCGCATCCTCGCGCTCATCCACCGTGAAGCCGAACACGCGCAGAAAAAACGCCCCGCCCGCATCATCGCCAAGATGAATTCCCTCTCCGACCCCGACACCATCCGCGCGCTCTACCGCGCCTCGCAGGCCGGAGTGAAAATAGACCTCATCATCCGGGGCGCGTGCTGCCTGAAGCCAGGAATCATCGGCATCAGCGAGAATATCACCGTCCGCAGCATCGTCGGGCGATTCCTCGAACACTCGCGCATTTTCCACTTCGAGAACGGAGGGAAAAACGAAGTCTATGTCGGCAGCGCCGACTGGATGTCGCGGAACTTCCTCCGCCGAGTCGAGTTCGTCTTCCCCGTGGAAGAGGCCGCCCTCCGCGAGCGCATCCGCCAAATCCTCCTCCGCCAACTCGCCGACAATACAAAGGCATGGCGGCTGGAGACGGACGGCAGCTACTCCCTCGTCGTCCGCGCCAACCAAGAGGCGAAGTGCGACAGCCAATCCGAGTTCATGGCCCTCGCAGTCGGCGAAGCAAAGCCCGGCAAAAGAAAAATCGGACGCATCCGCCCGAAGCCCAAAAAAGGCAAGGGGAAGAAGTGACGGAAACGGGGGCAGGCGAGAAAGCACCCTGCTACGAACCGAAGAAATTCGGGTGTCGCCCACGAAAGGTTTCCTCCTGCCGGATAGCGACGATCACCGGGCGGTTCATTTGCAGGGTTTCAACAAGCGCGAGCCCTATCTCCGTAGTCCCGCGCAGCAGCGCACCATCCCATCGAAAATGATCCGTCCACTGCTGCAAGCGTGGATTAAAGATCGGTACATCTCGGCTGGTATTCGGCACTTTCACAAATTCCCGGGCACCTTTGCGGAGCGAGCAAGATACACAAGCCAGCGCCAGATTTCCTACCTCCGTCGCACCGCCAACCGACGCTGGAATGATGTGGTCTATATGAAACTGAGCCTCCTGCCCTGCTTGCGCCAGTTGGCAATACTCACATCGCCCCTCAGCCCGTTTCACGACGAACCGGCGAAGTGTTTCCGGGATACTCATTCGCTATGCCGCAGACGCCACAAGCCGTTCCGAGCGCATTCGCAGAAGCGAAAAAAGCTCCGCCATATCCACTAGTTCCTCAGCCTCCGTCCGCTCTGCATCCGTGAGGGCTTGTCCACGGTCCTGCTGGTCGAGGAGCGATTGGAGACGACTTTGGTGCATCGGCGGCAAATGAAGCCGAGCAAGGTCTTCGGGGAGTTCAAGAGCAAATTGGACAGGTTTCGGCATCGGTGAGTATGGGGATACGTTATCTCTGGCAAAGGATGTGTCGAGGGGGGAATCTCGTGAAAGCGCGAGCAGGGTGTGATTAAAAGATTGGGGTAGGGACGGGGATATTACTCCCCGCCCCTCCCTCCGAACCGGACGGGCGGTTTTCCCGCATCCGGCTCTCCAGTCAGTAGTTTACCCCTGCCGGGGGCTCGTCGTGTTGCTTTTTCCAGGCTGCGCTTAGGCAA
>CAMDQC010000152.1 GCA_945905735.1 Prosthecobacter debontii | reverse complement strand
GTTGCCTCGCCTCGGACTGCTCTCCACGGCAGCATCGCTGCTCCGCAGTTGTCTCCGGCTTCTCCAGTTTTCATGTCTTTCTGTGGTCAGGTCTTTCACCTTCTTTCTTTGGTTATGTGCAGGCGCACTGGCTTGGGCGTCTCGCCCATGAAGGCGCGATACTCATGGGCGGGACGCCCAAGCCACTTTTAATCACACCCCGGACGTAAGCCGAGGCGTATCGCGGATGGACGGCCGGTTTCCTCGTGCTATTGTCGCTCCGTGCGCGATCCGGTATCCACTTCACTCACTCTTTCAGGCAGTCTTTTGATCGCTCATCCGAGCCTCGTGGAGCCCACGTTCCGGCGCACCGTCATCATGCTCGCCGACCACGATGGGAAGAAGGGCAGCTTCGGCCTCGTGCTCAATCGCCCGACGGGAAAGCTCGTCGGCGAGTTACTTGCGGATCAAGAGATCGGCCCGCACCTTGCGCGCGTCCCCGTCCTCGAGGGCGGGCCAGTGGAGCCGGATAAGATGCTGCTGGCGGCGTTTCGCTGGCACTCGGAAAAGCGGCTCTTTGAGTGCAAACATCACATTTCCCTCGAGGAAGCCGCGCAGCTCGCAGCAGCCCAGCATCACACCGTGCGGGCGTTCGTCGGCTATAGCGGATGGTCCAGCGGACAAATCGAGAACGAGCTTGCGCAACGCTCGTGGCTCGTGCGCAAGGCCGACCACGAAGAAGTGCTGGAGGTGGAACGCGCTCCGCGCATCTGGCGGGAGATGACGAGCACGTTCGGGCCGTGGTTTCAGCTCGTGGCGGAAGCGCCGGAAGAGACGGGGCTAAACTAGCCCCCGAACCCACTCGAAAAAGCCGAGCCGCATCAGTGCCGCGACGGCGGCAAAGCCGAGGATAAGCCCGTCGAAGAGTCGCTGCGGGACGTGCGCGAGCAGCCAGCGACCGAAGAAAAGCCCGACGACGATGCCGGGGATGAGCACGGCGTTGAAGAGCAGCGTGTTGGTGTGGATGAGCCCGAGGCCCGCGCTGAACGGGATTTTGAACACGTTGATGAGCAGGAAGAACCACGCACTCGTCCCGGTGAGCTGATACTTTGGCAGTCCGACGGCGAGGAAGTAGAGGCCCATCACGGGGCCCGCGGCGTTGGCCATCATCGTGGTGATGCCCGCCAGCATTCCCATCGCAGCGGCAAACGGCCACGAATGCGGCACCGTTTCAAACATCGCGGGCTTCCACATCCGCCAAAGTTGCAGCACGACGAGGACGAGCACGGTCCAGCCGATGACGGGCTTGTAGGCGGTGGCGGGGATGATGGTCATCAGCCAAGTGCCGACGCAGACGCCGATGCACGCGATGGGCAGGGTGCGCGCGACGTGCTTCCAAATCGCGTGCCGCTTAAACGCCACCACCGCGCAGATGTCGCCGACGACGAGCATCGGCAGGACGACACCGGTCGAAAGGCGGTCGCCAAAAATGTGCGCCATCACCAGCACATGCACAAGGCTCACTCCGGCAAAGCCGCTCTTCGAGATTCCGATACCGAGCGCCGCGAGCACGGCGAAAAACCACTCCCAAGCAGACAGCGTGGGCATTTACGCGGAGGCGAGGTTCCCGCGATACAGCCGCGCCAGCCGCGCATCGGAAAGCGTCTCGATCCCGCGCTCCGTGATCAGTTTCACGATGGGGAAAATCTTCGCGCGCCGGTCCACGCCGCCCGTTGCCGAGTCAGATTCCGCCGCTGTATCCAGCGCCCGCAGTGCGAGCAGCGTGGCCTCGTTGGGCTTCAGCTTTTTCAGCGGACGGCGACCGTAGGTGTTCTCGAAATGCAGCACCGCTTTCACCGCCGGGCTGCCGCTTCCCGTGGCCGTGTATTCCGCTGCTTCAAAGCCCGCGCCCATCGCGTCGTAGAAATAAACGCGGGGCGCATTTGCCGCCGCATCATACGTCGCGAAGATGGGCACGACGACGCCGACGCCTTGCAGGACAAAGCCGAGGTTGTCGCGCAGCAGCTTCGAGAGAGCGCGCACTTTCCCCTCGATGCTCATCTCCGCGAGCTGGCTGCGGCGGTAAAAGTGGAAGCTGTGTTCCAACACGCGCGCCATCTCCCAAGCCGTCGCCGGGACGCCCGCGATGGCCATGAGCGAGTGCCGGTCAATCTCCAGCACCTTGTCAGCGCGGTCATACATGATGGCATTGCCCGCCGTCGCCCGTCGGTCGCCCGCGACGAGCACGCCGTCCGCGTATTTGAACGCCAAGATCGTCGTGGCGTGGGTGGGCACCAGCGAGGTGTTCGCGTGGACTTCGGCGGGCTTCGGGTAAAGCCCTTGGCGCTGGAGCAGCGTGGAAAAATCCGGCGCGGTTGCGTCCGTGAGCGAGACTGGTGTGCCGGGAAAGTGCATCGCCGACTATTCTCCCGTGCGTTGTTTGTAACGACGGGCTTGGTCCGGGTCCACCTTGCGCATCCGCTCAAGAATGCTCTTGGTGTCGGGCTTCTTTGCGTCTGGCGACTTGGGTCCATCGCCGTCTCCCTGTTTGGGTTCCCACGGCGCGGGGCCGGTTGGTTTTTGCATCCGATCTGGCATGAGCGAGAAAGTAGTCGCGGCAATCCGCTTTGCAATATCTGCGTGACGAAAATCCCGCCACAGGGCGCGTTGACGATTTACCTGCCTGCGTGCAAGGTATGCCCATGAGCACGCTAACTTTGGAATTACCGGATGAACTTGCGAACGGACTTCAGCGTATCGTGAAATCGGGCTGGTTCACCGACGAAAAAGAAGCGATCCATGCCGCGCTCCGCGAACTCCTTACGGACCGTCGCTATGCGCTGCAAGAGCGTCAGCAACTCGAGGACATCGAGTGGGCTCTTGAAGCCAAGCGGACCGCACGGTGAAAATCGTCATCGCCGACACAGGCCCCATATTACACCTTTACCAAGCAGGCGCGCTCCATCTGCTGGCGAGTTTTGAACAAGTATTCGTCGTGCCGAAAGTCATGGAAGAACTCGGACGACACGCCCCCGAAGTTTGGAGAGACGGATTTCCAACGTGGCTCCACTTTGCCGCTCCAACAGTTGCGTCATCCATGCGAGCAGCGAAATGGGTCGAGGGGGAAATGCTCGATCCCGGAGAAGCAGAGTCTCTCGCCATTGCCGAAGAAATCTCGCCGGATTTATTCCTCACCGATGACGCCGCTGCACGCTTGATGGCCGAAGGACTCGGCTTCGTTGCACGAGGCTCACTCGGGGTCGTGCTCTACTGTGCTGCAAAAGGGAGCCTCACCCAATCTGACGCTCGTGCGCACCTTGATGCCCTTTTTGGGAACAGCACGCTCTGGCTTTCCGGGACCGTGAAGAAACGCGCGAATGCCGCCCTCGCGCAAATGTTCGCCCCCGACTTGTAAAATCGCGGTGTCAGTTCCTCCCCATGCTTGTATGCAATGCCGGCATCCTCTAAAGCCACCGCATGAAGAAACTTCTCGGAGAATTCCTCGGCACGTTCGCCCTCATCTTTGCCGGCACCGGCGCAATCATCATAGACGGCGCAAGCGGCGGAGCCATTACCCACGCAGGCGTCGCGCTCACGTTTGGCCTCATCGTGCTGGCGATGATCTACACGCTCGGCGATGTCAGCGGCGCGCACCTGAACCCCGCCGTGACTATCGCCTTCGCTGCGGCGCGGCGCTTTTCGTGGAGCGAAGTGCCCCGCTACGTCGCCGCCCAGACCGCCGGAGCTTTCGCCGCGAGTGGCGTGCTGCGCGTCCTCTTTCCTGCGGATGCCACTCTCGGCGCCACGCTCCCGGCGGGCCCGGCGACGCAGAGCTTCGTGCTCGAAGTCATCCTCACGGCCATGCTCATGTTCGTCGTCCTCGGCGTCAGCACCGGGGCGAAAGAGAAAGGTATCACGGCGGGCATCGCCGTCGGTGCCGTCATCGCACTGGAGGCCATGTTTGCCGGGCCCATCTGCGGCGCATCCATGAATCCCGCCCGCTCCCTCGCGCCCGCCGTTGTCAGCGGAAATTTGCAGCATCTCTGGATCTATCTCACCGCCCCTGTGCTCGGCGCGCTCATCGCCGTGCCGCTCTGCTGCGGCGTCCGCGAGCCCGGCTGCTGTTGCGCAAAGTCGGCTGCTTAAATATGAAACCGCTCATCCTCATCCTCTGCACCGGCAACTCCTGCCGCTCCCACCTCGCCGAAGCCATCCTCCGCGCTGCCGCCGGGGACATCCTCGAAGTCGCCAGCGCGGGCAGTAAACCCGCAGGCTACGTCCACCCGCTCGCCCTCCGCGCCCTCGCCGAGATCGGCCTCGACGCCAGCGCGCACCACTCCAAGCACCTCAGCGAATTCCTCCAGCGCGACGTGGAAACCGTCATCACCGTCTGCGGCAACGCCGACCAAGTCTGCCCCATGTTCCCCGGCCAAATGAACCGCTACCACTGGGGCTTCGACGACCCCGCCCACGCGACCGGCACCGAGGACGAACAATTCGCCGTCTTCCGCCGCGTCCGCGATGAAATCCGCCGCGTCTTCGAGGCCTACGCCGCTGGTCGGCGCGATGGGGTGAAAAGCACCGTCCCAGTTTAGACGACCCTCAGCACATGCCCGGCGCGCTCGCCGGGGGCGAGGCGGACGTAGTTGCGGCGTCCGCTCCACTGCCACTTCTCGCCGGTGAGGAGGTCTTCGACGGTGTAGGGCTGCGTCTCGTTTAGGCCGAAGGCTTCTAGCGGGACGGAGACCATCGTCTCCTCGGCGTACCATGCGTCGAGATTCACGATGATGAGCAGGCGGTTGCCGTCGGCGATTTTCGCGTAGGCGAGGATGAGGTCGTTGTCGCTGTGGACGAATTGCAGGTTGCGGAATTGCTGGAGCGCGGGGTTTTCGCGGCGCGCTTTGTTCAGCGTGCGGAGGAGCGGGCGGATGCCTTCTGCGGACCAGTCGCGGGCTTTGAGCTGATACTTCTCCGAGTCGAGATACTCCTCGCGGGCGAGCTGTTTGTAGTCGCCATCGCACAGCGCGAGGAAGCCGCGCACGTCGCCCGCTGCATCCCACGGCTTGCGCTCTAGGCCGGCATTTTCACACAGCTCGAAGCCGCTGTAGATGCCGTACACGGGGGCCAGCGTCGCCGCCAAAATCGCGCGCACTTCAAACGCCGACTTGCCGCCAAACTGCAAGTAGCTCGGCAGGATGTCCGGCGTGTTCGGCCAAAGATTCGGGCGCATGTATTCCGCGCCTTCGCCGTGCGCGAGTTCGTTAAAGTAATCGCGCAAGCCCTGCGCGGTGTTGCGCCAGGTGAAGTAGGTGTAGCTCTGCGTGTAGCCGACTTTTGCCAGCGCCCGCATCATTTTCCCCTTCGTGAATGCCTCGCTGAGGAACACCGCATCCGGGAACCGCGACTGCACGCGCCCGATGAGATACTCCCAAAAGTGGACGGGCTTCGTGTGCGGATTATCCACGCGGAAGACGCGCACGCCTTGCTCGCACCAGAACTCGATCACGCCCGTCAGCTCGCTCCACATCTCGCGCCACGTCGCGCAGTGGTAGTTCATCGGGAAGACGTCTTGGTATTTCTTCGGCGGGTTCTCCGCGTATTTGATGGAGCCGTCCGGGCGATGGTAGAACCACTCGGGATGGTCGTGGACATACGGGTGGTCCGGCGAGCAGTTCACGGCAAAATCCAGCGCGACCTCCATGCCGCGCGCTTTGATCTCGCCGACGAGCCAGCGGAAATCTTCGAGCGTCCCAAGCTCCGGCGCGACATCGCGATGCCCGCCGCCGTTGGGGCAGCCTTGGTGCCGGTTGCCGATGGCGTACGGCACGCCCGGCTCGCCCGGCTGGCAGCTCACCGCGTTATTCCGGCCCTTACGCGCCGTCACGCCGATGGGGTGGATGGGCGGGAAATAGATCACGTCAAACCCCATGTCGCGCGCATACTCCACGCGCGGCAGACAGTCGCGGAACGTCGAGCCTTTGTCCTCGCGCCCCTCCGCGCTGCGCGGGAAAAACTCATACCACGCCGCGAAGCCCGCCGCCGCACGATCCACCCACACCACCGGGTAGCGCGCCGCCGCGATGTGCCCGGCGGGGAAAAGGTCCGCCGAATCCTCCAGCGTGCAGACCAGCTCCGTCGCGAGCGAGCGGTCGGCGTATTTCCACATCTGCTCGGCGAGCTGCTCGCTGTGCGCGTAGTCATTTACCAGCGGCGCATCCGCCGCCTTCATCTCGCGCGAAACCCACAGCAGCCAATCGCAATCCGCTTTCGCCCCGCGAGCCAGCGCCAGCGCCGCTGCTTGCGCGACAAAGGCCGCGCCTTCCAGCGTCTCGCTCGTCAGCGGACGCTCGCCCGCCGCGTATTTTGCCTCGAACTCGTGCTGCCACGACTTCCACACATTCCCCCACGCCTCGATGGTAAACTCGTGCGCGCCCGGCGCATCGAACGCGCACTCTGCGCGCCACCGGTCGTCCCACGAAGACGCCATCGGCACTTCCTGCCATGCCGCGCCGCCGAGCTTCCGCCACTTCAACACAGCGGAGAGCACATCGTGCCCGTCCTTGAAAACATCGGCCTCCACGACCAGTCGCTCCCCCACGAGCCGCTTCACGGGATAGCGCCCTCCATCCACGAGCGGACGGACGTTTTCGATGACTGCGGAAAAAGGACGGATATTCATACGCCCCGCCTTCTGCCAGCCCGATGCGACGACGGAAAGTATTCTGTTTGACTGAGTGAGCCGCCGAAGCGCGTACAGGGATCGGCACCCAGATGACTTGCGCCCTGTGGTGCCTATCCAAGTGCACGTTTTCCGGGCACAGCGTGGCATGAAACGGGCTATGGTAATTATACCAATATGGTTTTTTATCAAAGCAGGCTCGTTCGAAGTTTCATTCCCTTTGCGGGATTCCAGCAAAGGCCGTCTTCATGTCATTCGGGCATTTGAATTAAAATAAGTAATATAGAAACTTTTATGAGCAAATTCAGAAATGCCCTTGTACTCGCATTGGCAATATCCTCGCCGGCCCTTCTTGCGCAGAGCGTGAGCACGCCAAATAACCAGTGGACGGCACTGCCTTACCCTTCGACGGTGACCACCGACGCGTCCAATGACCAACAGACCGGGCAGGGTGAATCGGACTTGATCGGCGGCTATTACGGGCTTGCTGCGGTGTACACCAAGTTTTCCGCCGGGACGACTTCTACGAACGGAACTATCGCGTTTCGTTTGCGCTTGGCGAAAGACTCCAGCCCGGTGGGCTTTAAGAGCACGGCTGTCATCGGTGTTGATGGAAACGGCGACGGAGTGCTGGATGTGTTCGTGGGGGTGGATAATTCGGGCACTGGCGACTCGTTGAAAATATGGGCTCCTGGGCCCGGCGCGAATAACACTCCGGCGACAACGAGCATTGATCCTCAAACCCCATACTTCGTCTATTCGCCGACAACGGCGAACTACAACTGGCAGACGGTGACGGCGGTGAGCGACCCGGCGGCGGGGGCGGTAGCCAGCGGAAGCACGCCAAGCCCGTTCAATCTCGACGGTGCGACGGGCACTGGGCAAACGGACTATTTCCTGAGTTTCTCGGTGCCGTTTGCAGATTTCATCTCCGCGCTCAATAGCCGTGGCATCACCGGGATCACGTCGAATTCTATCTTGAACTACGTCGCTGCGACTGCGACGCAGCCCAATACGCTCAATCAGGACATCAATGGGATCACTGGTGGGCTCAGTTCTACGACGACTTTTACCACGCTGGGCGTCATTACTCCACCAGTCCTGCCGACTGGAAATCGCCAGCCCGTTGCTCAAGCCGACAGTGCTTCCACGATGGAAGATACCGTGCTCAACAATCTCAATGTGTTGAGCAACGATGCCGACCCTGACGGGGACACGCTCACCGTCACGACTGCCAGCAGCCCGAACGGGACGGTGACGATTAATGGGAATGGGACACTCAACTTCACGCCAGCGGCGAACTTCAACGGCGCGACGACCATCGGCTACGCGATCAGCGACGGTCGTGGTGGCACAGCGACTAGCTCGGTTGCGGTGACGGTGACGGCGGTGAACGATGCACCTGTGGCGGTGAATGATACTGCGACGGCGACGGAAGACACCGTGCTGAACAACATCAACGTCCTCGGCAACGACACAGACGTGGACGGCGATGCGCTGACGGTGACGACGGCATCGAGCCCAAACGGCACGGTGACGATCAATGGGAATGGGACGCTGAATTTTACGCCGACGGCGAACTTCAGCGGGGCGACGACCATCGGCTACGCGATCAGCGACGGACGCGGCGGCACGACGACTGGCTCGGTAGCCGTGACGGTGACGGCGGTGAACGACGCGCCTGTAGCGGTGAATGACACGGCAACGACGACTGAGGACGTGGCGCTGAATAATATCAATGTGCTGGGAAATGATACGGACGTGGACGGCGACGCGCTGACGGTGACGACGGCATCGAGCCCGAACGGCACGGTGACGATCAATGGGAATGGGACGCTGAATTTTACACCGACGGCATATTTTAGAGGGGCGACGACGATCAGCTACACGATTAGCGACGGACGCGGCGGGACTTCGACGGCCAGTGTCGCGATGACGGTGACGGCGATGAACCGTGCGCCAGTCGCGGCAAACAATAGCGCGACCACGACGGAAGATACGGCAGTGAACAACATCAACGTCCTCGGAAACGATACAGACGTGGACGGCGACACACTTACCGTCACGACCGCCAGCAGCCCGAACGGGACGGTGACGATCAACGGCGACGGGACCCTCAACTTTACGCCAGCGGCGAACTTCAACGGCGCGACGGCGATCAGCTACGCGATCAGTGACGGACGCGGCGGCACGGCGACTGCCAGTGTCGCGGTGACGGTGACAGCGGTGAACGATGCGCCTGTGGCTGTGAACGATACGGCGACGGCGACGGAGGATATCGCGCTCAATAATATCAACGTGCTTGGCAACGACAGCGATGTGGACGGCGACACGCTCACCGTGACGACTGCGAGCAGCCCGAACGGCACCGTGACGATCAACGGCGACGGGACGCTCAACTTCACCCCGAGCGCGAACTTCACTGGCCCCACGACGATCAGCTACACCCTCAGCGACGGCAACGGAAGCACCGCCAGCGGGACGGTCGCGGTGACAGTCACAGCGGCAAACGACGCGCCCGTCGCAGCGAATGACGCAGCGACGACGACCGAAGACACCGCGCTATTCGGCATCAACGTCCTCGCTAATGACGGAGACACCGACGGCGACACGCTGACGTCGGTAAGCGCCACGAGCCCGAATGGGACGGCGACGATCAATCTCGACGGCACGCTGAACTTCACGCCAGCGGCGAACTTCAACGGCGCGACGACCATCAGTTACACGATCAGCGACGGACGCGGCGGCACTTCGACCGCCAGCGTCGCGGTGACAGTCATCGCCGTGAACGACGCGCCCGTAGCAGCAACCGACACGGCGATGGCGACAGAAGACATCGCGCTCGATAATATCAACGTCCTCGGAAACGATAGCGACGCAGACGGCGACATCCCCGCAGTCACAAGCGCCACGAGCCCGAACGGCACCGTGACGATCAACGGCGACGGGACGCTCAACTTTACGCCAGCGGCGAACTTCAGCGGCCTCGCAACCATCACCTACGCCCTCAGCGACGGACGCGGCGGCACAGCGACGGCCACCGTCGCAGTGACAGTCACCGCCGTGAACGACGCGCCCGTCGCAGCAAATAACACGGCGTCGGCGACGAAAGACACCGTGCTACTCGGCATCAACGTCCTCGCCAACGACACGGACGTGGACGGCGACCCACTCACCGTCACGACCGCCAGCAGCCCGAACGGCACCGTGACGATCAATACAGACGGCACGCTCAACTTCACACCAGCACCCGGCTTCATCGGCGCGACGACCATCAGCTACACCCTCAGCGACGGACACGGCGGCACCGCCACCGCCACAGTCGCAGTCACGGTGAACGCGATGAATCACCCACCCATCGCACGGAGCGACGCCTACATCGTCCCTGCCACACCAGCACCATTTTCACTCGCGGTCCTCGCGAATGACAGCGACCTCGACGGCGACACGCTCGCCGTCCTCAGCCTCACCGGCGGCGCAAACGGCAGCGTTACGACCGACGGCACGCTCGTATTTTACACACCCGGAAGCGGCTTCGCGGACTTCGATACTTTCACCTACACGGTCTCCGACGGGCGTGGCGGCACCACCAGCGCGACCGTCCGCATCGTCAGCGACGTCCAAGTCACCACCAGCGCAGCCAGCAGCATCACGCCCTCCGCCGCGATGCTGAACGCGCAGCTCAATCCCCGCACGCTCGATAGCGCCCTCACCTTTGAATACTCCACGAGCCCGACGCTCGCGACCTTCTCCACCAGCGCCAGCGCCCCTGCGGGAAATGGAAACGTGCTCGTGGCCGGCAGCGTCCCCATCGCCGGATTGCAGGCCAATACCCGCTACTACTACCGCGCGATATTGACGAACGAAGCCGGCATTTTCTCCGGTGAAATTAAGAGCTTCCTTACACCCACCTTTGTATGGGGGCCAAGCGGCACGACGACGGCATCCGGCCAACTCGACGCCACACGCATCCCCAACACGGGCACTTCCACCCTCTTCCGCAACATCTCCGGCCTCGGCTACGATGTCGCGATAAACACAAACGGCCTCGGCGGCAACGGCTTCACCTCCGTCACCGGCACCCCCTCCTGGTGGTTCGGGGGCAGCGCACCGAGCGCCGCTGAAGGCGCGACAGTCGGCTTTCGCTTCTTCGACGCCGGAACAATCAACCCCCGCGGCGTCATCGGCGTCCGCTTTCAAATCGACGACGCCGAGCAAATGGAAACGCTGCTCAACTTCCATTACTTCACCGCCACCGGCGAAAAGATTTTCGTTCCTTGGACCAGCCCCATCTTTAGCTACAGCCACACACCCACCTTTGGCAGCAGCGGTGCGACCGTGGAAAACGGAGCTCCCTATGCCGGCCTCACCCAGAGCGGCAAATGGGTGGACATCAATCTCTCCGGCATCAGCGTCAGCGGCTTTGAGTTCCAGTTCAAGCGCCGCACCCTCTCCGCTGGCACCATCATCATGGGCCCTGTGAGCTGCGAGCGCGAAGTGCTCGCCGTCGGAGGCAATTTTACTCCCCATCTTCTGAGCACAGACGCCAGCGGCTTCGCCTCCCTCCCAGACTATACCACCCAGGCCATTCTCACCGGCACCGGCGCAGGCCCCGGCGTCATCGTCACCCAATCCCCCGCCGCTGGCAGCCCCCTGCCCGTCGGCAAACGCGAAATCCTGATCCACGCCGAAGACGCCCAAGGCAACCAAGCCAACACCGGCTTTACCATCGTCATTAACGACAAGACCGGCCCCTCCGCCACCATCGCCAACGGAGCGCCCACCACACTCACCTCCCCCGACCCGATGCCAAACTACGCCCCATACGTGACCTTTCGGGACAACGTCGGCGTCGTCCGCATCGTCCAGTCTCCCGCGCCTGGCACCATGACCAGCATCGGCACATCCGCCGTCATCCTCACCGCCTACGATGCCGCCGGAAACACAGGCACCGCCACCATACAATTGACCGTGCAATCCGCCACTGGCGGCACGACCCCGCTCCTCACTAGCAGCGCCGTCAGCGGAGCAGGCACGCATGGAGTCCCAGCAGGCGCAGTCTTCAAATTTTTCGGCGTCCCCTCCATTAACGGCACACGCTCCGTCGCCTTCACCGCCGCTTGGGTAAAAGGAACGCAAGTCGGAAACTCCCTATTTTCCGGCAATCCCGCGCAACCCATCGCCACGCTCAAAGAAGCCGCCCCCGGCATCGCGGGCGCAGCCTTCTCCAAGTTCCAAGACCCCGTCCTGAATAGCGGCGGCACAGAGGGCGCAGTCGCATTCTCAGCGGATGTCACCGGCCCAAACATCACCAGCCTCACCAACGGCGGAGTCTGGACAAACCTCGGCGGCACCCTCCAACTCCTCGCCCGTGAAAGCAGCCCTGCACCCGGCACCGCGTCGCTCTTTAAAAAGTTCGATTCTATCAGCATGGTCGGCGACGAAGTCCTCATCGTCGCCACCCTCGGCGGCATCGGTGCCTTCCCCGAAAACGACGCCGCCGTCTGGCGCTGGACCCCCGCACGCGGAATGCAGCTCGTCCTGCGCGAAGGCCAGAAAATCCTTGGCAACCATACCCTCGCCACATTCCAAATGCTCGGCGCAGTCTCCAGCAGCAGCGGCCACGGACGGCACCACCTCGACACCGGCTACTACGCCGCCCGCATCACCTGCACCAACCGCTGCAACGCCGCTGTCTTCATTGATTTTACCAGCAACGTCCCCGTCGTCATCCCCCTAGGGAAACGCTGAATAAAGCGAGTTGAGCAGAGAAGCGCGAGGCAGGGTGGTAGTGAGTGGGGTTCTGAGGCGGAAAGTCATCGAGAAATTGCTGTTTTTGCCCCGTTTTGGTGCGATGCGGGCACGGTCAAGCCGTGAGGGCGA
>CAMDQC010000151.1 GCA_945905735.1 Prosthecobacter debontii | reverse complement strand
ACGCGGTAGTATTCTGCGCGCACGGCGTAGAGCCAGGAGAGTAGCTCGCGGCCTGCTCCGGCGGCGGTGATGGTGAGGGCGCTGACGCCGAGCGGCGGGTTCGGGCTGGCGGGGATGTTGAGGCCGAAGATTTCCCACAGCGGGTCGGTGTCGGAGAGGACTTCGTGAAGCTCGGCGATCGTGTCGGAGACTTCGTCGAAGAGCGCGTCCACGTCGGCATCGCGCGCGGCTTTTGCCATGGTTTGTGCGTTGGTCGTGGTGGCGATGAGCGTCTTTGCGGTCTGCATGTCGGTGTGCAAAACGAGCGCGCGCGCGGCGGTGATGGCGAGGGCCGGGCCGGTCTGCTGCGGCAGCGAACCTTCGTAATTTGCGTGCGCGGCGAGGTAGGCGCGGGCGGCGGAGAGGAGGGCGTGGCGCTTGTCGTGGTTGCGCGGGACGGCGGTGGTGGCATGGGCAAACCCGGCGGCTTCCCACCCGGCGTTGGCCTTTTTGCCATGCACGCCTTCCATGATTTTGCGGTAGCCTTCGAGCCACGTTTTCACGGTGGTGTCGCTGAGCGTCATGAGCGCGGCTTCCGCGTCGCCCGTGGTGTCGATGGCGTCGCGGTAAACGAGTTGGCTGCCTTTGTTTGCCACGCTGCCATCGGCGGCGGCGGGGTCGCCTTCGAGTTTCTTAATGGCGGCATCCATCTCCGGGGCGAGGTGGTGATGAAGGTCGATGGTGACCCCGTGGGAAATCTGCCCGACTAGTATCGTGCGGGCGAGTGAGACGAGGATGGTCCGGTTCGTAGGTGTCGCGTTGTTGCTCATAGTATGTGTGTTATGTGGTTGTGGTGAAATAGTGCCAGGAGCCTGCTGTGGGGCGACGTATCCGGGGTCTCCCAATTCGAGGACGTACGAGGGAGAGCCCCACCGAGCGTTCCCGTCATCGTAGCGCGTTCCGTCGCCCCAGCGAATCGGTCTCATCAGAGTAAAATCTTTATAAGGGTGAAAACGACGACGCACACGACACCCTGTGTCCCCGTCGTAGCGGCGACGACGAGGTGGACGAGGCTCGTGTACCCCGTCGTAGGGAAAACAACGAGGCAAACGAGCCTCGGGCACCCCGCCGTATGCAAACGCCGGGGCGGACAAGCCTCGTGCGCCACGTCGCAACGGCTACGACGTGGCACCCGAGCCTCGTCCACATCGTCGTAACGCCTACGGAGTGGACACCGAGCCTCGTCCACCCCGATGTAATGACTGCGTTCCCGTCTCCTACGCCCGCCCACGGAGAATCCGCGAGCCCCTCCCGGACGACGAGACGCGGCGACCTCCTAGTAATCGTCGATTTTGGGTAAACGATGCCATTTCCCTGCCTAGTGCCGATAACCGGGGACTGGGTCGCGCGGCTGGGCCTAGCCGTTCTCTCGCTGACATTGTAGTTGAGGCAATCCATACGCGACGGAGCTTTTTCTCGGATAGGAGGGCGCTGCTGTCAATCCGAAATCGGCGCGAAAATAGGGCAGCGAAGGGAAATGTAGGGCCGAAGGCCCGGATTCATACCAGCCTTGGGCGACGCCCAAGGTGGCGTTTCGCGAACGATGAAGGGCTGAAAGCCCGGCCCCATTTTGTCCCTCCAATCCCCGTGATGAATCGGGCTTTCAGCCCTCTGGCTCTCGTGGCACCCGATCCTAGGCCGTCGCTCGTTCCTCGCTGTGGCCTAGGCTGGTATGACTCTGGGCCTTTGGCCCTCAATCGCAGCGTTCGGATTAAATCCGCCCTTCCCCCACGGAGATACGGTGCAATGATATGGGTATGATTTTAGACGCCAAACCAAACCCGTCCTCGAAATTTACCCGACTCGCGCAATGGTGCTCCGTGATGACGGGTCGCCCGATTTCCTTCTCCATCGCCGCCGGGCTGATCGCGCTGTGGCTGGTCACCGGTCCGATTTTCCACTTCAGCGATACGTGGCAACTGATGATTAACACGAGCACGACGATCATCACGTTCCTCATGGTTTTCCTCATCCAGAACAGCCAGAACCGGGACACGCAGGCGATTCAGATCAAGCTCGATGAACTCATCCGCGCGACCGTCGGCGCACACGTCGCGCTGCTCGATTTGGAAAAACTGTCGGAAGAGGAGCTGAGTGAAATCCGCAGCGATTACGCGCGGCTCGCCGAGCTGGCGCGTGAACATCTCGCGCAAGGCGGCAGCGATACGGACGCGCCGGAGATCGAGCACGGGCGGGTGAAGTGAACCCAGGATATTCCTCTTCGATGTAGGTCCGGGCTACGCCGGCAGTGCTTCGTCGCAGCGCGCGCAGACGCTTTTGGCCGTGAGCGGCTGGTGCCGCCAGCAGCGGGGGCATTGGGGCTGTGCGCTCTTTGTGACGCGGGCTCCGAGTGTCGTCGCGCTGGTGAGCGTGAGTTCGCTGATGATGAGGAACTCCTCTAGCTCGGCGTGCTCGGCGGGTGCGTAAGGCGTCGCATCGGGGAGCTCCAGCACGACTGCGGCTTCGAGCGATTTCGCGATGGTCTTCGCCTGGCGGGCGGGCTCGATGGCTTGCTGGTAAATGGCGGCGCGGAGCTTGAGCCACTCGTCCACTTTGGCTTCGAGAGCCTCGTCGCGCAGGGCGGCGTTTGCCTCGGGGAGCTTCTCGATGTGAATGCTCGTGGTCTTGCCGGAGAACTCCCACGCTTCATCGGCGGTGTATGCGAGGATGGGCGCGAGGAGTTTTGCGACGGCTTCAAACGACGCGTGCATGACGGCTTGCGTGGCGCGGCGGCGTGGCGAGTTGGCGGCGTCGCAATACATGCGGTCTTTTGTGATGTCCACGTAGAGCGCGCTGAGATCGACGGTGCAGAACTGATTTACGGTCTCGAAGACTTTGCGGAAGTCGAACGCCTCATACGCCGTGCGGCATGTCGCGATGACGCCTTGGAGCTTGCTGAGGATCCAGCGGTCCACGGTCGTCGGCTCGGCGCTTTGCGAAGCGTCGTAGTCGGAGATGTTCGCGAGCAAAATGCGGAGCACGTTGCGGAAGCTGCGGTATGCCTCGCTGGTGCGGGCGAAGCCGTCTTCCGAAAACGGCACGTCGTTGGTGTATTCCACGCTCGCGGCCCACAGGCGCACGATGTCTGCGCCGTATTTGCCGACGAAATACTCGGCTTCCATCGGCTTTTTGTAAGCGCCCTGCTCGCTCTTGCTGATCTTGCGCTTGGTGTCTTTGTCCACGACGAAGCCGTGTGTGATGACGGTCTTATACGGCGCGTGTCCGGTGAGTGCGACGCTGGTCATGAGCGATGACTGAAACCAGCCGCGATGCTGATCGGTCGCTTCGAGATACACGTCGGCGACTCCGCCGCACGCCTTCAGCTCCGGGTGCCGCGACGTGACGGCGCGATGGGAAACGCCGGAGTCGATCCACACATCGAGCGTGTCGTTGCGGCGGCTTGTGTCAGCGGGGAGTCCGAGCTGCGCGGCCCACCATGCGTCGTCTTTTTCAAACCACAGATTCGTCCCGCCGCTCTCGACGAGGTCCGCCACGCGCGCCGCGAGGTCGGCGCGAACGATGGGAGTGCCGTTCGCTTCGTAGAAAACAGGCAGAGGAACGCCCCAAGTGCGCTGCCGCGAGATGCACCAGTCGGGCCGCGATTCCACGGTGCCGAAGATGCGGTTGCGGCCCCAATGCGGGAGCCACTGCGTCTTATCAATCGCCGCCAGCGCGCCGCTGCGAATCTTGTCCACGTTGATGAAGAACTGCTCCACCGCGCGGAAAACGATGGGCGTCTTGCTGCGCCAGCAGTGCGGGTAGTCGTGAGTGTATTTTTGCTCCGCGAGCAGCGCGCCGTTTTCGCGGAGGAAAGTGACGATCTCGGCGTTCGCATCGAACACATACTTGCCGACCCATTGCGGCATCCCGCAGTCCTCGGTGAGCTTGCCGTAGTCGTCCACGGGCGAGAGCACGGGAAGTCCGTTCGCCTGTCCGGCGATGTAGTCGTCCTTGCCGTGGCCGGGGGCGATGTGGACTTGGCCAGTGCCGGTCTCCGTCGTGACGAAATCAGCCGGGATGACCTTTGAAGTGCGCGATAGAAATGGATGGTGCGCTTCGAGGCCGAGGAGTTGTTCGCCGGTCACCTCGGCGGAGACTGCGCCGAGTTCGAGGCCGGACTCTTTTGCAAAAGCGTTCAGCAAGTCCGTGGCGACGATGAGCTTTTGCCCGCTGAAATCGGCGATGCTGTATTTCACCTTCGGGTGAACCGCGATGCCGACGTTTGCAGGCAGCGTCCAAGGCGTCGTCGTCCAGATGACGAACGATGCGCCGGTCGTTGCTTCGGCAAACTTCACATAAATCGCCGGGTCCGTCCGCTGTGCATACTCCACCTCGGCCTCGGCCAGCGCCGTCTGTGCGCCCGTGCTCCAGTACACCGGCTTTTTCGACTGATACACGAGCCCCTTTTCCACGAAGCCACCGAACGCACGGATGATGTCCGCCTCGTATGAAGGCGCGAGGGTGAGATACGGGTCGGCCCACGAACCGAAGACGCCGAGCCGCTTGAATTGCCCGCGCTGGATGTCGATGTACTTGCGCGCAAACGCCTCGGCGCGACGGCGGATTTCTGCGGGCTCTAGGCCGCGCTGCTCCTTTACCACTTTGAATTCAATCGGCAGTCCGTGGCAGTCCCAGCCCGGCACGAACGGTGCGCGGAAGCCGAGCATCGAGCGGCTCTTTACGATGAGGTCCTTGAGGATCTTGTTGAGCGCCGTGCCCATGTGGACGTCGCCGTTCGCGAACGGTGGGCCGTCGTGCAGGACGAACAGCGGTGCGCCGATGCGGCTGTCGAGAATCTGCTGGTAGAGCCCCGCAGCCTCCCAGCGTGCGAGCCGCTCGGGCTCGCGTTTCACGAGGTCGGCCTTCATGGGGAAATCGGTCTTCGGGAGTAGCAGTGTGTCTTTGTAGTTCGCGCTCATTTTATAAAAGGGCGCGGAACCTAGCGGCCCGAGCGGGCTACGCAAAGTCAAACTACGGACCTCGCAGGAACGGCGCTTTTTCCCGCTCGCCATTTTGGGGAATGCCGGTTCTATCGCGGCGTCATCATGTATTACCACGACCAAGAGCCCAAGCGTCCGTTTTTGCGAAAGTTCCTCATTTTCGCGCTGCTGCTGTGTGCGGCTTTCTTCGGGCTGAAGAAGTGGTCGCCCGCAACGCTGGAGCGGCTGGCTTTTTGGCAAAAGCACGACAAGGCGCTGGCTGCGCCGGGGCCGGAGGTGAAGCTAGAGCCTGTGCCAGTGGTCGGTGCCGGTGCGCCCGTCGTGCCAAAGTCGAACACGGGAAATGTCGTCGTGCCGGCGCCCACGGGGCCGGTGACGGTGGACCGGGATGCGCAGGTGGCGGTGCTACTTTATCATCGCGTGGAGCAGACGGCGTCCCCTGCCCTGCGCATCGCGCCTGCGGTGTTTGAGGAGCACATGCAGAAGCTCAAGGACGGCGGAATCACCGTGATCTCCATGCAGGATTTCCTCGCGTGGAAGCGCGGGGAAAAGACGATCCCGGCGAGGAGTGCGATGATCACGATTGATGATGGGTTCGGGTCTGCGTTCGATATTGCCCGCCCGATCCTGAAAAAGTTTGGCTATCCGTGGACGTGCTTCGTTTACACGAACTTCATCAGCCGAGGGACGGCGCTGACGTGGGAGCAGCTCGCGCAGTTGCGGGATGAAGGCGTGGAAATCGGCTGCCACAGCCATTCGCACGCGAATCTCCGCGATATGCAGGGGAAGACCTCGGAGGCTTTCGACGAGTGGCTGAAACAGGAGGTCGTGGTGCCAAAGCAGATGCTAGAGCAACGGCTCGGGATCAAGTGCGCGACTTACGCGTATCCCTTCGGCTACACGTCGCCTCGGGTGCTGGAGCTGTTCAAGCAAGCGGGGTACGAGGCGGGGTTCACCATCGGGGCGGCGCGTGCGAGTTTCGCAGGACCGTCGGACCGTGTGCCTCGCTTTAGCTGGCTGGATGCGCGTCCGCAGGATTTTGCTCCCGTGTTTGCGTGGTCGGGCCGGGTGCAGACGGTGGATGCGCCGACGGCTCCGGCGGTGAGCCCGCTCATGCCGTCCACGCCTGCGCTGCTCACGCAGCCTCTCGATGGTGAGGTGATTAAAGACCCGCGACCGGTGCTGCGGGCAAACCTCGCGACGCTGGGCGCATTCGACGCAAACTCTGTGATGCTGCGGCTCAGCGGGGCGGGCGTGATCCCTCACTCGTGGGTGGACACAACGAAGACAACCCTATCGGCGAAGCTGCCGAAGCCGCTAGAGCCCGGCGAATACACGGTGACGATAACCGCGATGGTCAGCGGGAAGCGCGTGGAAAGTCAGTGGAAGTTCCGCTTTGAACCGGCAGGACAATAAGCCTCCTACGCGGCGGTGATGACTTCGCGGAGCTTCACGTCGGTGCCGGCTCCGATGGTCAGCACATCGACGCTGCTGAGGTTGAGCGAAGGCGATGCGTTGGCGGCGCGGAATGCGCCGATGGTGCGAGCGACGAAGCCGAATGTGTCATTCAGCGCAGGGCTGCCGCTGACGGTGCCTTTGATCTTCACGGACTGAATCGCGGCGACGGTGTTTGCATAAAGGAGACGGTCGTCGGCGGTGCCATACATCCCATTTACGTCGGGCTGAATGTCAGCGGCGAGCGAGCTGGCGATCCAGTTTCTGCCGACGGTGACGGTCCCGAAGCCCGTGGTAGCGCGGCCTGCGGGGGCGAGGGATGCGGTGGGATTGGCGAATCCGGTGCCCGCGATGGTCACGCCGGAGACGATCTGCGTGCCGCTGACATCGCGCCCGACAGCGAGTTTCGCGATGCCGCCCGTAGCGATGAAGCTGCTGAGAATATCGCCGCCCACTTTGAGCGAGCCCACTGCGCCGTAGCTGTAGAGGACTCCGGCGCCTGCTCCGGTGCCGCCAAGGATGCTGCCCGCGATGGCGATGCTGGCGATGCCCGGTGCGGCGGGTGTGTGGAAGCCGTGTGCGAAGATGCCGCCGCTGCGACTGCCTGCGCCGCCTTTGACGCTGCCGCCGATGGTAAGCTTGCCGATGCTGCCGAGCGTCTGGATGCTGCCGCTGTAAAAGCCCGCGCCGCCTTCGAGGTCGCCGCGTATGGCGATGCTGGCGATGTCGCCGGTGGCGAAAATGTAGCCTGCTCCGTCGGTGCTGCCGCCTTTGATTTGGCCGCCGACTTTGAGGCTGGCGATGCTGGGTGCGGTGCCGGAGTTGATGCTGATGGTGGCGCTGCCGATGTTGCCGAGGATGTTGACGGTACCGAGTCGCCCGGTGAGTTCGGAGAGGGAGCTATTGGAGAGGTCGTTCGCGGAGCCTTGCGCGCCGAAGGAGATGAGGTCGAGCTTGGCGACGGCGGGCGCTTTTCCCCCGCTGCCAGCGACGATGCGGGAGATGTCGCCCTGCACTTTGACCGCTCCGAGATCGATGCCCGTGGCGATGATGCCGCCCATCTGGATGCTTTTGCCAGAGCCCTTCGCGGAGATAGTGAACGAGAGCCCGGAGGCGTCCGGCGTATCGAAAAACAGCGCGCCGAGAAGAAGCCCGCCGGTGACAGGGAGCATGGCGAAGTTGGCGGTGGTGAGGATGCCTCTACTGGCGGTGAGGGTGATGAGGTCGCCATCCACATCGCGCCAACGCGCGGTCTTTTGGTCCTCGCTGATGTCGGGGCCGGAGTCGTCGTTGATGAGGGTGATGCGGGCGCGATTATCCACTACGGTGGAGGCGGTCGCGGAGAGCACATCCACATAGAAAAACTCGTCGGGCTCCAAGGCGAAATCGCCCCCGATGCCAAAGGAAGACAGCCCGGAGTCTGCGCCCGCGGGGATGGTGACGGTGAGCGTGGGGTTGCCGATGTCGCTGCCCACGACGGCGAGGCCATTGCGGTAGCGGAGTTGCACGGTGACGGGTGCTGGCGCGGCGTGGTCGAGGGCGATGGTAACGTTTGCCGTTCTGTTTTGCCCCGTGCCTTCGAGGAACTGGCTATCGAGGATGCGGAGCTGCGGGACGGCGGTGTTCACGGGTTCGTTGTCAAGGATGGTGCCGACGCCTACGGTGTCCCCGATCCTTGCGCCCGTGGGGCTCGTGAGGTTCACGCCAAAGGTTTCCGTGAGTTCGTAGGAGAGGTCGCCGGTGATGGCGATGGTGAGATTTTTGGTCGTCTCGCCGGGGGCGAAAGTGAGCGTGCCGCTGGCGGGCGTGTAGTCGATCCCACCCACTGCGGTGCCGAGGTCGGTGAAGATGTTCACGCTTACCGCAGTCGCCGATGCCACGGAAAGCGAGATGATGAACTGCGCGGAGACGCCGCTCGCGTCGGTCTCGGTGACGGGCGTTGCATCGGCGATTTCGAGCACGGGCAGGCCGGCGTCGTCGTTCGTGATCGTGCAGACGGCGAAGGTGTCGCTGGCGACGGCTCCCGTCACTTGATCGAGGGCGAAAAAGAACGTCTCATTCGTCTCGAAAAAGTCGTCCGCGCGGACGAGTAGGCTGATGGTCCCCGCGCTCTCTCCGACTTCAAACGTGAGCGTCCCCGTGCCGCCTTGGTAGTCCGTCGAGCGCGCCGAACCATCGCCCGTCGCGATGCGGAGGGAGACTGCTTCCACGGCAGGCGCGCTCAGCGCAACGGTGATCGTGTAGCTGGTGGGAGAAGCGGACGTTCCCTCCGCGATGGCTACGTCCGCAATCGTCACGAGCGGCCCCGTCGGCGCGTCGTTATCGAGCACGGTGACAACGCCCGACTGCGAGAGCACTTCGAGCCCAGAAGTCGCGCCCTGCACATTCACGAAAAATCGCTCGCGGCCCTCGAAGGTCGCGTCATTCAAAATCGGGATGGCGAACGTCTGCGAAGTCTGCCCCGGCGCGAACGTAATCGTCCCCGTGGTGCTGGTGAAATCGGAGCCGCCCAGCGCCGAACCATCGCTCGTGGCCAAGTCCACATTCACCGAGACCCCTGCGGCGCGAGTGAGGCGCAGCTCCATCATCGCTGTGCCGCCTTCCGTGACGGTGAGCGGGACAAAATAGACGCCAATTGCACCCGCCGAGGAGGCGTCGTCATCGCGAACCACGCAGGAGGCATTCGAGTCGGCGACCAGCGCGCCGATGCTGTTGGAGAGCAGAAGCTCAAAGCCCTCGCTGCCCTCGCTCACGGTGTCGCCGAGCAGCGTCACCGCCACCGTTTTCACCGTCTCATCCGGCGCAAAATTGATCGTGCCGGAAGTGGCCGCGAAGTCCTGCCCCGCAGTCGCAGTGCCCGCAGCAGTCGTGTAAACAACCGAAACCTGCTGCGCCGAAGGCAGGCTGAGATGCACGGTGAAATTCACCACCTGCGAAGCGCCACTCTCCAGCACCTCCACATCCTCCGCCCACAAGCCGCGCGTCGCCCCCATCGGCCCCGCCATCGCATCCGCAATCCCGCCCTGCGGCGTGACGATCACCGCGACAGAAGTGCCCGGCTCCAAGACCGGCGCAAACGCAGTAAAGACGGGGCCGTCTGCTGCGAAATAGTTCAGCGACCCGAGCGAGACGAACGCCCCGCCGATGGGCTTTGCGAAGACCTCAATCGTCCCATCTACGCCGCCATCGTACGTTCCAGAAATGATCGTGCTCTCGCTGGTGAAAACGGCACTCGTAAGCACGGTTGCCGGGGCGATTCGAGATTCGAGGAGCTCAATTTGGAAGGTCTGCATTGCATCCGACGCTGCCGCAACGCTTGCAAACTTTCAACCCGAGTTTCCTCAAATCATCGAGAGTTGCCCGCGAAAGAGCCACATGAGCGCTTTCACTCCAAGCTCCGGCAAATTGAAGGGCTTGCCCACGAAGTCGCTGCCGCCGCTTAGGCTGGCCAGCGCCTTGTTCTTGAAAGTAGCCATCCCAGTAAGAAAGACGATCGGAGTCTTCTTGTGCGCATCGAGCGCACGGATTTTCTGACAGAGGTCAAAGCCGCTCATGTCCGGCAGTCCGACATCGAGAAAAATCAAATCCTTGCTCGTTCCGTCGAGTTTCTTCAGCGCAGCAGTTGGCGAATCAGCAGTGTCGTTTTTGAGCCCGACCATCTGCATAGCCGCGCTGATAAATTGGAGCGCACTTTCCTCATCATCCACCACGAGAATTTTCGCAAGACCGGGGTCTTTACACAGCTTTCCAGCCTCGCCGACCATGAGAACGCCAAAAAAATCTATCGCTTGGCCGACCGTACGAAGAGTCGAGGAATTCAGTTGCTCGGGTATTTCATTAAGGTCTGCAAGCAAGAGATCGAGCGCAGCAGCGAATTGCGAAAGCACGCGATCCCCCAAGAAATGCACACGCTCTGCGACCGAATGGACGATAGCCCAAAGGCTTTTGAGCATCTTCGTGTCTGGCGGCACCGAGACGAGACCGGGGATGCAATGCCGCATTTGGTTGACGCTCTCTACGGCGGACCCGGAAATCGAACTGATCCACCCATCGTCAGGAGTGTAAATGGCGGCATCTACGGAATCTCCGAGGCCATCCAACCCGAGGGCGACTCTGGCCGCATCAATGACTGAACCGATGGCCTGCCTTCCGCGCGGGATAACTTTGTTCGCCCCCGCCATCATCGCTGAAGCGCTGAGTTGATGGAGCGAGTTTGGGAAGATCAGGATAGGCAAACCCATCGTTTCTGGGTCTGCCCGTAGTGCTTCGATCAACGCGATCGTACTGCCCGACTGCAAAACGAGATCCACCAAGATGGCGTCGGGCTTTCGCTGCTCGATCAATTTTTGGACCTGATCGACATGGCGCGTTGAATCGACCAAAAGGCCGCTTCCTTCCAGTTTCTCGCGATAGAGATTGGTGACGATGCGGTCTTCGTGGATAAGGAGAATGCGTTTAGTGGTCATGCCGTGGACTGTTTCGGATACGTTGATACTCCGTTTAAACGCAGGGAACGTGCCGCGGCGGAAACGATCTCGCCCATTTTCCGCCGAGCGAAAATCTGTCAGGTGAAATGGAACGAGCGATGCTAAAATTTTCGGCGAACCTTTTCACTTACCATGAATGAGAACACGAAATCGCAGGTCAAACGTCGCATGAAGCGGACGCCTTGGAGCGGAAAAAATATCCGCCTCATCCGTGCAGCACTCCGCGTTTGGGAGCTCAAGCAACGGGCTAAAGGCATCTGGTAGTTTCCAAAACGGAAATTTCTCTAAAAAACGCTTGAGCCTGAGAAACGGCTGATTAGAGTCCGCGTCCCCAAACGGAAAAGGATCGTTAGCTCAATGGTAGAGCAAGTGACTCTTAATCACTAGGTTGTAGGTTCGAGTCCCACACGATCCACCCCGCTTTTCCGCCGGAAATTGCGAGGAGCGCAGATTTTTTCTACTTTCCGCCAGTCCGGTGCATTGTAAATCCGACCCGTATGTTCAACCGCATAGCGCAGATATCGCTCGCAGCCTTTTTCGCTGTCGTTTCTGCGCGCGCTCAAACTCCCGCTCCGCGAAAGGAGGCGATCAGTTCGCTCATTCCCGCCCGTCCCGATTCTCTTCCCCTTCCGATCGCGCGGCCCATTCCTGCAGCGACACCAGAGCCCAAACGAGAAGGTATTTCCAGACTTTCACCTCCATCCGGAACCAGTAGCATCATCCCACCAACGCCACGCCCTCCGATGCCGCCTCTTCCGTCGATCAACGAAATCCCGATTCCCCCACCGACCCCGAAGCCCACTCCAAAGCCAACCCCAGAGCCTACGCCCAAGCCCACTCCAAAACCGACCCCCGAGCCCACGCCGAAGCCCATGCCCAAACCGACCCCCGAGCCTACGCCCAAGCCAACGCCCAAACCGACTCCTGAGCCCACGCCGAAGCCCATGCCCAAACCGACCCCCGAGCCTACGCTGAAGCCCATGCCCAAACCGACCCCCGAGCCTACGCCGAAGCCAACGCCCACGCCGAATCCAGAGCCTGCACCTGAGCCTAAACCACAGGCGACTCCAGAGCCCGCCCCACGCCCCACTTCTGCTACGACGGAGCCTTCGATGCCCGAACCCCGACCGGGCCCCGATACCGAGCAAGTCTCGCCGCCTGTGCCGAGTGCCCGTGTTTCCAGCCGTGAAAAACTCCCCTACAACACCGACCTCGGCACCGACACCGATTCACAAGAAATCGCCGCCGAAGTCGCCGCCATCCTTTCCAAAGAGCACCCCACCCGGTCCACGGGAACATCCCCCCGTCCGCTCATCGTGAAGCTGCCGAGTTCCCGTTGGTTCTCCGACGCTCTGGCGAAGCTCGATACACTCCCAATGGATGAGCGCCCCGCCGCCTTCCAATCCATCATCGAAAAATACCGGGCGATGCGCGCCGCAGAGCGCGAATCAATGCGCCGCCGGTAAAAAGAAACGCCCTCCCGCACTTTTTCCTTCTTCCCAGCCCTCCGTTGCCTTGTGGTGTGACATTATGCGTCTGAACAAATTTTTAGCAGCAGCCGGGCTCGGCTCACGTCGAAGCGTAGAAGAGCTCATCGCGTCGGGCATCGTCCGGATCAACGGCAAA
>CAMDQC010000150.1 GCA_945905735.1 Prosthecobacter debontii | reverse complement strand
CGCTCTCGCCCGCTTGGGGTGCGGAGCCGACTAAGGAGCAGCTCGATTTTTTCGAGCAAAAAGTCCGTCCGATTCTTTCCGAGCACTGTTATTCCTGCCACAGCACCGAGCAGGGGAAATCGAAGGGCGACCTCACCCTTGATACGCGAGGGGGCTGGGAGAAGGGCGGGGAAGGCGGGGCTGCTATCATACCCGGGAATGTGGAGAAGTCGCTGCTTTATAAAGCGCTTACTTACACCGATGCCGACCTTAAAATGCCGCCCTCGAGCAAGGGAGGGAAGATCTCTGATGCGCAGATTGCTGACATTTCCGCGTGGATTAAAATGGGTGCGCCGGACCCGCGCAAGGAAGCCGAGAAGACGTCGAAGCTCTCGGGGTTGACCACGAAGGCGAAGGCGCACTGGGCTTTTCAACCGGTGAAGATGCCAGCTTTCCCCCAGCCGAAGAATCCGCAGTGGGCGAAGACTCCCGTGGACACGTTCATTTTACATAAGCTGCAGGACAACGGCATGTCGCCATCGCCCGATGCGGACCGAGAGACGCTGCTGCGTCGGGTGACGCTGGACCTCACAGGTCTGCCGCCGACCTTTGCGGAGGTGAATGCGTTCCTTGCTGATACGGCTGCGAATGCGTTTGAGAAAGTCGTCAACCGACTGCTGATGTCGCCCTCGTACGGAGAGCGCTGGGGCCGCCACTGGCTCGATACGGCGCGTTACAGCGACACCATCGGTGGCGAGCGCAACGCGAACCGCACGACCGAGTATCGCTACCCGGATGCGTGGACGTATCGGGATTACGTCATCCGTGCGTTTAACGAGGACAAGCCATACGACCAGTTCATTAAAGAGCAACTCGCGGCGGATTTGCTACCGGACAAAAAGGAGAACGATCCACGACTGGCGGCGCTCGGCTTCCTCACCGTCGGCGAGCGGTTCAGGAACGTGAACGACATCATCAATGACCGCATCGATACGATGTCGAAGAGCTTTCTCGCCCTCACCGTTGCTTGCGCGAGGTGCCACGATCACATGTTCGACCCCATCCCCACGCGGGACTATTACGCTCTGCACGGCGTCTTCGCGAGCACCATGGAGCCGGAGAGCAAGCCTTCGCTGAACGACCGAGCCAACGAGCAGCAGCGCAAAGACTTCGAGGCGAAAATGACCGCCGGAACCGTCGAGTTGCGCAACCACTACTTTGATGGCGTGGGCTATTATCTGAAGGACTTTCAGCGCGCCCCGGCGGCGTATTTGAAAGCCGCAACGCTGGCCACAAATCGCTCCGACGAGGCATCACTCAAGGCGCGCAACGCGCTCATCAAAGACAACAAACTCGAAGAGCAGTTCGTCCAATACTTGATGCGTGGGATGCAGCTGAACCCTTCCGTGTGGGGACCACTGGCACAGGTAAAATCTGGCGGCTATCGCTCGAAAACCGTCGCCGCCACCCCGGAGAAACTCGCGAAGATGGAAGAGAAGCTCGGTGAAAAGGCGGGAGAGAAAGCATCAATGATCGTCAAGCAAATCGCTGACCGCGCCAAGTCCGGCGTGAACCCACTGGTTGACGCTGCGTTTAATGCGAAGCAGCCAAAGACTGAGGACGAGGCCATCCAAGTGTATGTCGAGCTGTTCGCCAGTATGAAGGAAAAGGCCACCGGCTTGAGCCCTGCCATGAAGAAGGCCACGAGCCAATCCGTCCCCGGCTACGACGACGCCACCATCGACTTACTGCGCGGGCCTTTTGAAATGATCGCTGCGCCGCTTGCCACTCGCGATTGGGTGGAGAGCGCCGTTATTGCTTGGCCCAACCAAATCCGTGGCCGCGCCAAGCTGAACTTTGGCGAGTTGAACCTCCTCGAAACCTCTCACCCTGGCGCACCGGCCCACGCGATGGTCGTCGCGGACAAAGCCAAGGCCACTAACTCGCCCGTCTTCCTGCGCGGGCTCCAGACCGTGAAGGGCGACATCGTCCCCCGTGGTTTCCTCGAAATCCTCAGCCCGGGGCACAAGCCCGTCGAGTTTCACCAAGGCAGCGGACGCCTCGAACTCGCGGAGAACATCGCCAGCAAGACCAACCCGCTCACCGCACGAGTCATCGTCAATCGGGTATGGATGCACCATTTCGGCGAAGGCCTCGTCCGCACGCCAGACGACCTCGGTGTGATGTCCGAGCCCCCCTCGCACCCTGAGCTACTCGACTACCTCGCCAGCTACCTCATGCAGAAAAACTGGAGCATCAAGTCTCTCCACAAGCTCATCGTTATGAGCCGCGTCTATCAAGTCTCCAGCCACACCCGCCCCGAGTATGCCGTGAAAGACCCAGAGAATAAACTGCTCTGGCGCGCCAATGTCCGGCGGTTCGACTTCGAGGCGACGCGCGACTCTCTTCTTGTCTATAGCGGGCAACTCGATCGTACCATCGGCGGAAAGCCCATCAACCTCACCGACGAGCCTTATAGTTTCCGACGCAGCGTCTATGGCTACGTCGATCGCGGCAACCTTCCCGACCTCATGGCCCACTTCGACTTCAGCGACCCTGATATGCCGAACTCCAAGCGAACCAGCACCGTCGTCCCTCAACAGGCGCTCTTCTTGATGAACAGCCCTATGGCCGTCGATGTCGCCCGGAAGATTCTCCACCGCCCTGAAGTCGCCAATGCCGGAGCGGACGTGCAGCGCATCATGGCGATCCACCGCATTATTTTCCAACGCGCGGCGAGGCCCGACGAGGCACAGCTAGGCCTAGCCTTCATTCACGCCGAAAGCGGTCAGCAAGGGCAAGTCGAAGAAGCTATGAAGGGCAAGGTCGCAGCTGCGGACAAACGCGCCGAGCAAAAAGCCAAACGCAAAGTTGCGGGCAACGAAGCAAACTTTGGCTCCATCAAAAACGAAGGCGAATCTGTTCAGCGCAAAGTCCTGACCCCGTGGGAAACCTACATTCAGGCGCTTCTCTTCTCGAACGAGGCCGCATACGCGAACTGACGTCCGCTCCGTTTTCTTTAGCTGACCGGCACCGCGTGGAGCTACCTCGCCGGAGGTAAGGTGCGGACTAATAAAGGGGCGGGTTGCGAGCTTCACGAGGGCGATGCTCCGGTTGATTGTTTTCTTTGCTCTATGCACGTCCGCTTTTGCGGCGGAGGTGCCTTCTTTCCGGCAGGATGTCCTGCCGCTTTTGACGAAGGCGGGGTGTAATTCCGGCGGGTGTCACGGGAAGCTGTCGGGGCAGAATGGCTTCCGGCTCTCGCTGCGGGGATTTGCGGCGGAGTGGGACTATGATTGGGTGACGAAGGAGGTGAATGGGCGGCGGGTGAATTATGCGTTCCCAGAGCAGAGCTTGCTGATCGAGAAGGCGTGCGGCGGGGTGGTGCATGAGGGCGGGACGCGCTTCCGCAAAGGCTCTCGGGAGTGGCAGACGCTGGTGGACTGGGTGGCCGGGCGTGCGCCGGGGCCGGTGGCGGATGAGGTGGATGCGACGAGTCTGGTGATCGCGGAGGGGACGCGGACGCTGAAGCCGGGGGAGTCGCAGCAGCTCGTGGTGAAGGCGCGATTTGCCGACGGGCATGAGCGGGATGTGACGTGGCTGGCGCAGTTTTTCTCGAACGATGAAAACGTGCTGCGGGTGAAGCCGAGCGGTGCGGTGAAGGCGCTGCGGTATGGCGAAGGGGCGGTGCGCGTGCATTTCCAGACGCTGGTCGCGGTGACACGGTTCACGATGCCGTTCACGAATGATGTGGCGGGCGCGGATTTCACGACGGGGCGGAATGCGCTGGATGGGCCGCTGTTTAAGAAGCTCGCCGAGCTGCGAATCCCACCGTCGCCGGGGGCGGAGGATCGGGTGTTCGTGCGGCGTGCGTTTTTAGATGCTATAGGGACGCTGCCAACGCCGGGTGAGGTGGATGCGTTCGTGGCCGACGCTGCGCCGGATAAGCGCGGGCGGCTGGCGGATGCGCTGTTGGCGCGGCCCGAGTGGCTGGACTTTTGGGCGTTGCAGCTCGCGGACATTTTGCAGAATCGCCGGGAGCGCGACCACGATGTGCGCGGGGTGAAAGGCGTGCGGTCGTTCCATGCGTGGCTGCGCGGGGAGCTGGCGGCGGGGAAATCGTGGGCGGATGTCGCGCGCTCGGTGCTGCTGGCGAAGGGGACGGAGCCGGGCGTGGGGTATTTTACGACGGTGGTCGGGGAGTCGAATCGGGTGGAGGAGAGTGAGCTGCCGGACTCGGTGGCGCAGAGTTTCCTCGGCACGCGCATCGGTTGTGCGCGGTGCCATAATCATCCGCTGGAGCGGTACACGCAGGATGATTTTTACCACTTCGCGGCGTTCTTCGGGAAGGTGTCGCTGAACCGAGTGAAGCCGGAGTCGGGGGCCACGGTGTTGTCAAATATGAGCCGCGAGGAGCGCGATGCACAGAAGCGTCTGTCGGAGGCGGAGGCGAAGGTGGCGGAGGTGGCGTCGGCGGAGTTCGCAGGGAGTGGAAAGCTGGCGTGCGAGGAGATCAAAAAGCAGATTGAAGAGCGGACGAAGAAGGTGGCCGAGGCAGGCAAGCAAGTGGCGGAGATGCGGGCGAAGGCCCCGGAGGCGTTCCAGCCCCGGACGAATGCACGGATGGCTCCGCAGACGCTGGACCGCGCGGTTTGGAAGCAAGAGCCGGGGCGGGATGCGCGGGAGCAGTTCGTGGAGTGGATGCTGGGCTCGGAGCAGTTTAGCGGGGCGATGGTGAACCGAGTGTGGAAGCATTTTTTCGGGACGGGGCTGGTGGAGCCGGTGGATGATTTGCGCCCGAGTAATCCGCCGAGCAATGGGGAGCTGTGGGCGGTGCTGAATGCGGAGTTTCGGAAGGCGAACTTCGACTTGCGGCATGTGATGCGGCTGATCCTCACAAGCCGGGCGTATGCGCTGTCGTCCGCGACGCAGCCGGGGAACGAGAGCGAGACGCGCTTTTACTCGCACTACTACGCGCGCCGTTTGCCTGCCGAGGTGCTGAGCGATGCCATCGCGGCGGCGACGGGCGTGCCGACGAAGTTCGACGGATACCCGCTGGGGCTGCGGGCGATTCAACTGCCGGACCCGCAAGTGGGCTCTTACTTTCTCACACTCTTCGGGCGCAGCGACCGGGTGACGGCGTGTGCGTGCGAGAGGAAAGGGGAGGTGACGTTGCCGCAGTTGCTCCATCTTCATAATGGCGACGAGGTACAGCGCCAGATCACGGCGGGCGAGGGGAGACTCTCGGCTCTGCTGAAAGAAAGCGATGACCGCGTGGCGACCGATGGATTGTTCGGCCTCGCGATGCAGCGCAAGGCGAGCGACGTGGAGTTTTCCGCTGTGCAGAAGCAGCTCGGCGGGGATCGCGCTGCGGCGTTTGCCGATGTCTTTTGGGCGCTGCTCAACGCCAAAGAGTTCGCTTTTAACCACTGATTTACCATGCTCGATTTCTCGCTCTCACCATCTCATCACCGGCTCTGCTCTGGCGTGTCGCGCCGCGATTTCCTGCGCATCGGCGCGCTGGCTCCGCTGGGGCTCTCGCTCCCGCAACTGCTCGCTGCTGAGAAGGCTGGCGCTGGGAAGGCGCGGGCGAAGTCGGTGATCCTCGTGTATCTCGGCGGCGGGATTTCGCATCACGATTCGTTCGACCCAAAGCCGGAAGCGGTGGAGGAGATTCGCGGGAAGTATAAATCCATCGCGTCGAATGTGCCGGGGCTGCACGTCACGGAGCTGCTGCCGAATATGGCGAAGGTGATGGATAAAGTGGCGCTCGTCCGCAGTGGATCGCATGAGAATGATCACCACGAGACGGCGTCGAATTGGGTGCTGAGTGGGCGCTTTGGCTCTGCGTTTGGCGACCATCCGGCGATTGGCGCGGTGGTGTCGCACGAGACGGGCTTTCGCGGCGTGGTGCCGCCGTATGTGGCGATTCCGAAGAATCCGTCGTTCACTTGGGAGCTGGGGCGGAGCGTGTTTCTCGGCGGACGGTGCGAGTCGTTTAAGTGCGGGAATCCAAGCGAGAAAGACTTCCGCGTGCGCGACTTGTCGCAGCCTGCGGGCGTGACGGCGCAGACGCTGGACCGCCGCCGGACGCTGCTGGAGGCGGTGGACAGTTTGCAGGCGCGAGTCCACGCGAACGACCAGATCGCGACCTACGACGAGTTTGCGCAGAAGGCCGCGCAGATGGTGCTGGCCCCGGAGGCGCAGGCGGCGTTCGACATCGGGAAGGAGCACGAGAAGCTCCGCGATGAATACGGGCGTTCGGAGTTCGGGCAGAGCTTGCTGATGGCGCGGCGGCTTGTGGAATCGGGCGTGCGGTTTGTGACGGTGAACCACGGCGGCTGGGACCATCACAAAAAGATATTCGAGGGGCTGGATAAGAAACTGCCGGAGTTCGACCAGAGCTTCGCGCGATTTATCCGCGACATGGAGGAGCGCGGCACGCTGAAGGATACGCTCGTGGTGTGTATGGGCGAGTTTGGGCGGACGCCGAAGATTAACAAAGACGCAGGCCGCGACCACTGGGGCCGTGCGGGCTCGATGATCTTCGCCGGTGCGGGAGTCGGCGGGGGTAAAGTAATCGGCGCGACGGACAAAAACGGTGCTTACGTGACGGACCGTCCGGTGCGCCCGGCGGATGTGGCGTGGACGATTTACGACGCGCTGGGCATTGATGCGAACCGCGAGCTGATGACGCCCGAGGGACGGCCCACGCACATCCTCACGGAAGGCGCACCAGTGCGGGAGTTATACGCGTGAAGCGCTGGCTGGCATCCCTCGCGTTTGCAGCGACCGCTTTCGCGCAGGAGAAAAAAGAAGAGCCGCCGAGCGTGCTCGCTTTATCCCCGCTGCATCTCACGGCGGGAGAAAAGGGGACGCTTCATCTGCGTGGGCAAAAGCTGAAGGACGCCACGGAAGTGCGAGTGACTCCCGATGCCGCCGCGACGCTGAAAGAGAAGAAGGACGCGACCGTGCCGAACGGCCTTGAGGCGAAGGATGTGGGCAATACGGAAGTGGCTATCGAGCTCACGCCGCCTGCCGATTGCACGAAGCTCGCGGTGCTTATTGTGACGCCGACCGGCATGCCGGAGGTTCGCGAGGTGCCCGTCTTTCCGCGCGATGCTTTCACCGCCGAGAAGGAGCCGAACAACGGCTTTCGCGAAGCGCAGACGTGGGACACAGCGAAGCCGAGGACGGGGAAGATTGACGGCGATAAGGACGTGGATGTCTTCCGCATCACGGGCGTGGCGGGGAAGCCGCTGAACGTGCGCATCGTCGCTGCGAGCGTGGGCTCGCTGCTCGACCCGATACTTGCAATTTTCGATGCCGAGGGGCGACTGCTCGCCTCTGCCGACGATACGGACGGGACGCGCGACGCGCGCCTGAGTATTGTGCCAAAGACGGACGGCGCGTTCCTCCTCGTGGTGAGCGACGCGCATGATCGCGGCGGATCGTGGCACGAATATCGGCTGGAGGTTTCGCCATGAAGACGGCGCTCGTTTTCATCATCGCTGCGTCGCTGTCGGCGAATGCAGAGCCAGTCAGCTTCTTCCGCGATGTGCGCCCGATCCTCCGCGCAAATTGCGTGGGCTGTCACAAGCCGGGGAAGACCAAGGGCGACCTCGACCTCACGAGCTACGCGGCGCTGATGAAGGGCGGGAAATCCGGCGACACGCTGAAGGCGGGCCACGCAGAAAGCAGCGAACTCTTTACCCAAATAGACGGCACCGAGCCGGAGATGCCGAAGGACGCCGAGCCGCTCACTGCTGCGGAGGTCGCCGTGATCCGGCAATGGATCGCGGAAGGCGCGAAGGACGATACGCCCGCCGATCTCGGAGCTGCGCATCGCCTCGCAGCGCCGCCCGTGTATCGCAGTGCGCCCGCGATTTCCGCGCTGGCCAGTTCGCCGGATGGCGCGGTGCTCGCGGTGGCTGGCTGGCACGAAGTCGTCCTGCGAAGCGGCGATGGTGAGCAGATGCTCGGGCGTCTCGTCGGGGAATCGCCGCGTGTCGAATCGCTCGCATTTTCGCCCGATGGCAAACAGCTCGCCGTCGCGGGTGGTGCGCCGTCGGAGTACGGCGAGGTGCAGATTTGGGATGTGGCGGATAAGCGACTGGTCCGCGCAATCAAGGCGTCTGTGGATTGCTTCTTCGGCATCTCGTGGTCGCCCGATGGCAGCAAAGTGGCCGTCGGCTGCGCGGATAAACTCGTGCGCGTCTTCGCCATCGCCGACGGGAAGGAAGTGATGCGCTGCGACAATCACATTGATTGGGTCTTCGCGACGGCGTGGAGCCGCGACGGTGCGCGCCTTGTCTCCGCCAGCCGTGATAAAGCGGTGAAGCTCATCGAAGTCGCCACCGGCCACCTCATTGACGACCTCGCGAAACCGCGCGATCCGCTGCTCTGCATCGCGCGTCATCCCGCAGAAGACCTCGTCGCTTTTGGCAGCGAGACAGGCCAAGTGCGTCTGCACAGAGTTGCGCCACGCGGCGGGCGACTCGCCGAGGGCGATGATAAAGAGGAAAGCTCTGTGCGTGAGTTCGACCGCCTTCCCGGCCCGGTTCACGCGGTCGCATTTTCTCCCGACGGCGCGCTGCTCGCCGCGACGGGAGCGAAAGGCGAGACGCGCATCTGGCAGTCCGGCGATGGGAAAAAGGTCGCGCAAATCCCGAGCGTAGGCTGTGCGTTGTTCACCCTCGCATTCTCCAGCGACGGCACGCGCCTCGTGACGGGCGGCACGGACGGCAAACTCCGCATCTATGAGGCGAAGACGGGCACTCTCATGAAGACGCTGGTGCCGGTGCCGCTCGAAGTCGCTGCGAAGTAGGGAAAAAATCGGGAAATTGGTTTTGACAGGGACGGCTCGCTCGCTACGTTCCGCCTCCGCTTTCCGGCATCTGCCGGAGAGACGCCTGGGTAGCTCAGTTGGTAGAGCACGTCCTTGGTAAGGACGAGGTCGCCGGTTCAATCCCGGTCCCCGGCTCTCCCATTTTTCAGGAAGCGCGAGCCACTTCCTCCGCGATGATTCGCAAGCCTTCACGCACCACAGCTTCCGGCTGTGCGAAGTTCAGCCGCAAGCATTGGCGGCTGTGTTCCCAATCTTCCGCGAGGCCGAAGAAGAAGTATTCGCCGGGGACGATGAGCACCTTTCTCGCCTTCAAGCGTTCGTAGAGTTCGCGCGTGGGGATGCGGAGTTTGCGGAAGCAGAGCCAGAAAAAGAACGCGCCTTCGCTGGCATGGATGGCCCATTCGATGTCGGCAAACGCCTCGCGCACCCAAGCGAGTGCGGCGTGGCTTTTCTCCTCGTAAAATGGGCGCAAAATCTTCGGGCCGAGCTGGAGGATTTCGCCGCTCTCGATCAGCGGCGTGACGAGTTGTTGGCCGATGTTTCCGTTCGCCAATCCGGCGATGGCCGTCATGGCTGCGATGGCTTCGGCGATGTGCGGCGGGCCGATGACGACCGACGTGCGCGTGCCGGGCAGGCCGAGCTTTGAGAGGCTCAGCGTCATGATGACGTGTGGCTCCCAAAACGGCTTCGCATCGGTGAAGATGACGCCGGGGAACGGGGCTCCGTAGGCGTTGTCGAGGATGAGCGGGATGCCGTGTTGCGCGGCCAGCGCGGAGAGGCGGCGCACTTCGTCGTCGGTGAGCATGTTGCCCGTCGGGTTCGTCGGGCGGGAGACGGCGATGGCCGCGATGTCGCCGTCACGCAAGGCTGCTTCCACAGCGGGGAAATCAATGCGGTATTTGAAGATATGCGGCTCCAGCCAAGTAATCTCCGGGCGGCACGCCACGAACATCTCGGGCGCGAATCCTTGGTCCGCATAGCCGATGTATTCCGGGCAAAGTGGGAGCAAGATTTTGCGTCGCAGCCCGTCCGAGTGTTCGCCCGCGAGCAGATTAAAGAGAAAGAAAAACGCGCTCTGTCCGCCATTCGTCACCGCGATATTACGCGGCGCGACAGCCCAGTCGAACTCCCTCTGGAGAAGCTCCGCGAGGGCTTTGATAAAGCGCGGGTTTCCCTGCGGTGGGTCGTAGTTCCCGAGCATCCGGTCGAACGCAGGGCCATCCGCCAGCAACTCCGCCATGCGCTCGCGCCAGAGCGTTTGGACTGCCGGCACGGCAGCGGGATTTCCCCCGCCGAGCATGAGCATATCCGGCCACTCCGTCATCGCGCGACCGAGGTCGTCCATGAGTTCGAGGATGCCACTGCGGGCAGTGAGCTTCGTGCCGACTTTGGAAAATGAGCGCGTCATTTCCCGATGCAGATGAGCCGTGAAAAAGTACGCACGAACATCTTCCCGCCGCTCACTGCGGGGGTCGCGTAGCTCTCCTTTTCGCTGAGCGGGAAACGCTGAATGAGCTCGAACTTCTCGCCGGCTGCGATGCTCACGAGTTCGCCAGCGCGGGTGAGATTGTAGAGCCGTCCGCCTTTTCCGCCGGTGCAGATGGGGCTGGTGTAGTAGGGGCCTTCGACGCGCTCGCTCCAGAGTTGCTCGTTTGTCGCAGCGCGGATGCACGTCACGGTGCCGTTTTCTTTCCACAGGAAAAGGAGGTCGCCGACGACGATGGGCGTGGGCACGTAAGCACCGATGCGGACGATTTCGTAGGCTTGCTCGGGCTTGGAATCAGCGGTGCCTTTCACGACTTTGATCTCGCTCGCGGCCTGTCCCTGCCCGCTCTGGACGACGACCCAGCCCTCGCCGGTGATGACGGGCGAGGCGACGGTGCGGAGCTTGAAAATATCGGAGATGGCCCAGAGTTGCTTGCCCGTTGCGGGGTCGAGGCCGAGGAGGCCGTTATCCGTGGAGAGGCTCACGAGTTGGGTGGCTTTTGCGGCGAGGCATGGCGTGGCGATGGAGTGTTGGCCGCCTTTAAGTTCGTTCTTCCACAGCGTCTTGCCCGTCGCCGCGTCGTAGGCCTCGATGAACGAGCCGGGCTCATCCTGGCTGCTCTGCAAATAGACGACGCCTTTCTCCACGATGGGCGAGGCTCCGGGCCCGTGCTGCGATTTGAAAGCGCCGAGGTCGCGCTTCCAAACCTCGTGTCCATCGGCCTGCGCGAGCGCGACGAGCTGGCTCCCATCCGGTCCTGCGAACCAAGCATACACGCGCTCCGCATCCACGGTGCAGGACGGCGAGGCGAAGCTGTTGTCGGCATGTTTTTTATACCCGCCCGTCGCATATTCGCGGAACCACTCCACTTTGCCCGTCTTCGCATTGACCGAGACGACGCTGCGCTTTGCCATCTCCGCCTGCCGCGCATCCGGCGTGCAAGTGACGAAGACATGATCGCCCCAAACGACCGGCGACGAATGCCCCGTGCCCGGCAGCGTGCAAGACCAAGCGATGTCGTTCTCCGTGAGCTGCGCAGGCAGATTCGCCGTGGCGAGGCCCGAGCCATTCGGCCCACGAAAGCGCGTCCATTCCTGAGCATTGGCGACGGTGACGAGGAGGAGTGTGGAAAGAATGATCTTCATGGCGTGAGGCAGTCTGAAAACCAAGCGCGGCGAAAGGATAAAATTGTCGTCGGGACTGCGGTGGCCAATATTTCCGAAGATTTCTGTTGCGACCATTCGATGTTTCATATAATACTGAAAATACAAAATGAGCGACGAAGCAACCAATCCAAATCCAGACCGGGCGAGATTCCGGGCCGTGAGGGATGAGTTTGTCACTCAATGGGGGACGCTCGGCGGGGCTTGGGGGATCAATCGTACGATGGCGCAAATTCACGCGCTGCTCATGGTCAGCACCGAGGCGCTTAGCACGGATGAGATTATGGACGAACTCCAAATCAGCCGGGGCAACGCGCACGGGAATATCCGCGATTTGATCGGCTGGGGGCTTATCCGCAGCGTCGTGAAAAAGGGTGAGCGCAAAGAGTTCTTCGAGGCGGAGAAGGATGTGTGGAAGATTTTTTGCACCGTCGTCCGCGAACGCAAACGCCGGGAGATTCGTCCGGCGATTGGGCTCTTGAGGGACTGCATTGACCGCACCGAAGGACTCGACGACTCGGAAGCCGTGGCCTTTACCAAGCAGGCGAAATCGCTCTGCGAGTTTGTGGAAATGGCAGACTCCGTCCTCAGCAAAGTCTCGAAATCCGAGCAGTCAAAAATCCTGCCGTGGCTTTTGAAATGGATGAGCTGATTTCTTTTTTCCGCATACTTTCAAATTTTCCTGAAAAAACCAGAACAACAGAAACACACAAACTATGAACATCATCATCACACATCACCTGCTCTACCTCGCGTTGAGCGTCGTCACCACCATCTGGGTCGCCAGCACGCTGCACAAACACGGGCGCATCTTTCTCGTCGATGCCTTCCACGGCAACGAGAAGCTCGCGGACAGCGTGAACCACCTGCTCGTCGTGGGCTTTTACCTCATCAATGTCGGCTTCGTCGTCTTCGCGGTAAAATACGGCGACAGGCCCACGGACTTCGCGACAATGCTGGAGAGCTGAGGTGGACCCCGAAATTCGGGCCAGGGGCTAAGCTATAAAATGGCGGTGGGAGGCGTGTTCAAACACAACACAAAGAACCACCACAAAATGAAACAAAAACGCAAGCGGTACGAAGCCGCATTTAAAGCCCGCGTCGCCCTCGAAGC
>CAMDQC010000149.1 GCA_945905735.1 Prosthecobacter debontii | reverse complement strand
CAAAAACGACGCGCACCTGCACACATTGTTCGCATTAGCCAACCTCGTCATAGTCAAGCGCCGCCTGCTCGCCCTCACGGCTTGACCGTGCCCGCATCGCACCAAAACGGGGCAAAAACAGCAATTTCTCGATGACTTTCCGCCTCAGAACCCCACTCACTACCACCCTGCCTCGCGCATCTCTGCTCAACTCGCTTTATTCAGCGTTTCCCTAGAACTCAGTCAGCTCAATAAGACCTACCGCACGCCAAAAGGCCCGGCGGTCATCGTGAACGACTTCAACCTCGACATCGCCGAGGGCGAGTTCGTCACGCTCATCGGCCACAGTGGATGCGGCAAAAGCACTGTGCTCTCGATGGTCGCCGGGCTGAGCGATGCCACCAGCGGTGGCATGGTGCTCGCGGGGAAAGAAGTCACGGGGCCTGGGCCAGATCGCGGCATCGTCTTTCAATCGCCGAGCCTGCTGCCGTGGCTCACCGCGCGGGAGAATGTGATGCTCGGAGTGGAGCAGGTCTTTTACACAGCGACGAAGAGCGAGCGTCTGCAAATCGCCGAGTATTACCTCAGTGTCGTGGGCCTCGCGGACTCGATGGACAAACGGCCCGCCGAACTCTCGCAGGGGATGCGCCAGCGTGTCGGCATCGCGCGCGCCTTTGCGCTCTCGCCCAAGATGCTGCTGCTCGATGAGCCGTTCGGGATGCTCGATTCCCTCACACGCTACGAGCTGCAAGGCGTGCTGCTCGACCTGTGGCGGCGTCAGCGCATCACCGCGCTGATGGTCACGCATGATGTGGATGAAGCGCTGTATCTCTCGGACCGAATCGTGTGCATGACGGATGGGCCGGAAGCCGAAGTCGGCGACATCGTGGAAGTGCCGTTTGCACGCCCGCGAGATCGCGTATCGGTGATGGAGCACCCTAAGTATTACCGGCTGCGCGAGCGCCTCATCGAATTTCTGGAAGTCCACGCGCACCACAAAAAGCGCGTCGCTTTACCAAAGCCAGCCAGCACCACGAGTGCAGCGGCGTAAGATCACCCAAAACAACAACAACCAAAAACTAAATGATTAAAACCACTCGTTACTCACTCGTAGCCATCGCTGCGTTCGCTGGAATCTCGTTCGCCGCCATCGCTGGTCCGCCAGCGCCAGCGCTGAAGACCAAGGCTCCAGAAGCCAACCCGCTGTCGTTCGCAGATGGCCTCATCACCATAGACATCCAGGAGCGCCTGCGCTGGGAACTGAAGGACAATAACTTCGATTTCAACGATGCCGCCAGGACGATCAACGACGACAACTGGCTTCTTCAGCGTGCTCGCATCGGTGTGAAGGTGAAGTCCTCCTCGTGGCTCACTTTCTACGCGCAAGCGCAGGATAGCCGTGAGGTGTTGAGCGACCGCGCCGACATCCCCGGCTTGTTGGGAGCTGAGGGTGATGATTCCTTTGACCTCCGCCAAGCCTGCATCGAGCTCGCCGATTACACGAAGTCGCCGTGGGGGTTGAAACTCGGACGCCAGATATTGAGTTACGGCGACG
The DNA here is from genome assembly GCA_945905735.1 of Prosthecobacter debontii. Classification (GTDB taxonomy): domain Bacteria; phylum Verrucomicrobiota; class Verrucomicrobiia; order Chthoniobacterales; family Chthoniobacteraceae; genus SXWH01. The sequence continues at coordinate 11,100 of CAMDQC010000149.1, read as the reverse complement.
AGCGCCTCATCGGTGCCTTCGACTGGAACAACTTCGGGCGCACATTCGACGCGCTGAAGCTCACCTACAAGAGCGGCGCACTCACCGTGGATGCGTTTGCGTCGTCTGTCGTCGTTCCGCGTCGCTCGGGCATGAACATGAGCGATCTCTACAATGGAAACGAGACAGGCCGGGAGCAGATTTTCAGCGGTATCTACGCCAGCACGAGCGCGCTTGGGCCGCAGACGACGGAGTTCTACGCACTGCATCTCCACGAGGATCAAGTAGTCACGAACACGGACTTCATCACGCTTGGCACTCGCATCAAATCGAAACCCGGCGCATTTGCACCCGCACCTGCGAGCGATGGAAAAGGCGTCGTCGCAGCGTCAAAGCCCGTCGGTTTTGACTATGACTTCGAGGGTGCCTACCAGACTGGCGAATTGAAGGGCGTTGACCTCACAGCGTTCGCGCTGCACGGCGGAGTCGGTTACACGTTTGACACGAGCTGTATGCCGCGCCTCGGCGTCGCATTCAACTATGGCAGCGGTGACGGAAATCCCGCAGACGGCGATGTGGAAACGTTCCAAAATCTCTTCCCGACGAACCACAAGTTCTACGGCCAGATGGACGTCTTCTCGTGGCAGAACATGAAGGATCTCGAAGTGAGCTTCAAGTGCGCGCCGACGAAGAAACTCACCGCCAAGGCTGAGTTTCACGCCTTCTGGCTCGCGGATACGAACGACTCTTGGTACCGCGCCAATGGCGTGGCCACGGTCCGTCCGCTTACGCCAGTGGCTCGTGCTGCGAGCGACTTCGTAGGCTACGAGGTTGATGCGACGCTCACCTACGCCGTGTCGAAAAACCTGAGCTTTGAAGGTGGCTACTCGCACTTCTTCGCAGGCGACTATCTCTCCGACACCGGAGCGAGCGACGATGCGGACTTCGTCTATCTTCAGACGAGCATTACGTTCTAAAAATGAGCGGCAGATTGCAGGCGGGTGCGGAGCGGCGTGGTTTTCAATTGGTCTTGGGCCACGTCACCGCATCCGCCTCTTTGGCGCTGTTGGGAATTATCCAGCGTGGGCTAATACCGAACATCGGCTCCGTGCATCCGAGTGTCGGCACCCGACTAATTTGCCGCTGTTGGCGTGTATATTCATTATGGGGGTGAAGTCTGAGATGTTGTGTCCGTGCGGGATGGCTGGTCCGATGAGGCGGATTCATCGCGATGCGTGAAAACTCTCACGGCCTCATTTTACCGGTTGGCACGGGCGCGGCTAAGGGTGCGCAGCGTGAAACTTTCCGACCTAAAATCATCCGGGCATTGGCCCACGCTTCTCACCGCATTTCTCTACTTCGACTTCGCCTTCATGGTGTGGACGGTCCTCGGCCCGCTCGGCGCAGCCATAGGCGAGGAGCTGCATCTCGACGCTGCGCAGAAGGGGCTGATGGTCGCGACGCCGATCCTCAGCGGGGCGTTTCTCCGCATCGTGCTGGGGATGCTCGTGGACCGTATCGGGGCAAAAAATACGGGTATCGCTTCGCAGATTATCGTCATGGGCGCGCTGGCCTACGCTTGGCTGGTTGGGCTGCCGACGTTTGGCGCTGCACTGTTCCTCGGCGGGTTGCTCGGCTTTGCAGGGGCGAGCTTCGCGGTGGCGTTGCCGCAAGCGGGGCGCTGGTATCCGCCGCACATGCAGGGTGTGGTGATGGGGCTGGCGGGCGCTGGGAATGTGGGCGTCGTCTTGGACTATCTCATCGCTCCGCGCGTGGCGGCGGCATACGGCTGGCAGGCGGTCTTCGGGCTGGCGCTCATCCCGGCGGTGATTGTCTTTTTGATCTACGTCGTGTGCTCGAAAGAAGCGCCCGTGGTGGTGAAAAAGAAGAAGCTCAGCGATTACGTGACGCTCTTGAAGGACAAGGATGCTCACTGGTTTTGCTTTTACTACACGGTGAGCTTTGGCGGCTTCGTGGGGCTGGCGAGCAGCTATGTGCTCTACTTTACCGGCGAGTATGGGCTCTCGAAAGTGCAGGCGGGCGACTTCGCTGCACTCTGCACATTTCTCGGCGCGGTGGCGCGGCCTGTCGGCGGCGCTGTGGCGGACCGCGTGGGTGGTATCCGCTCGTTGTATGTCTTCTACGCGATTGCGGCGGTATGCCTCACCGTCGCGGCGCTGGCGCATGTCTTTTGGGTGAACACGGTGCTTTTTGCCATCGCCAGCGGGGCGCTCGGTATGGCGAATGGGTCCGTGTTTCAACTCCTGCCTCAACGGTTCGGCAAAGACCTCGGAGTGATGACGGGCCTCGTCGGCTGTGGCGGCGGCGTGGGCGGCTTCTGGCTGGCGAGTTCGCTGGGCCTCGCGAAGCAATATACGGGCGGCTACGCGCCGGGCTTCCTCATCTTCGCTGGGCTGTGTGTGCTGGCTATCGTCGGGCTGACGCTCGTCAAAACGCGCTGGCGCACAACGTGGGGAGCCGCTGCGCAGGCGCGGATTTGATGAAGGTCCAGACGACGACTTCCGGCCTGCCTGCCGACACCGGTGGAGTATCGAGCGACGCCTTCGCGGTGAAACAAGTGGGCGACACGCTCATCGCCGCGCTGGCCGACGGCGCTGGCAAAGCCGTCGGTGCTCGCGAAGCAGCCGAGCGCGCCGTGCGAGTGCTGGTGGAGAACTATTCCGCCCGCCCCGCAGCGTGGGAGCCGCCGAACGCGCTGCGTGAGTTTGCCCGCACGCTCAATAACTCGCTCTTTCAAGAATCCCTCGCTCGCTATGGACAGCCCGAACTCGTCTCCACGCTCGTCGTCGCCGTCATCGAGGGCGGGCGACTTTACGGCATCAACATCGGCGACTCCCGAGTGTATCTCCTGCGCGATCGCACGCTCACACAGCTCTCGCTCGACCACGCTGCGGCAAATGGTGACCGCACCATGCTCACTCGGGCGCTGGGGCTTTGCGATGAAGTGGAGCCGCATTCCTTCGAGTGCGAACTGGCGGCGAACGACCTCGTGCTCCTGTGCTCCGATGGCATTACCTCCACGCTCAATGATGCCGCCATCCTCGCCACGCTAGAGCGCGGCGGCTCTGCCCGCACGCTCGTCGCCGATGCCGTAGAGCAGGCGACGCCGGAGACGCGGGACGACGCCAGCGCCGTCCTCCTCCGCATCGCCGAGCCCGGCCACACTCGACTGAAAGCGCGGCGGGATTTGCCCATCCGCAGCGGCCTCCATCGTGGTGAGAATGTGGACGGCTACGAGCTCGTCCGCCCATTTGCCCACAGCGAGTGCGCGTGGCTCGCGGAAAAAGATGGCGTTCGGTGGACGCTGAAATTTGCCCCTGCTGAGGCTTCGGAGAACGACGCCATCCTTACCGCATTCATCCGCGAAGCGTGGAACGCCGGGCGTGTGAGTGGCGACGATGCCTTCGTCCGTGCCTTCACGCCACCGCACGCCACGGCGCTCTACTACGTGCAAGAGTTCGTAGATGCGCCCAGCCTCAAGACCGTCTTGCGCAATCGCCATCTCAGCGTGGATGAAGCTGTCGCGCTCGGCCAATTTCTCGCCGCTGCCGCGCAGCGACTCCTGCGCTTCGACCTCGTCCACGGCGACATCAAGCCCGAGAATATCCTCGTCCTCCCTGACTACGCAGGCGTGCAGTTCAGGCTCATCGACCTCGGGAGCGCTGCGGAAGTCTTCAGCGTCACCTCTCGGGCGGGCACTGCCAGCTATCTCTCGCCCGAGCGATTTCTCGGCGCGCCAGTGAGCGAGCGGACGGAAATCTTCGCCATCGGCGTGACGCTCTACGAGGCACTCATCGGCGCATTCCCCTTCGGCGAAATTGAGCGCTTTCAGACCCCAGTCTTCTCACCGCCGAAGCCACCCTCACGGCGCAACCCGAATCTCCCGCTTTGGCTGGATGCCGTGCTCCTGCGTGCCCTCTCCATCGAGCCGCAGAGCCGCTACCAGCACTTCAGCGAACTCACCTTCGACCTCGCGAATCCCAAGCGCGTCGAGCCATTCCACAGCGCCAACGCGCCGCTTATCGAACGCCTTTCGCCTCGGTTTTATCGGATCGGATTTTGGCTCATCTTCGGCATCACGCTTGCGCTTCTAATCGCGTTACTTTCGAGGAAGTGATGACCCTACCGCATCTCCATCGGGCGCAATCCGAGGGTCGAGATCGGAATTCAAACATGGTGGACAAAAGGCAACAGTTAGTCCCCGCCTTAGAGGCTACGGAGAGTAGTCTGGAACGCGAAATATGCCTGCACTTTGGGGGCAACATTGGCGTGGCTCGCTCCTTGGAAAGGCTGGCAGGATGGGAAGAGAGAGTGGCGATGAGTCGTTTTCACGATGGCGATGAAAATGATGATGCCTTCGCCCGTAAACGATGGCACGGGGCGGGCTAAGGGGCGTCGAACATGAGGGCCGAGGTCCGCGATTTTTCCAACTACTGATGAACACAATTCCACACATACCTGAGTCCGCACCATTCACCGCTGAGCAGCGGCAATGGCTCAACGGCTTTCTGGCAGGGATGTTCTCCGGCGGCACGCCAGCAGAGCCCGCCGCACCGAAAGCGCCGTTGCTCGTGCTTTACGGCAGCCAGACGGGGACCGCCGAGACGCTGGCCAAGAAGACCGCGAAGGAGGCAGAGAAGCGCGGCTTTGCCCCGAAGGTCGTGTGCATGGAGAAATACAAAAGCGTGGCGTGGGAGAAGGAGAGCAATGTGCTCGTCCTCACCAGCACTTACGGCGACGGCGAACCGCCGGATAATGCGCAGGCTTTCTGGGGCTGGCTCGCCGCCGACACCGCACCTCGCCTAGAGCATCTGAGCTACAGCGTGCTCGCGCTCGGCGATACGAATTACCCGGCGTTTTGTGAGTTCGGGAAAAAATGCGACGAGCGACTTGCCTCACTCGGCGCGAAGTGCGCTACCGCCCGCCGCGACTGCGATATAGACTACGAGGCACCGTTCGCGGAGTGGGCGACGAGCGCTCTCGGCGCGCTGGGGACGAACGCGGCACCTGCTTCCACAGGTGTGGCAGAGGAAGCACTCCCTGACGGCTACTCGCGCAAGAATCCCTTTCCGGCAAAGCTGCTGGCGAACCGCCTACTCACAGGCGCTACCTCGCAAAAGGAAGTCCGCCATTTTGAGATCGCACTCGGCGACAGTGGGCTGACGTATGAGGTCGGCGACGCGCTGGGCGTGCTCCCAACGAACGCGCCACACCTCGTGGACGCGGTCCTGCGGACGCTCGGCTGCGATGAGGAGGAAGCGGTGAGCGTGGCTGCGGGTGAAGTCCCACTCCGCCTCGCCCTGTCGAAGCACTTCGACATCACGAAACCATCGAACGAACTGATCGCTGCCGTAGCCGAACGAGCGCCCACCTTTGCCAAAATCTTCGCCGATAAAGCCGCGCTGAAAAGCTGGCTCTACGGTCGCGAAGTTCCCGACTTACTCGCCGAGCTTGCGCAGCCCTTCGCCCCCGCCGAACTGCTCGCGCTCCTGCGGAAAATGGCCCCGCGCCTTTACTCCATCTCGTCGTCCATGAAGGCGCACCCCGGCGAGGTGCATCTCACCGTCGGCATCGTCCGCTACGAAGCCCACGGCCTCGCGCGCGGCGGCGTCTGCTCCACTTTCCTCGCGGATAGGGCAGGGGATGTGCCGGTATTTGTGCAGCCCTCGCACGGCTTCAAGCTGCCCGCGAGCGGCGACACGCCGATCATCATGGTCGGCCCCGGCACCGGCATCGCGCCGTTCCGCGCATTCGTCGAGGAGCGCATCGCCCTCGGTGCTGCGGGGAAGAACTGGCTGTTCTTCGGCGACCAACGCCGCGCGACGGATTTCCTCTACGAAGACACCTTCACCGATTGGCTCCGCGACGGCCATCTCGCACGGCTGGACTTGGCTTTTAGCCGCGACCAAGCGGAGAAAATCTACGTCCAACATCGGATGACCGAGCAAGCCGCCGAGCTGTGGGCATGGCTGGAATGCGGCGCGCACTTTTACGTCTGCGGCGACGCCTCACGCATGGCGAAGGACGTGGACGCCGCGCTCCACAAAGTCATCGAAACTGCCGGTGGAAAATCCGCCGAAGAAGCCGTGGCTTACGTCGCGAAACTTAAGGCGGATAAGCGGTATCAACGCGATGTCTATTGATATGAGCACACTGACTTCACCGCCAAGCGGCACACCGTTTTCCGGCGAACAAAAAGAATATCTCGCGGGGTTTTTCGCCGGGGTTTCTCAGCGCGGGATGCGCTTTTCCGATGCGGCTCCAGTCGCAAAGGAATCCCCGCCTGCGCTCGATGATCTCATCTTCGAGGAGCGCGTGAAGCGTGAGCTGCATCCGCTGGAGGCGTATGGGCAAATCTTGGAGAACGCTATCGGCAACAAGACGCCGGATAAGGAGGAAATCTTCCGCTTCAAATGGAACGGGCTCTTTTTCCTCACACCGGTGAAAGACGCATACATGGCGCGGCTGCGGATTCCGGGCGGGTTCCTCAGCACGCATCAGCTCCGCGAGATTGCGCGGGTCGCGGATGAGCTGACGACGGGCTACGTGCAGATCACGACGCGGGCGAATTTCCAAATCCGGCTGATCGCGCCGAAGGACGCGCCCGAAGTGTTGCGGCGCATCCAGTCGGTCGGACTTCACACGCGGGGCGCGGGCGCGGACAACATCCGCAACCTCACGGCGAACCCGACGGCGGGCGTGGACCCGGTGGAGCTGATTGACGTACGTCCGTTCACCCACGACCTCGCGGCGCGCATCATCAATGACCGCGCGTTTTACGATCTGCCGCGCAAGTTCAACATCGCCGTGGATGGCGGCGGGCTCATCGGCGCAGTCGAGGACACGAACGACATCGGCGCGAAAGCAGTTCCGCACGGCGACGGCGTGGCATTTCGAATCGCGCTCGGGGGCGCGACGGGGCACAAGGCGTTTGCTCGCGATGCGGGCGTGCTCGTGATGCCGGAGCAGCTCGTGAAGGTCGTAATGGCAATGGTGCGCGTCTTCATCGCGAAGGGAAATCGCGGCGACAGGAAGAAGGCGCGGCTCAAGCATCTGCTCGAAAAAATGCCGCTCGCAGAGTTCGTCGCGGAGGCGGAAAAGCTGCTCGGCTTCCCGCTCACTCGCACGCCCTACGACTCCGAGAAACTCCGCTGGGCCTCGCAAGAGCTGCCGCATTCGCACATCGGCGATTTCCCGCAAAAGCAACGCGGGCTGAACTACGTCGGCGTCACGACCCCAGTCGGCCATATCACGCCCAAACAAATGCTGCGCGTCGCGGAGTTGGCGGACCTTTACGGCAGCGGGGAAGTGCGGCTGACGGTGTGGCAAAACTTCATCATCCCGAATGTCTTGGATGCCTTTGTCCCTACGCTGAAAAAGGCGCTCGCAAAGTGCGGCCTCGGCACGACGCAGTCGAACGTCGCCAGCGGCATCATCGCCTGCACCGGCAGTCGCTACTGCAAGTTTGCGCAAGCCGATACAAAGACACACGCGCTGGAACTGACGAAGCATTTGGAAAAGCACGTCGAGCTGGATCAGCCTGTGAATATCCACTTCACCGGCTGCCCGAACTCTTGCGCGCAGCACTTCATGGGCGACATCGGACTACTCGGAGTGAAGGTGAAAGGCGAGGACGGCTATCATGTTTTCATCGCTGGAGGATTCGGGAAACATCAGGCAGTCGGGCGGCAGATTTTCACCGGAGTTGTCGCGGCAGAGTTGCCCTCGCTCGTGGAGAAAATGCTCCGTTCCTACCTGCGACTTCGCGATGGGAAGGAGACGTTCATGGCGTTCTCCGTACGACATGAAGTTGGCAAGTTGCAGGAGGTCTTTAGTAATGAGTAAGGATGCGCCACGCACGCTGATTGACGACCTGCTCGCTGAGCAGCGCACGTTGACCGCAGTCGAGCGCTTCGCCCAAAAGCACGAGCGGCACGAGCTTCCCGCGCAGGCCCAATACTACCGCGACCTCATCCCGCTGAACAAACCACAGGCAGGCGAGCAGTATGCGTTTGCCGTAAATCTCGACACATGCACGGGCTGCAAGGCGTGCGTGAGCGCGTGCCATTCGATGAACGGCCTCGACGAAGACGAGTCGTGGCGCAGCCTCGGGCTGCTGCTCGGCGGCAGTCGGCGCGAGCCTTGGCAGCAGACGGTCACGAGCGCGTGCCATCACTGCGAGGACCCCGCGTGTGCGAATGGCTGCCCGGTCCTCGCCTACGAAAAAGACGAAGCCACCGGCATCGTGCGCCATCTCGATGACCAGTGCATCGGCTGCCAGTATTGCGTGCTGAAGTGTCCTTACGACGTGCCGAAGTATTCCGAGAAACGCGGCATCGTGCGCAAGTGCGACATGTGCCAAGGCCGCCTCGCAGCGGGTGAAGCGCCCGCATGTGTGCAGGCTTGCCCGAACGAAGCCATCCGCATCGAAGTCGTGAAATCCGGCGCATCCAGCGACGAACGAATGCTGCCGGGAACCTTCGAGAGCAGCTACACACGCCCGACGACGACCTATCGCAGCTCGGCGGCACTCCCCACCAACGCGCGCCCCGGCGATTCTGGTGACCTGCGACTGGAGCACGCGCACTGGCCACTCATCGCGATGCTCGCCTTCACCCAAGCTGCGGTTGGGACTTACGCGGCTGCGGTCGCTTTACCCCAGCTCGCGATTCCGGCGACCGTGCTGCTCCACGTAGGGCTTGCAGTCAGCGTGCTGCATCTTGGGCGTCCGCTGGGCGCATGGAGGTTCTTCCTCGGGCTGCGAAAGTCTTGGATGAGCCGGGAGATTTTGGCGTTCAGCGTCCTAGCAGGCGCTGGCGTTGCGTTCACGGGAGCCGCCTACTTCGGCTGGGAAATCGCGCGTTTGCTCGGCATCGCGACGGTTGTGTTCGGGGCGATAGCCGTCGCGTGTTCGGCGATGATTTACGTGGATACGCGACGTCCGTGGTGGAGCGCGGCGGCGACGTTTGGGAAGTTCTTCGGCAGCACCATTGTCCTCGGGCTACACGCTGCGGCAATCGCTGCGGCCTCGCCTATCGTGCTCGCGGTGGCTGTCGCGGCGCATTGGCTGTTGGTCGGCTGGGAGACTCGGCGGAATCGGCATTCGCTCGAAGATGAAGAGCACCCCACCCATCGTTCCGCACGCATCGCGAGTCTGCTGATGCGCGGCGTTTGCGAACTGCGAGTCAGCGCGGTGCTCCTGAGCGCAGCGTGCGCAGCCGTTGCATTCACCACGGCGACAGGCTGGCCGTCCATCATCGCCGCCGTCCTCGCATTCGTCGCTGTGATTGCCGAGCGAACCGTCTTCTTCACCGCCGCCTGTGCGCCCCGGATGCCGGGGATTCCAGCCCGGTCAGGCCATTGATTTCCTATGAAACTCTCGCTCGACGATCTCTCGTTTACGATTCGCAATTTCGATGGGCCGCTCACTTCTGAGTTGGTTCGGCGACCTGGTGACTTCGGGCTGGGGCAAGTGCCTGCGAAGCTCGCGCCGGATGCGACGACGACGATGGTGTGTGGGTTTTGCTCCACGGGCTGCGGACTGAAAATCCATCTTCGCGATGGCGTGGCGGTGAATCTTTCGCCGGATACGGACTACCCGGTGAACCTCGGGATGGCTTGCCCAAAGGGTTGGGAGGCGCTCACGCCGCTCGATGCGCCGGACCGGGGGACGACGCCGCTCATTGACGGAACTCCGGCCAGATGGGACGAGGCGATGACTGTTTTTGCTACGAAGCTGCGCGACATCCAGCAGCGGCATGGGGCGGAAAGTGTGGCGATTTTGAGTACCGGCCAGATCGTCACGGAGGAGATGGCATTTCTCGGCGCGCTGGCTCGGCTCGGCCTTGGCATCCCGAACATCGACTCGAATACGCGGCAGTGCATGGCGACGTCGCATGTCGCGTATAAGCAGTCGTTCGGCTTCGACGCGCCGCCTTTTACCTACGCGGATTTTGAGGAGTCGGATGTGCTCGTCTTCGTCGGCTCGAATCCGTGCATTGCTCACCCGATCATGTGGCAGCGTGTATTGCGCAATCAGCGAGCGCCCGAGATTTTGGTCGTGGACCCGCGTAAGACGGAAACAGCGATGGCCTCGACGCGACACTTCGCCATCGCGCCGAAGAGCGACCTCACGTTGCTCTACGGGTTGGCGAATATCCTCATCAGCAGCGGATGGATTGACCGCGAGTTCATCGCTCGCAGCGTGTCTGGATTTGCGGAGTTTGCTGAGTTTGCGCGCCAGTTCACTACGGACAAAGTCTGCGCCGCGACGGGGATGGAGGCGGATGATCTTTGGCAGTTTGCGGAGCTTGTCGGGCGCAAATCGAAGCGCGTCTCGTGGTGGTGGACGATGGGCGTAAATCAAAGCCACGAGAGCACGCGCACGGCGCAAGCCATCATCGCCATCGCACTCATCACGGGCCAAATCGGCAAGCCCGGCACTGGCGCAAACAGCATCACCGGGCAGTGCAACGCGATGGGTTCCCGCCTGTTCGCACACGCCAGCGGGTTGCCATGTGGGCGGGATTATTTGAAGGAAGAAGATCGCGCCGACGTTGCGAGCATCTACGGCATCCCGGTCGAGCGCATCCCGGATAAAAACTCGCTCGCCTACGATCAAATCGTGGATGGAGTGAAGGCTGGGCGAATCAAGGCGCTGTGGGTCATCGCGACGAATAGTGTGCATTCGTGGGGCTCCTCGGAGGAGCTTCAGCAAGCACTGAAAGGGTTGGAGTTACTCGTCGTGCAAGACATGTATCCGACCACCGAGACGGCGCAGCTTGCGCACATCTACTTTCCCGCTGCGGGCTGGGGAGAAAAGGATGGCACATTCATCAATAGCGAGCGCCGCATCGGGTTGGCGAAAAAGGTGCGTCGTGCGCCTGGCGCGGCGCTGAGCGATTTCAACATCCTGCGGCTCGTAGCGGAGTATTGCGGGGTCGCGCCGATGTTTAGCCCAAGTTCCGCAGTTCGCGGAGGCCGGTTCCGCATTCATGCGGGTCCCTGGGCGGCGAACTCGATTTTTCTGCACTACATTTGCTGAACTTCGGCGGCGCTTGCCGTCGGTGGGGTGGCGAGGATCCGGTTGCGCGTGGGCAG
>CAMDQC010000148.1 GCA_945905735.1 Prosthecobacter debontii | reverse complement strand
AAAACTCTTGAGTGTGCCAACCCCCACTGCATCGTCGCCTGTGCTACCCCAGTTTAGGAAATCGGTCGGCGGGAAGAAGCACGCCACAGCCTGCACGGCACTGCTCTCGCGTTCCACGGGGTCCTTCGAGCCTGACTTGCCCGGTCCTCCCTGAGTTCCCATTGTGAGTGAAAGATGCCCTCCCGCACTGCCACCAGTGATACCAAACTTCTGCGGATCGACACCCCATCGTGCGGCATTGGCTCGCACAAAGCGGACTGCGCGATGGATGTCCTGTGTGATTTCCGGAATCTGAAATTTTGGCTGCGAACCGTGAACGATGGCGAACACCGTGTATCCACGATCAAGGAACGGGGTATAGGATTTCTCGTTGATCGCCTCGTGGCTGGAGAAAAACCCGCCGCTCACCATGAAGAGAATCGCCGCACCGTTTTTCTTCTCCGGCTCGAAAACATCGAGCGTAAGCGCGGTGCCGAGCTTCCGTCCGTAAATCACATCCTCTGTGCGTTTGACCTTCGGGGGAACATCCGCCGCAGCAAACGGAGAAATTGCAAAGGCCAGCAGCAGACAAATCAGAAATCGGTTCATGAGGTAATGTAGCAAAATGGAAGGCTATCGGCGGACTGTGCCATGGAGCAAGCCCTCTGACTGTCGGACATTTGCTTTGTGCCCGCCGACTGAGAACGCAGAGGGAAACGTGCACAACGGACTCTTTGTCAAAAGAGGTGTGATATTTGCCGAGAAAGTGACGACTCTCGCGAAACCATGAAGGCCCTGTTTTTACACGCGCACTACGACGACTACGAGTTCACTGCCTCGGGCACGTTTGAGTTGTTGCGGCGCAGACTGGGCAAGAGCTTCGCCGCAAAGGTCGTGGTCTGCACCGACGGACGCGCTGGACACCATTTCCGCACGCGCGAGGAGACCGGCGCGATGCGATTGCGCGAACAGGCGGCAGCAGCACTCATCGGCGAATTCCAGTTTGAGCAGTTGCGTCTGCCCAATGGGGAACTTCCGCGTGAGGCGTGTCTGCGCGTGACAACGGATTTGCTCGCGGCGTTGTGGAAAACGATCCGCGACTTCGAGCCTGATTATCTTTTCTGCCCGCCGGTCGCCAGCGACCCCCGTGCGGGGATTCATGTGGATCATGTCGCAGTGGCGACGGCTGTGCGCGAGGTGGCTTACGTGATCAATGTCCCGCACGCCTTCACGCCGGAGTATCCTGCGGACGAGACGCAATCGAGTCCGGTCAAGGTGCCGGTCATCATCAACACCTACGACACCTACCAGTTTGGGGAGAACGCCCATGACTTGGCGATTGATGTGGAAGAATCCTTCGAGGCCATCTGTGACATGACGTGGTGTCACCAGTCGCAAATCACCGAGTGGCTTCCTTGGGTGGGTCGCCACAAAATGCACGCGCCACAAACGAGGGATGAGTGGAAGAACGTTTTGCGAGAGCGATTCCTGCGGCAGAACCGCGAACTTGGATTCAAGTCACAGCACGCGTTTGAAATGTTCACCGTGACCGCTTGGGGCGAAGTGCCGACCGCCAAGCAGTTGACGCGCGATTTTCCGCCGATCACACCGAAGTTCTCGAACATGAAAAAGCTACAGCAGCGACTCGCCCGGTGGGGCGGACATTGAAGCACCCTGTGTTCACGCTTCTCACGACGTTGGTATCGCGTGAATCTCACTCAAAAGGCGGCATGTCCGCAGGAAGATGGAAGTATTCAAAAATCTGGCGAGTGCGGTCATAGATGGCTCGCTCCGGCGCTCCGGCACGTTCAAACATTTCGTTCATTGGGGCGAATCCGCCGGAGACGAAACGAACCAGTTCCACAGGATCGAGCAGGACTTGTGCAGATGGCTGGCCCACCTTTTTTACACCGGAAAGCTGTTCAAGACAGCAGAGCGTCATCATCATCAGTCCCTCCGATCTGAGGTCGCAAAAATACAGCCAGTAAGGCCATTCCTTCCATAGCTGGCGGTAGAAGCGACGTATGTCTTCGATGGCGTAGAGCTCCTCGGGATCGTCGTCGTAACCGTGAACCATAAAGTCGCAACGGCCCATCAGCGCAGCCAGCTCTACGCCGCAGGGCAGCACGCCCAGTCCAAATCGCCGCAGGAACGGGCGAAGATTGAGCGATTCGATCTCAGAACGGGGCAACACCAGCATTATCGGATTTCTTGTGTCCATGTGAGCACTCATTCATGCCTCCAATAGACTGCAATCATCAAATTGTCGGCAACGATGCCGCTGCCTTTGACAATGATTCCATGCCCACGTGAGTGTAATGCGTGCTCATTTGCTCGCTGTCATGTCCGACGAAATCCATCACGACGGAGGAGGGAATTCCCGCATCTTTCATTAGCGAAACCGCAGTGTGTCGCAGACAGTGAAATGACAGTTCGACCACCCCACTGCGGATACCGCGTCCGACACCAGCATCACCGGTTTTTCGATGGGCCTTCTTCTCGCGCAACCCTGCTTGAGCCAGCAAGTCGGCAAATTGATTGGACAGATTTCCAACAACACCGTGCGCTTTGAGGATGCGGAAAGCACGAGGGTGTAGTGGTGCGTCAGGATCGTTGCTCTTTGGAAGCCTACGCAGTTGAGCAAGCAACGGCGCTTCGATTGGCAGAATCAAACTCTTGCGGGTTTTTCGAGTTATCAATCGCAGTTCTTTGCGCCGAAGGTCCACGTTCGTCCAAGTGAGGCTTGCAAGATCGCCGAGTCGTTGGCCGGTGTAGAGACCGAATCGAATGAGGCTACGCCATTCCTCATCCGCAACAGCAATTACCGCTTTCAATTCGGGGATCGTGAAAGGACGGCGACGAGTCGCTACCGCCTTCTTTGTTGAACTCACAAATTCGGAAGGATCGTCAACAATCGCTTTTTGACGGCGGGCTGAGCGGAAGAGCATCCGCAAGACTTTCAGGTCGTGATTCACCGTTTTCGGGGCCAGTGTCTTCGACTCGAAATTGCGGAACTTCATAACGTCGTCGCTCGCAATGGATGCAATATCGGCGTCCGCCTTGGCACCGAGAAACACAATGAACTTTTTGAGTGCGCTACGATAGTAAGCGAGTGTACTCGGTGCAACCTCCGGCTTCTTTTCTTCAAGCCACAATTCGGAATACTCACGAAAAGGAGTCTCGGAAAGCTCCTCGCCAGTGATTTCCTCGTGCAATGCCGATATCGTCTCACGCACCTGCCTCATCGTGCGCTTCTTGTTTGCCGCCAATTCATATTCCTCGGCGATCTTCTGTGCCTGCTTTCGATTCGTGGAACGCGTCGAACGATTCCGGCGCTTCCCGTGAAAATCGGTGAAGCGGGCAATGAAATACTTCGATTGAGGATGTTTCCAAAGAAAGGCCATGTAAGACCCTTTCTAAGACCCTCCAAGTATGTCTGTCAACGTCCGAGGATGAATCCTTCTCTGTAGAAATACATGAGCGAACGCCCTAGGACGACGTTTTTTGAATCGAGGGTTCAAATCCCTCCCTCTCCGCCACTTTCTATGTGAGGGGCTTTCAACGTGGAAGTCGTCTGAGGCATATCGGCCTTAAAGTCTGCGCACTCGTGGTTCTGGTAAATCCCGCCCGCCTTCGCGAGTCGGGTAGCTCTGGGTGTGGTATGCGCCGACGTTGCCGAATCTGCCGGGGAAGGAAGAGAGGTGGATGTTCGAGCAGTTTCGTGATGCGGGGATCGCGATTGCGGCGGGCTGATGGCTCTTTCGTGAAGTCGCGCCGAGGATTGACCCGCAACTCAAATAGAGGAAGTCGCCCGCTTCCGGAGTTGCCCGCACGCAGCGTCGATGTCCGGTCCGCGTGCGCGGCGTAAATGCGCCACGGCTCCGTGGGCACGCAGCTCCGCGAGAAACGCCTCCGTTTGCTCCATGCTGCTCGGCGTGTAGGCGCGGCCTCGTAGGCTCAGGCCGGTGGGATTGTAGCGCAGGAGATTGATGTGCATGTCCCGCCCACTCAGCAGGCGCGCGAGGTCGCGGGCTTGCGCGAGCGAGTCGTTCACTCCTGCGAGCAGACAGTATTGGATGGTCGTGATTCGCCCGCTGCTCGCCTGATACCGGTCCGCCGCCGCGAGCACTTCGCGCACGTCGAATCTCCGGCCCATCGGCAGCAGATCGGCCCGCGTAGCATCATCCGGCGCGTGCAGGGAAATCGCGAGATTCACGCCGAGGTCGGCCTCCCGCAATTCGTCGATGCCTGGCACGATGCCCACGGTGGAAATCGTGACCTGCCGCCAGCCGAGCGCGCCGAGCACCGGGTCGGCCATGCGCTTCACCGCAGCGAGCACGTTGCGCAGATTCAGCATCGGCTCGCCCATTCCCATGAAGACGATCGTCCGCAGCGTGCGCCCCGCCGCTAACGCCTCCCGGCGCAACTGGATGAACTGCTCCACGATTTCGCCCGACGTAAGATTGCGCTCAAACCCCGTCTGCGTCGTCGCGCAAAAGTCGCATCCCATCGCACACCCCACTTGACTCGAAATACATCCCGCTGCCCGCTGTGGATGAAAGTCCGGCATCAGCACCGACTCCACGGTGCGCCCGTCGCCGAGCCGCAGGAGCAGCTTGCAAGTCCCATCCGCCGCCACCTGCCGCATCGCCATAGTCGCTGCTTCGCTTGGGAAAGTGACACCCAGCAGTTCACGCAATCCCGTCGGCATTCGCGCGCTTTCCCGCACCTGCGGCCCAGACGCCGCATACAGCTCCCGCAGCACCCGCGAAGCATGAGCCCCCTTGTATCCGCGCTCCACCATCCACCCCGCCAAGTCATCGGCAGAGAGGTCGGGCAGTGGACGCGGAGTGATGGATGGCATGGAAGAAAGCCGAGCCTATCCGCCTGCTGCTCCGCGCTGCGACAACAAAGCGGTGTTACGTCAACCGGGGAGACGGCCCGCTGGAAAATGCCCTTGGCCGAAAGCAGACGTCTGCTACATCAAATCAATGGAACCATTCCAATTGACGTTTAACGGCTCCGGAGGACCGAGCAACGGTTACAGCCTGATTCAGATTTTACTGCGATGAAGACCACAACGATCGTGTACGATGGAGCCAGCCTACGAATGCCTGTTGCGCACGGCGGCGACGTAAGGCTTTACTCTGATGGAACATTTGAATTCGTAGGAAACAGGCAAATATCTGCTGCTGACGTAATTGAGGTGTTTTCAGCACTCGACCCTCCTAGCGGTGGGCGCGTCTGGTGGAAAATGTTTGCAGCAAATCAGGTGTTTCGTTCAGCACCTGAATATTTCCCACTTGTCGTGCGATGCCTCGGCTTCAACAGCAATCAGGTTTCCAATTCAAAAAATAACGTTCTTATCGATTGGATTCGTGAATCCCAGATATACAAGCTCCTGAGTGTTTCAGTATTCATCGATTGCCGGACGCAATTCTGGAACGCTCGTCCCCACGATAGCCCGCGTAATGATTTCGTATCGGAAATATCGATCGCGTATTGCCGAAAGAACCCGAACCCGTCGAGGGACAACCTGAAGCTCGCACCATGGTTGAAATTGAGTGACCTGGGATAAACAGCGGGGACAGACTGATTATTCTCCACATTATGAAACCCATCATCGCCTTAATCACCGTCCTGTTTTCCATGCTGCCGTGCGCTATCGCCGCAGAGGAGCGCCCGCAGAAGCGCGCGGGCTTTTCGTATCCGCCTACGTTCGAGGGGGCGAAGGTCGAGACTTACAAGAAGGTGGGCGACGCGGAGCTGAAGGTGTGGGTTTTCCCGCCGAAGGATGCCGCGGGGCCGCGACCGGCGATTGTGTTTTTCTTTGGCGGGGGATGGTCGTCGGGTTCGCCGGCGCAGTTTGAGCGGCAGTGCCGACACTTCGCCGAGCGGGGGATGGTGGCCATCACGGCGGACTATCGCGTGGCGTCGCGCCAGAAAGCGAAGCCCGTGCAGTGCGTGGCCGATGCGAAGTCGTGTATCCGCTGGGTGCGCGCGAATGCCGAGCGGCTGGGGATTGACCCGGAGCGCATCGTGGCGGCGGGCGGCTCGGCAGGCGGACATCTCGCGGCGGCGACGGCAACGCTGCCCGGCCTGGACGAGGCGGGCGAGGATGGGAAGGTGAGCTCGCAGCCGAATGCGCTGGTTCTTTTCAACCCATGCGTGGTGACGGCGCCGATGGAGGGCGTGGATTTCCGAGGGTTTGCGAGCAATTCGACGGCGGAGAAAGTGGGCTGCGAGCCGACGGCGCTCTCGCCGATTCATCACGTAAAGGAAGGGCTCTCGCCGATGCTCATCATGCACGGCAAGGCGGATACGACGGTGCCATTTGTGACCGTGGAGGCATTCGCGGAGCGGATGAAAAAAGCGGGCAATCGCTGCGAACTGATCGGCTACGAGGGGCAGCCGCACGGGTTCTTCAACGGCGCAGGCTTCGACGACACGCTGAAGGCGGCGGATGCCTTTCTCGTATCGCTGAAGTATCTGCCGGCGAAGAAGGAGTAGCGACGCCCCAATAACCGTGCCGGAGGGCTGTGGAAGGGCTTTTCAAATCGGCGCGGGCGCAGTACGTAGCGCGCTCACATGTTTCAACGTCCGCGAGCCAATCCTGAAAACTGTCCCGTCTGCGGTGCGGATGTGCCGCGCAATGCGAAGGCGTGTATCGACTGCGGGGCGTGCCATGAGAGTGGGTGGAATGAGCTTACTTACGATGGCCTCGACTTGCTGGATTACGCCTACGAGGACGAGGAGCATAAGGTGGCCCGCCCGAAGTTTCGCCAGCCGCGCTCACCCGAGCGAAAGGGGATGCACCCAGCTTGGCGGGTAGTGGCGCTGGTGCTGGTGCTGGCGATGTTCTGGTGTTTTTGGAAGTGGGTAGCGGCGGAGTTTCAGGCGTGGAGCGTGCATTGACGGTGGTTCGTGTTGTGGGCGCGCTTTGTTTTGCGTGCCGGGAGTGAAATCGGGCTTGCCAAGCGGACGGTGCCCGAACACCTTCCGCGCCCTCAGAAAGTCGGGCCGTAGTTCAGTTTGGTAGAACGCTTGAATGGGGTTCAAGAGGTCGCTGGTTCGAATCCAGTCGGCCCGACCACTCTGAGCCCCGGCCCACGCCGAGCCACCTGTAACTTTTCCGAAGACCATGAATTCCAATCAATCACGATCCCAGTCGCGCCAGAACAGTCGCGGCGGGCGTCGCTCCAATCGCAACAACCGAGGCCCACGCGATCCGCGCCCGGCTCCCGCACCTAAAAAGCTCACGTTTTGGCAGAAGCTGATCTCCTTTTTCACCGGAGGCCGCACGAAGGCCGCCGCACCGAAAAAGCCGCGCACCGAGCGCGAGCCGCGACTGCCTAAGCGTGTGGAAGTCACCTCGCCAAAGCTCTTCGTCGGCAATCTCAGCTACCGGGCTTCGGATAGCGACTTGTTCGATCTCTTCAAGAGCGCCGGCGAGGTGCAAAATGCCGAGGTCGTCCTCGACCGGGAGACGGATGGGAGCAAGGGCTTTGCATTCGTCATCATGGGGACCGTGGAAGAAGCAAAACGCGCCGTAGAAAAGCTCCACGACAAAGACTTCATGGGCCGCCGCCTCGTCGTCTCCGGCTCGAAGAGCGAATCTCGCCGCGACCGGTAGGCGATGAGTTTGCCGGACACCGCGTTCTTTTTACTCGGTCCCACCGCCGTAGGAAAGAGCGAGCTCGCCGTGCAGCTCGCAGAGCGCATCGGCGGAGAGATCGTGGGCGCGGATGCCTTCCAGCTTTACGAAGGGCTCGACATCCTCAGCGCCAAGCCCTCCGCATCACTCCGGGCGCGCGTCCCGCACCACCTCATCGGCGAAGTGCCCCTCTCGCGCTCGTTCGACGTAGCCGCCTACCGCACCGCCGCGCTGGAGCGCATCGCCGACATCGCCGGACGCGGAGCCATCCCCATCATCTGCGGCGGTGCCGGGCTCTACGCTCGCGCATTGACCCACGGGCTCTCCGAAGACATGCCCGTCGCCGATGCCGCCCTCCGCGCCAGCTTGGAAAATGAGCCGCTCCCCGCGCTCGTCGAGCGACTCCGCACACTCGACCCCGCTGGCACCGTGGACGAAAAGAACCGCCGCCGCGTCGTCCGCGCCCTCGAAGTCTGCATCGCCACCGGCCAGCCATTCTCCAGCTTTCGCAAAG
This sequence comes from Prosthecobacter debontii, assembly GCA_945905735.1. Classification (GTDB taxonomy): domain Bacteria; phylum Verrucomicrobiota; class Verrucomicrobiia; order Chthoniobacterales; family Chthoniobacteraceae; genus SXWH01. Next base: position 4,514 of record CAMDQC010000148.1, on the reverse strand, counting down.
AATGGGATACCGAGCCCGCCGTGCGCGGCGTCATCCTCTCCCGCCCGCGCGCCGAGTTGATCGCCCGCATCGAGCAGCGCACCGACGCCATGTTCGCCAGCGGCGTCATGGCCGAAGTAGCGGAGGCAAAAGTGGTCGGCTTCACCGCAGAACAAATGCTCGGCCTTCGCGAAATCCGCGCTCACATCGCCGGCGACCTCTCGCTGACAAGCTGCAAGACCGCCATCAACATCGGCACCCGCCAGTATGCGAAGCGGCAAGCCACATGGTTCCGGCGCGAGCGCCAATACACATGGATGGACCTCACCGCCGAGCCCGACGCCCTGCGTCGTCTCGTGCTCATGGCGACGATTATTTCGTAGCGACGCATCTTTTTTGAAAAATCAGCTTGCCGAAAAAAGGCGGACCGAGTTGATTCGCGCCCCGCTTTTCCCAGCGTGATAGTTCCGGAGTAGCTCAATGGTAGAGCACGCGACTGTTAATCGTGTGGTTGTAGGTTCGAGCCCTACCTCCGGAGCCATATTCTGAAGCCCGCAAACTCCCGGCGCGGATGGTTCACCCGCGTCGGGCACTCGCAATTTTCAGCGAATGCGCCGCTTCTCTTTTGCCGGAGGTAGAAACTTCGTCTGGCGAATTTTTGGTGCGTGCGGTATGACGTGCGCATGAGCATCACCATCGAATTGCCGCCGGATGTGGAGAGGCGCGTAGCGGGACTGCCTGACCTCGGGCAGCGCGTGGCGGATTTTTTGCGCGGGCAGGCGGATCTCGAACAATGGCGCGAGCAGCGTTACAGCGCGAAGGTGCGCACTATTGTGAGTGAGAGTCTCGCCGAGGCGGAGGCAGCGAAGGCGAAAGGCGTGTCGCGCGAGGAGGCGTTCCGCGAGTTTTTTGAGGTGTATGACCGCATCGCCGTGCAACTCGCAGAGAAGCAGTGATGCTGCGGGCGGTGCTCGATACGAATGTAGTGCTAGCTGCGGAGCGCAGTCGCGAACCGGCGAGTCCGAACCGTGAAATCATGACGCGCTGGCGGCAGGGTGAATTCACGCTGCTCTATTCGGCGGACATCGCGCTGGAATATGCGGAGAAGCTGGAAGAACACGGCATCGCGGAGGCGGATTTGCGGAAGCTCGTGTTCACACTCGGCATCCTCGGCGAGCAGGTGGAGATTCGATTTTACCATCTGCGAAACTACCCGGTGGATGCGGACGACATTTGTTTCGTTCTCTGCGCGCTGAACGGTGGTGCGACGCATATCGTGACTTACGACGGACATATTTTGTTGTTCATCCAGAGGGACAATGTGAAGGCGTGCGAGCCGCTGGATTTCCTGCGGGAACTGCGGGCGAAACTGTGAAAGACGCTCGCACCAAAACCACCGCGCCGCCACCCGCTTCGCCGGATGGAAAGCCGATCATTGCATTCGTGAGTACGCGGAAGTTCGAGCTTTGGCTGGTGCGGCATCATGGTGCGCATGAGGGGTTTTGGATGCGCATTTTCAAAAAGGACAGCGGGCTGGCGACGGTGACTTATGCGGAGGCGCTCGATGTGGCGCTGTGCCACGGGTGGATTGACGGGCAGAAGCAGCGCGGCGATGCGGTGTCTTGGCTGCAACGGTTCACGCGGCGGGGGAAGCGGAGCGTGTGGTCGAAGGTGAACACGCGGCACGTCGCACGGCTCACGGACGAGGGGCGGATGAAACCGGCGGGCCTCGCGGCGGTCGAGGCGGCGAAGGCGGACGGGCGCTGGGACGCAGCGTATGGGTCGTCGAGCACGTTTGAGATGCCTGCGGAGTTCACGGCGGCGCTGGCGGAGTCGCCGAAGGCTGCCGCGCACTTCGCCACGCTGAACAAGGCGAACCGCTACGCCATCTTCTACCGCCTCACGACGGCGAAACGCCCGGAGACAAAGGCGCGGCGGCTGAAGGACTTCATCGCGCTGCTTGAGCGTGGCGGGAAGCTGCACTGAGCGCCCGCCGAGTTTCAGAATATTGACGAACGCGCGGACCTTGGTTCTATGCCCGCCTTCACATCCTGAATCTATGAGCAAAATCCGAGTCCTTGTGGGCACCAAGAAAGGTGCGTTCATTTTAACCGCCGATGGAAAACGCGAGCAATGGCAGGTGAGCGAGCCGCTTTTTGCGGGCTGGGAGATGTATCATCTCAAAGGCTCGCCGCTCGACCCGAACCGCATCTACGCCTCGCAGACGAGCGGGTGGTTCGGGCAGGTCATCCAGCGTTCCGACGATGGCGGAAAGACGTGGGCGACGCCCGATGGCTCGGCAATCCCCGGAATGGACACGCCGCCCAGCGGTCGCAGTAATCGCTTTCTCTACGAGGGCGAAGTGGGCACGCATTTGTTTTACGACGGCACGCAGCATCCGTGGGAATTTAAGCGCATCTGGCATCTGGAGCCGTCGTTGACGGAGCCGGACACGGTCTTCGCCGGCGCGGAGGATGCGGCGATTTTCAAGAGCACGGACGGCGGGAAATCGTGGGCGGAATTGTCCGGCCTGCGCGCGGCGAAGGGCACGCTCTGGCAGCCGGGCGCGGGCGGCATGGCGGTGCACACGATCCTGCTCGATCCGAAAAACCCGCAGCGCATGTTCATCGCGATCTCGGCGGCGGGCGCGTTCCGCACGGACGATGGCGGTGTGACTTGGAAGCCGATCAATCGCGGGCTGAAGTCGCAGTACGAACTGCCCGACCCGGACGCGGAAGTCGGCCACTGCGTCCACCGCATCGCGCTGCATCCATCGAGGCCGGATACGATTTTCATGCAGAAGCACTGGGACGTGTTGCGCACGGACAACGCGGGCGACGACTGGCGCGAGATCAGCGGGAATTTGCCGACGGATTTCGGTTTCCCGATTGATGTCCACGCGCACGAGCCGGAGACGATCTACGTGGTGCCGATCAAGAGCGACTCCGAGCATTTCACGCCAGAGGGGAAGCTGCGCGTGTATCGCAGCAAGACCGGCGGCGGCGAATGGGAACCGCTCACGAAGGGGCTGCCGCAGCAGGATTGCTACGTGAACGTGCTGCGCGACGCGATGGCCGTGGATTCGCTCGACGACTGCGGCATCTATTTCGGCACGACGGGCGGGCAGGTCTATTGCTCGCCGGACGGCGGCGACACATGGCGGCTCATCGCGGGCAATCTGCCCAAAGTGCTCTCGGTCGAAGTGCAGACGCTGCCATGATCCGCGTGGTGCTGCCTTACCATCTCCGCACGCTTGCGCGCGTGGAAGGCGAGGTGCAGCTCGAAGTCCCGCCGCCCATTACCATCCGCGCCGCGCTCGATACGCTCGAAGCGCGTTTCCCCGCGCTGCGCGGGACGATCCGCGACCATGGCACGCTGAAGCGTCGCCCTTTCATCCGCTTTTTCGCATGCAAAGAAGACCACTCGCTCGACCCGCCGGAGACGCCGCTGCCCGCCGAAGTGCTCGCAGGCACGGAGCCGCTGATGATCATCGGCGCGATGGCGGGCGGCTGAAATTTCACGCACAACACACACCATGATCGACACACCGCAAATCATCCAGACCACCGCGCAGGCCACTGCGTTCATCCACCTCACCGTCACGCCGGAGGAAATGATGCGCGTCTTCGGGCCGACCATCGGCGAGCTGATGGGCGCGCTCGCAGCGCAGGGCATCACGCCCGCCGGGCCGGTGTTCGCGCACCATCTGCGGCGTCCCACGGACACTTTTGATTTCGAGGTGAGCGTGGCGGTGAGCGCGCCGGTGAAAGCTGCGGGCCGTGTGCGGCCCGGCGAGCGGCCCGCGATGCGCGTGGCGCGGACCGTTCACCACGGCCCCTACGAAGGGCTGCCGGCTGCGTGGGGCGACTTCATGGACTGGATCGAAACCCACGGCCACACGCAAGCTCCGGACCTCTACGAGTGCTACCTCACAAACCCCGAGGAGCACCCCGACCCGGCCACGTGGCGCACGGAACTCAACCGGCCACTTCAAGTGCACTGATTCCATCTGCTCCAAATAATGAGACGCGACAGCAGGGGTAAATCGGAGCGGGGCTTTCCTAAGCCCCGATTGGCGCGATACCGGCACCTGGCGCTTGCCACTGACATGGCAACGGGGCTTAGGAAAGCCCCGCTCCCATTCGCGCTTCCGATAGGTGCCGTCGGATTTCGATAGTGGGGAGTTGGATGCGGCGAATCAGATGTGAATCTGCTTCAGCTCATCCGCCGCAGCATTCGGGAAAAATTGGCTCCCCGCTGTTTAGAGTGGGATTCAGAGAGGAACGGCATTGATGAACTGGGCCGGATTCTTGGGGGAACAATTACGCTGACGCGGGAGAGGAAAACGCCTACCCAAAGGAGACACCATTGGTAGCAAACGCATTATTCGGGCTCATCGCTGTTTAGAGTGGGTAAAATCATGAGGGTTTGAGGGAGGGGAGATTGAGGTTGAGAGAGGCGGCTTTGAGGTAGGAGATGGCTCGGAAGAACTCAAAGTTGCGGAAGCCTCGGGCCATGCGTTTGGCGAGTTGGAG
>CAMDQC010000147.1 GCA_945905735.1 Prosthecobacter debontii | reverse complement strand
CTCGCCCTCACGGCTTGACCGTGCCCGCATCGCACCAAAACGGGGCAAAAACAGCAATTTCTCGATGACTTTCCGCCTCAGAACCCCACTCACTACCACCCTGCCTCGCGCTTCTCTGCTCAACTCGCTTTATTCAGCGTTTCCCTAAGGGACAGACAGCCGATGGCATTCTCGTTGGGTATTGGGAGTGGTTTAGATTGGACGGAACGAAGATGCGCTCTGGCCACTTCGAGAGCGGTGTGCAGACTGGCGATTGGACTACTTACGACAAGAAGGGGCAGGTCTATAAAGTGACCAAGATGAAATCGAAGGCTACGCGAGAACGATGAACCACACTCGGCAAACAACGCAGGAAAAACATGAAACCAGCCGCTCTCATCGCCACACGAATGCACGCTTTGCGTCTGCACGCTTCCGCGCGGGCTGCGTCGGTGCTGGAGACGGTGACTTGGATGGGTGCGTTGCAGGCGCAGGATTACCAGAGCGGGCTATGGGCCGTGGGTGCGAGGATGGCGGGGGCGACGCGGGCGGACGTCGAGCTGGCGCTGGCCCGGCGCGAGATCGTCCGCACTTGGCCGATGCGCGGGACGTGGCATTTCATCCCGGCGGCGGATGTGGGCTGGATGCAGGATTTGCTCGCCGCACGGTTACTGCCCGCGCTTCGGAAATACTCGGCGGATTATGGGTTCGACGAAGCCGCTTTGTCGCGCTGCCGCAAGGTGGTCGTGAAGGCGCTGGGGGGCGGACGCTCTTTGCGGCGCGGCCAACTGGTGCAATCCCTCGTGCAGGCGGGCGTCGCCGGGGCGAGCGAGGCGGGGAATCATTTGGTGCGGCATTTCGGCAACGAGGGATTGCTTTGCAACGGACTGCCGGAGGGCAAAGAGCTGACTTTCACCCTGCGCGACGAATGGGTGCGCAAGCCCGCGAAACTCGACCGCGCCGCCGCGCTCGCCGAACTGGCGCTGCGCTACTTTCGTTCGCATGGTCCGGCGACGCTCCAAGATTTTGTGTGGTGGACGGGTCTCACAATGAGCGACGCGCGAACTGCCATCGCCGCCATCGGCCCGGCGCTGAGCCGCCGCGTCATGGACGAACGCGAGCACTGGTTTGTCGGCGATGCTGATGCGCCCGCCGTCTCCGCCGTCGAACTGCTGCCCGCATTCGACGAACATCTGCTCGGCTATCGAGAGCGCGCTGCCGTGCTCGACGCCCACCGCGCCGACAGCATCTGCCCCGGCGGCAACGGCGTCTTCCGCCCCACACTCGTCGTGAAAGGGCGCGTGGCCGGCCTTTGGAAAAAGAAGGAGTCTGCGAAGAAACTCACCATCGAAGTGATGCCGTACGAGCCACTGAGTAAAGCGATACAACGCGACACGGAGCAGGCTGCCCAACGCTTCGGCGACTTCTACGGCAAGCCCGCGATCGTTGCGTTTGCTTGATTCCACGATGTCCGACTCCAACAACAGGTCTGGCGAAATCGCGGGAAATTTATTTCGCAACGAGGGCGCTCGTATCATCGCCACGCTCACCGCGCATCTCGGCACCCATTATTTGCAACTCGCCGAGGACTTGGTGCAGGAGGCACTGGTGCGGTCGTTACGAACATGGCCGTATCGCGGCATCCCCGACAATCCCGCAGCGTGGCTCACGCAAACGGCAAAGAATCTCGCGCTCGACCACCTTCGCCGCGAGCAACGCTGGAACGAGAAAGAACCCAGCATCGCCGCAGAGCACGAGCGCTGGCTCTCTGCGCCTATCGCTGAGGATGAGCACGAAACAATCACCGACGACATCTTGCGCATGATTTTCGTCTGCTTCCATCCGCAGCTCTCGTCGGAAGCCCAGACAGCCCTCGCATTACGCACCGTTTGCGGACTCAGCGCAGCGGAAATCGCCGCCGCTTTTCTCACCAGCGAAGCCGCGATCAGCAAGCGACTCGTCCGCGCTCGCCAGCTCATCCGCGAACTCGCACTGCCCTTTTCCGTGCCCGATGGAAGTGAGCTTCCTGCTCGTCTCGATGGCGTGCTCCGGGCGCTCTACCTGCTCTTCAACGAAGGCTACAAGGCCTCCAGCGGCGACCGCCTCGTGCGCGAAGACCTCTGCCGCGAAGCCATCCGGCTCACGCACTTGCTCACCGAGCACGATGCCACTCGCCAGCCGCGCACTCACGCACTGCTTGCGCTGATGTTGCTCAATGCCGCGCGCCTTCCCGCCCGCACCGATGACGTAGGCAACCTCCTCCGATTGCACGAACAAAACCGAGGCACTTGGGATCAAACCCTCATCCAACGCGGCATCCAGCAGCTCGGCCTTGCTGCCGCGGGCGACAGTATCAGCGAGTATCACCTCGAAGCCGGAATCGCCGCCTGCCACAGCACCGCCGCCGATGATGCGAGCACCGACTGGCCGCGCATCCTCGCCCTCTACGACCAGCTCATCACCCTCAACGCATCACCCATCGCCGCCATGAATCGCGCAGTGGCCGTCGCCCGTGTGCATGGCCCGCAGACTGGGCTCGATGCACTGGCTGCCATCAAAAACCGCAGCACGCTGGAGTCCTATCATCTCTACCACGCCATTTGTGGCACCCTTGCCGCCGAGCTAGGTCAAATCGCCGCAGCGCTCACGCACTTTCGTCAGGCGGGCGACCTAGCCTCGCTGCCGGCAGAGCGGGATTTCATCGCCCGCAGAATCCAAGAGGCCAGCCGGACATAAGCATGAGTTTCCTGCCATGCCCTCAACTCCCCCGAAACAAAAAAGCTGCGTCACAAATGAATGAAGGCTGGTAGCACCTGGCTAGTTGCAACCCGCCTGAGAAGCCGTGGTGATTCTGGTCGCCGAACTCGTGCAGAGCCGCCCATTTGTGAACAACCGGCCTTTATGCCACACATTCCGAAACGCCACCTCGACCGTCGCGCCTTTCTCAAAGCCGGTGCCGCCACGCTCGCACTGCCACTGCTCGATGCCATGATTCCCTTTGGCCGCGCCGCTGCCGCTGCTGCTGCGACACCGCGCCGCATGGTCATCCTCGACCGTCCGCTCGGCACTTATGCGCCGTATTTTTTCCCCGAAAAAGCAGGGCTCGACTACGAGGCACCGCGCCTTTTGAAAATCCTCGAACCGCAGCGTGGGCAGTTCACCGTCTTCTCCGGCATGTCGCACCTCGGCTACCCGAACGACCACCGCACCGAGTTCGCGCTGCTCAACGGCGTGCATCCCGACAACATCAAACGCATGGACGACATGCACCTCGGCATCACGCTCGACCAGCTCGTCGCGCAGCACGTCGGCGGGCAAACGCGCGTGCCATACCTGCTGCTCGGCCCGGCGATTTCGTTTAACAGCAAAGGCGTCGCGCTGCCCGGCAATCGCAACCGCGCGGGACTTTTCACGCAGCTCTTCGTGGACGGCACGCCCGATGAAATCGCCCGCGAACTCCGCCGACTCGACGACGGCAAAAGCATCCTCGACGGAATGCGCGACCAGCTCCGCGCCTTGAACCGCGAAATCAGCTCCGCCGACCGCCAGCGCATGGAAGTGCTCACCACCTCCATTCGCGAAGCCGAGCAAAGCCTCGCCCAGGAAAAAGAGTGGGCCGCCAAACCAAAACCGCGCGTGGATGCGAAAGCGGAGAACGACCCGAACGAATGGGTCGGCCAAACCAAAAAGTGGTATGACCTCATCCACCTCGCCACGCAGACCGACTCCACGCGCGTCATCGTCTGCCGCGTGCCCGAACAGACCGCCACGCCCAGCGTCCCCGGCTCCCAACTCGGCGAACACGACGCTTCGCACCACGGCAAATCGCCCGCGAAAGTCGAGCAAGTCGCCCTCTACGAAGAAGCCCACATGCGCCTCCTGCAAGGTCTGCTGCAAAAGCTCAACGACTCGCCCGAAGCTGGCGGCACCCTGCTCGACAGCACGCAAGTCCTCTCCATCAGCAACATGGGCGACGGCTCCGCGCACTCATCGAGCAACCTCCCCGTCCTCCTCGCCGGCGGCGGTTACAAACACCAAGGCCACGTCGCCTTCGACCGCCAAAAGAACTACCCGCTCTCCAATCTCTACGTCCGCATGCTCCGCCAGATGGGCATCGCCGCCGACTCGTTCGGCAGCAGCACCGGCGTGCTTTCGGAACTCGGGTAACACGCCACGCCGCCACGCCCAGCGCAACATGTAGTAAACCGCACTGCCAAGCCTCGCTCGCAGACATGCACCTTTGAGCCTCTCCGTCTGGCTAGGAGGGAAAGGGACATCAACCCCGTGGCCCCGCAGACAGGTTGGGAAACCTGTCCTACTTTCGCGATCCCCCGTTGCACTCTTCGGGTCCACTTTTAATCACACCCGCGGTCGCCGGGGCTCCACTTTCTCGCTGGCAACCGGCTCCTCGTGCTGTATGCGATTGGCCCATGCGCCTTCACTTACTCGCCACTATTGCACTCATCGCTCCCGCCTTTTCCCAAGAGATCAAGACCTCGGAGTGGAATGGCTTTCAGCGCATCGACTATAAATTCGCGGGCCACGCCGCGCTGATCGTCCGCCCCAAGACGCCTGCTGCGGGGAATCCTTGGATCTGGCGAACGGAGTTTTTCGGGCACGAGCCGCAGGGCGACTTGGCGCTGCTCGCGGCGGGCTGGCACGTGGCGTATTACCAAATCAGCGACATGTATGGCTCGCCCGCTTCGGTGGCGCTGATGGAGAAATTCCACGCCCACGCCACCGCCGAGCACAAGCTGGCAAAGCGTGTGACGCTGGAGGGATTCAGCCGGGGCGGGCTGTATGCGGTGAATTTCGCGGCGGCAAACCCGGATAAAACCGCCGCGCTTTATCTCGATGCCCCGGTGCTAGACATCCGCTCGTGGCCGGGCGGCAAGGGCAAGGGCGCTGGTAACGCAGGGTGCTGGAAACAGGCGCTCGCGGCGTTCGGGCTCACGGAGGAGACGGCGAAGACTTTCGCAGGCAATCCGCTGGATAAAACGGCCATCCTCGCAAAGGAGCGCATCCCGATTATCTCGGTGTGTGGCGATGCGGATAAAGTGGTCCCTTTCGACGAGAACACGCAGCCGTTCGCGGAGAAGCTGCGGAAAGAAGGCGGGACGATCGAAGTCATCGCGAAGCCGGGCGTGGACCACCACCCGCATTCGCTCAAGGACCCGAAGCCAATCGTCGAGTTTTTGCTGAAGAATGCGCTGAAGGAGTGACGACGTAAAATCTCCCCCAAAGCCCCGGCGTCTGAGGAGGTTCACACTGCGACGCGGCAACACCCGCCGCGCTTTTTGTATGAAAACCACGCTTCTTCTCCTTTGCATCCTGTCTCCATCTTTCGCGTTTGCGAACGCGCTCCAGCAAGCTCCCGCGCCTCGCGTGGAAAAGCGCACGGCTGCGGAGCGATGGAAGGACGCAGAGAAGGCGGACGGCGTGAGTTTTCGCCGCCATGTGGTGCCGCTCATGGCGCGGAGCGGGTGCTCGGGGCGGGAGTGCCACGGGGCGTTTGCCGGGCAGGGCGGGTTTCAGCTTTCGCTGTTCGGGTATGACTTCGAGAAGGACCACACGGAAATCACGGCGGACAAGGATGACTGGAGCCGCATTGACCGCGAGAGCCCGCTGAAGAGCCTCATTTTGACAAAGCCTTCGCTGGATGAAGGCGAGACGCACAAGGGCAAGAAGCGCTGGACGAAAGGCTCGTGGGAATACAACGCGGTGCGCAAATGGATCGAGAACGGCGCGAAGAGCGATGTCGCGGAAACGGGGGAATTTGACCGTCTGCTCGTGGAACCCAAGGAGCTGGTGTTCAAGAAGCCGGGCGACGCGCTCCAGCTCAAGGTGACTGCATTCTGGAAGGATGGGACGGTGGAGGATGTGACGCAACTGACGCGGTTTCGCACGAACGATGAGAGCGTCGCCGATGTCAGTGCGACGGGGCTCGTGACGAGCAAGACGGCAGGCGACACACACATCGTCGCCTTTTACGATAACGGCGTGGAGCCTGTGCCAGCCATGCTCCCGGTGAGCGGCGGGCCTTTCCCCAAGGTCGCGGCGCGCACGAAAGTGGATGCGCTGGTGCTGGCGAAATTGCGCAAGGTCGGGGTGCAGCCGAGCGAGGTGTGCGACGACGACGACTTCCTCCGTCGCGCGACGCTCGATGTCACGGGCACGCTGCCTTCGCCCGCAGAAATCGAGACTTTCCTCGCCGACCGCACCGCCGACAAGCGCACGCGGAAGATTGATGAACTGCTGAATCGCCCCGCCTACGCGGCATGGTGGACGACGAAGCTGTGCGACTTTACGGGCAATAACCCACGGCAGATTCGCAACCCCGTGAACGCAGGCCGCAACCTCAACGGCGAGATTTCGCGGCAGTGGTACGACTGGATTTTCGAGCGCGTGGCGAGGAACGAACCTTACGACAAACTCGCCGCCGGGATCGTAGTCTCGACGACGCGCTCTTCGCCCGAGCAGACCTACGAGGCGATGACTGCGGAGCTGGGCGGATACTTCCGCAAGGAGGGGAAGGTGGACTTTTCCAAACGCGAAAACATGCCGTGGTTTTGGGCGCGCAATAACATCCAGAAGTCCGAAGAAAAGGCGCTGGCCTTCGCGCACGCGTTCCTCGGCGTCCGCATCGAATGCGCGCAGTGCCACAAGCACCCGTTCGACCAGTGGACGAAGACGGACTTCGAGCAATTCCAAGCGTTCTTCGCGCCGATCAGCTTTGGCGAGCGCGGCGAAAAGAACGAGGGCGGGGCCATGACTTCGCGCTCGATCAAAAAGGAAATCGAAACGGCATCGAAAGCCGCAATGAGCGAGATGATGGACACGAAAGTCGTAGATTTTATCGGCCCGAAACTCCCGCAGACGCCGGAGGAAAAACGCGCGGAGCAACAGAGGCTCGCCAAGCTATCGCAAGAGCAGCAGCGCAAGCTCCAGAGCGAGCTGACCCGCCGCATGGACGCGGGCGAGCCCGTCCCGTGGTCGGAAGTTTACGTGGACCTCAAGCGCGCAGCGCAGCGCAAGCCGGAGGAAAAGAAGAAGGACTTCGGCACCTCGCGCGTCATCACTCCGAAGCTCCTCGGCGGCGAGCAAGTCACGCTCGACCAGTTCCCCGACCCGCGCCAGCCGCTCATGGATTGGCTGAAGGGCACTGGCAATCCTTACTTCGCAAAGGCATTTGTGAACCGCGTATGGGCGGGCTATTTCCACCGAGGCATCGTGGAGCCCGCCGACGACTTGAACCTCGCCAACGCCCCCACCAACGCCGAGCTGCTCGACTACCTCACGCACGGCTTCATCGCAAAAGGCTACGACATGAAATGGGTCCACCGGGAGATCCTCAACAGCGACACGTATCAACGGAGCTGGAAAACAAACGCCACGAACAAGCACGACGACAAAAATTTCTCCCACGCCATCATCCGCCGCCTACCCGCAGAAATGGTCCTCGATGCGATCAACATGGCAACAGCGAGCAGCGAGATTGCCGCGAAACTCTCCACCGAAATCGGCGAGCGCAGCATCGGCCCAGCCGGCATCAACGCGAACCCCAACGGCGGCGGAAAGCAGGCGGAAGGCTACGCGCTCACGATTTTCGGCAAGCCCCCACGCGAGACAAACTGCGACTGCGAGCGCGTGACGGACCCGACGCTTCTCCAAACAATCTACACCCGCAACGACCAAAGCCTTCTCCGCCGACTCGACGACGGCGGCGGCTGGATCGGCGAGCTGCGCAAAGCTGCCGGGCTCTCGAACGGACAACCCGACCCCGACAACATCCGCAAGAAGATCACCGCCCGCGAACGCGAACTCGCCGAGGCCAAAGCACCGGAGAAACCCGCCGCCCCGGAAGCCATCGCAGAGTGGGAGCGGACGATGAAACGCTTCGAGAAAGATAAGGCGGAGGCCGAGGCCAAGCTCGCCGAGGCCAAAGCGCGGCTCGCAGATGCCGAGAAGCCAAAGCCTGAGTTTGACGCCGGAAAAAGCATCCGCGAAGTCTTCCTCCGCACCGTCAGCCGCCCGCCGACACCTGCGGAGTTCACCCAAGCCCAAGCAGACCTCGCCGCTGCGAAGTCACCCATCGACGGCATCCGCGATTTACTGTGGGCGATGCTCAATACGCGGGAGTTTTTAGTGAACCGGTAGCTCCCGGCGCCGACGACGAGCAAGCAAGCACGCCAAGCCACCAAGGACGGAAACCGTCGTAGTGGGCTCGGGGATCGCCACGGTGTCCCAGCCGATGTCGCGCATCAATGCGAGGTCGAGCTGTGTGAGGAGGCGACGCTCGCCGTTCGTCAGGCTCGGGCTCATCACCACTTCCTGTGATGTCAGTCCATTGAGCAAGAGGCTCGTAAGATTGTCTTTCGGGTGAGCACCGTCCGGCGCGATGATTCCTGTGCCCGTGCCGTTTAACGCGATGGTCTCGGCTCCGAGCCAGTTTGTGCCCAAGACATTGCTATCCCAGCCGACCGCCTGCCCGATACCGAGCGCGTGCATGAGTTCGTGGAGCGCGACGGAGTAAAAATCGAACTTTGAAAATGGCACCGCCGTCGTGTGGTCGAACTGCCAGAAATTGTTCAGCTCCGCATTGCTGTCTATGTCGTTGTCGTTGTCGGTATCGAGGTCGAAAGAAATACTACCGCCCAACGCGCCATACTGAAGGTCGTACTCCGCCACGAAGCCGCCGAAATTACTGCTGCCGCTGAGGATGCCCATCAACGGCCCGCCACCGCGATTGAGCTCGGCATTGGACATCGCCTCGGCGGCATCCACCGCGCCGATCCATTGATTCGCGAAGCCGCTCCCAGCCAGCCCAAACCCCGCGCCGCCACTGGAGCCGATGCCGAGCGTGTTGCCGGTGAGTTTTCGCGCGCCCGCGAAGATGCGCACTTCATTGGCCGCAGCCCGTGGGACTTCAATCGTCACCGTCGCGCCGGTGGTTGGATTCGGATACGTGTAGAGCCAATCGAACGTTGCGGAAGTGGAGCCATTCACTCCGGCAAAAACATCCGCATCCACAGCGGCGAGCGTGGTCGTGAGCGCCGCGCCCAAGTCTGCCGCAGCTGCCTCCAGCGCATTGCGAGCAGCGGTATTCCCGGCAAAGAACGTGTCGTTGGAGTAGTCCATGACGATCATCACTCCGTGAGCCGAGCTATGGAACAAAGCCAGCGAGGCGAGGGCGGGCAGAAGAAGTTTTTTCATAGGAGCTTCGTTAGCCGAAACGACGCCAAACTGCACGGCGATTTCTAGCCCGCCTTACGGCTTGCGGCAGATGGCTACGGTGCTGAGGCCGGTGCCGGGCGCGATTTTATCCCACACACGGAAGGCAGGCGTGAGGAAGTTGTAGATGCGCAGTTGGAGCGGGGTGAGGCTCTTGCGCTTGCCAAGGGTGTTGGCGACGAACCATGCGAGCTTGCCCGCTTTGTTGAAGTAGAACTGGTGCTCTACGTTGAAGCCGGCTTCGCGCATTTTGCCTTCGAGCTCGCCTTTTTCGTAGCGGCGGAAGTGGCCGAGTTCTTTGTCGAACTCGCTGTAGAGGCTCATTCCAAAAGGGACGAGGATGGCGAGGCGGCATCCAGAGGGGACGTGCTCGAAGAGGTTTTTCAGCACGGCGCGGTCGTCTTCGATGTGCTCTAGGACGTTGAGGAATACGACGGAGTCGGGGGCGAACTTCGTGAGGACGGCGTAGTCTTCGCGCTGGCTCATGTCGAGTTTGGCAAAGGTGAGGTTCCTTTTCATGCCCCACTTTTCCCGCAGGGGATCGAGGTAGTCGTCGCGGTAATCCGTGAGCATCACCGTCTCGTGCTGGCGGAAGAAGTTACTGAGGTTGCCGCGCCCGCAGCCGAGTTCGGCGACACGTTTGCCGAGCCACGGCTTCACGCTTTCATACATCCAGCGGTTGAATTTCGGGGCGCGCTCGATGGCGTCGAGCGTGACTTTTCCGGCGTCGCAATACTTGGAGCTGAAGCGGTATTTGAAGATGAACCACAGGGCGGCGACGCCGTCCTTCCAGTTGATTTTCTTCCCCTCGTCGTAGCCGCGTCCGTTGTAGTTGATGGGCACTTCAAACATGCGGAAGCGGTTCAGCGCGACCTTCGCGGTGATCTCGGGCTCGATGCCGAAGCGGTTTGAAAAGAGCGGGATGGCTTTGAGCGCTTGCGCGGTGAACGCTTTGTAGCACGTCTCCATGTCCGTCCAATTCGTGTCGTTGAGCATGTTACTGAGGAGCGTGAGCATCTTGTTCACGACCGTGTGCCAGAAGAGCAGCACCTTGCGCTCGGCTCCGGCAAAGCGACTGCCGAAGACGACATCGGCGCGTCCGTCGAGGATGGGGGCGAGGATTTTCGGATACTCGTTCGGGTCGTATTCGAGGTCGGCGTCTTGGAAGATGGCGAGGTCGCCGGTCATCTCGGCGATGGCGCGGCGGATGGCGGCACCTTTGCCCATGTTCTCCGGTTGCTGGAAGATGCGGACGATGCCGGGATGCTCGGCGGCGAGCCCTTGCATGACTTCCCACGTCTCGTCTTTGCTGCCGTCATTGACGATAATGAGTTCGCGTCCGATGCCCGCTGGCAGAGGCGCGGCGAGCACTGCGGCGACGCAGATGCGCAAGGTTTCCTCCTCGTTGTAGGCGGCCATGAGGATGGAGAGTTTGGTGAACTTCGGAGCGATCATTTTAAGATGAGATTTTTGGCGTCTTTCACGCGGTAAAGACGGAGCGGGCGATACATGGGCTCGCCGTCGCGGGTGATGGGGCTTTCGAGGACTTTCCAGAAATTGGGTGCGTTGGACTCGATGACGCGGGTGAGTTGGTCGTGGTAGTCTTTGCGCCGGCGGTCGGGGATCGCCGAGTCGAGGATGATGTACTCGATTTTCGCCGAAGTGAGGTGTGCGAGGAGCTTGGCGTCGTCGAAGCGCGGGAGTGGGTTGTCGCCCTTCCAGCTTTGGCTCTCTTTTGCCACGAGCGATTTGCTGGCGCGCTCAATGGTCATGCCGGGACGCTGATCGAGCATGGCGACTTCGGAGATGAACATCCCCTCGCCTACCGCGTCGGAGCATACGAGCACGCGGGCTTTGGGCGATTGGGCGATGAGCCAGTCGGCGAGCGGCGCAAACCCTGCGCAGCCTTTTTGCACACGAGCCATCGCAAATATGGGGAAGGAAAGAAGCACGAGGAGCACAAGCCAGAGCCATTCGCGCTGGGGCTGTGCGGCTTCCTCCGCAGCGCGAATCCGAGGAAGGCGCGCGACCCACACCACCCCAGCCACAGCAAAGACAACAAGCGCAGGCGTGGCAGAGATGATGTGCCGCTCCTCAAACCCGACGGGCAGGATGCACTGAAAAATGAGCACGCCAAACACGAGCGACGCAAGGGCCGCCCATCGCCCCACCCGAGGCCCGCGACCGAATATCCGCGAGCACATTCCCACGACCGCAAACACGAGCACCGCGTACCCCATCGCAAGCGCAACGTGTCCCCCGTAATACGGCAGCGCCTCGCGGATGAAGGCCAGCGAGGTGCCGCCGGAGTTATCCGCCCAGCCACCGACTTGCGCCCCTGTTTTTCGGAAATACCACGTCCACGGCCCAGCGATGACCGCCACGATTGCGGCGGAAATCCACGTCGCCCTGTTGCGCAGCACAGCCCACTTGCGCGTGAGCAGGAGCGAGAGGAGGACCATCACTGCCAGCGCGAGGCCGGTGCCTTTTGTAAGAATCGCCGCCGCCGCGAGAAGGCCGAAGCAGACGGCATCGCGCATCCGCGTTTCGTCCAAAAATCGTCCCCAGAAGATCGTCGCGCCAAACATCGTCAGCGTGCAAAGCATCTCCGCCATCACCATGCCGTAATAGGTCCGAATCAACGGCGCACTGAGCCACAGAATCGCCGCGATGAAGCCCGCAAACGCGCCAAATTCCACCCGCACCGCTCGGTAAAGTAATACGCCGACCCCGCCCGCCAGCGCCGCCATCAGCAGGAGAACCGATGTCCGAGAGACGCCAAACGGCAGCGTCCACCCGGTCTGCACTGCGTAAAATCCCGGCGGCCACACGCCCAATGCGACCTTCGGGTAATGCTCGTAGAAACCGCCCGGTGCCTCTGGGCCAAACGCTTTCAACGGAGCGATAGATTTTTGCGAGACGCACGAAGGCAGCGCCGTCACCGCATCGCGCACAAACAAGCCCGTGACGTAGTGCGCCGCCTCATCGGGATGCCCGCCAAACTCGCTTTCATACGCACCGCCCGCACGCTGCCAGAGGAACGCAGCATCGAACGCGACAGCAAAAACAATCAGCAGCCAAATCACGGCTGCTACACGGGGACGGGGTGGTTTGGTTTCGGAAATTGGATGGCTCATTCAGGCGCGGGCTCAAAGCGGGCAAAAACCGCCCGGTGTTGCGAACGAACATCATCCGCCGTGCGGCAGTCAACCGGTTTCCAGCCACGCCCTGCAAACAAATAGTCAATCCGCAGCCAAGGCCCGAGGACGCGCCCAGCCCGGCTATCCTTCGTCCCAGGGAACGTCATCCCCCAGCCATTGCCCGCAGCAGCGAAGGCGTCCGTCATTTTTTGAGAAAAAAGCCGATACATTTGGCCATGGTCCGGCATATTGAAATCCCCGCCCACCAGATACGGCAGCTTCTCCCGTTCAAGAGCGTCGGCGAGACTTTTCGATAAAGCCATTCGAGCATC
>CAMDQC010000146.1 GCA_945905735.1 Prosthecobacter debontii | reverse complement strand
ATGCGCGGGAGCAAGGCGACGCCCTGGGAGGGCGGCCATCGCTCACCGTTGTTTGTCCGTTGGCCATCCGGCGGACTGCGGCCGCCGGGCGAAGTGTCCGGCCTAACACAGGTGCAGGATCTCGTGCCGACGCTGATCGGGCTGTGCGGACTGAAGCAAACGCTGGGGGCCAAGTTTGACGGCATCAACCTCGCGCCAGTGCTGCAAAAAGCCGGGCAAGAGCCGCCTGACCGGATCTTGGTTGTTCAACACGGCTATCCCCGGCAAGCCGCCCCAGGCATCGATCCCGCGCAAAAACCTTATGCCGTCATGTGGAGCCGCTGGCGTCTGGTGGAAAGCGAATTGTATGACCTTGCCACCGACCCGGGCCAGCAGAAGGATGTGAGCGCCAACCAACCGGAGATCGTCGCGAAGCTACGTGCAGCCTATGCCCGATGGTGGAAAGACGTGGAGCCATGGACCACCAAGCGCAGCGCCATCATCGTCGGCGACGACCATGAGAATCCGTCCACGCTGCTGCCTTCGACCCAATACGGTCAGAAAGGTCTCTCTCCGGCAATGGTGCGCGCAGGCACCTACACGATGGATCAATGGTTCATCCAAGTGGCGCGCGACGGTAACTACGAAATCGCTCTCCGACGATGGCCGGAGGAGGCGAATGCCGCCATCTGTGGCACGGTGCCCGCCTGGAACTCCGTGCTCGGTAACCACCCACTTCCCGCCGGCAAGGCCTTTCCCATTGTGAAGGCGAGGCTGACCGTCGGCGAGTTCAAGGGCGAAAAAGAAGTGGCTCAAACCGATACGGTTGCCTTGTTGACCGTCCCCCTCAAGCAAGGGCAGACCATGCTCCGCGGCACCTTCCTCGACGATTCTGGCAAGGAGATCTGCGGCGCCTATTACGTCAGCGTCCGCCGACTTGATCGCGTTCCATAAAAGAGAAATAGTCATGAAACAAACTTTCACCCTCCTCGCAGCCCTGCTGCTTTCGACCCTCGGCGTTCAGACTTCATCACTCGCTGCGGAGCAACGTCCCAACATCGTCTTCATCGTCGTTGACGACCTCGGTTACGGCGAACTCGGTTGCTACGGCGGGAAAGGCATACCGACACCGCACATCGATTCGCTCGCGGCGAGTGGGGCGCGATTCACGAGCGGCTATGTCACCGCGCCGTTTTGTGCGGCCTCGCGTGCGGCGCTGATGACGGGCCGTTTTCAGACGCGGTTTGGTTTTGAGTTTAATCCCATCGGCGCGAAGAACGCTGCGCCGGGCATTGGCTTGCCAGTCGCGGAGAAGACCGTGGCGGATCGACTGCGTGACTCGGGCTATGCGACGGGATTGGTGGGCAAGTGGCACCTCGGAGGCACCGCTCCGTTTCATCCGCAGCGGCGCGGCTTTGATGAGTTCTTCGGCTTTTTGCACGAGGGGCATTACTATGTGCCGCAACCGTGGCAGGGCGTGACGACTTGGCTGCGCCGCAAGACCCTGCCGGATGGCGGTCAGGGCCGGTGGACCTCACCCGATGGCCGCATCGTATGGAGCACGCATCTCGGCTCGAACGAACCCGAATACGACACGGACAATCCGCTGTTGCGCAGCAGTCAGCCAGTGGACGAACAGGCGAACCTCACCGATGCCTTCACGCGTGAAGCCTGTGATTTCATCGGGAGGCATCGCGCGCAGCCGTTCTTTCTTTATCTCGCCTACAACACCGTCCACAGCCCCATGCAGGCCACGGACGATTACCTGAAGAAGTTCGCGCACATCGAAGACATCCAGCGCCGCATCTTCGCCGCCATGCTCGCGCATCTCGATGACAGCATGGGCAAGGTGCTCGCTCAACTCCGTGACAGCGGCGTCGAGGAAAACACGCTCGTGGTGTTCCTCAGCGACAACGGCGGCCCCACCCAAGAACTCACCTCCAGCAATGCTCCGTTGCGCGGCGGCAAAGGCGAACTGTGGGATGGCGGCATTCGTGTGCCCTTCATTGCGGCGTGGAAGAATCACATCACCGCAGGTCAGGTGGTGGAGGCACCAGTGGCGTCCATCGACGCCACCGCGACAGCGTTAAAAGTGGCCGGTGCGTTAGCTCCAGAGCAATCGACCAAAGCCGAAGCCACGTTGGACGGCATCAACCTCATGCCCCTGCTCACGGGCAAGACCACGCAACTGCCCGAACGTCCGCTGTTCTGGCGCGTTGGCAAAAAGAACGCCCTGCGTCTCGGCGACTGGAAACTCGTTCGCGATGGCAAGGAGTGGCAACTCTACGACCTCACGCATGACATCAGCGAGACCCGGAATCTCGCCACTCAGGAACCCGCCCGCCTGCAGCAAATGTCAGCGCTCTGGGACAAGTGGAACGCTGAACAAATCGAACCGCTATGGAGATAAGGAACCCTACCGCACAAAATCCCGGCACCGGCACCCGCTCCGCCCTCACACCCGCCCGCTCCGCCACCACAGCCGAACTCACCTACTCCCGCAGCAAATCCGCGCTCAATGCCGGCGTCACTTTCACGGTCGAATACAGCGACACCTTCGCCACCAATTCCTGGTCCGCCAGCGGCGTCACGGAGACCATCCTCAACGACGACGGCACGGTGCAAACGGTGAAGGCCAGCATTCCAAGTGACAGCACCATTCTCCGCCGCTACATTCACCTGAGAGTCACCGCGCCATAGGATGAATCCGAAACCATCACTGATACTGCTGATCGCGCTGCTCGTGCTCGCCGCGTTTCGCGTTGATGCCGCGAGCGGCCTCACGGGGAAATATTACGACGCTGCCGACTTCACTTCGCTGGTCACCACGCGCACGGATGCGACGGTGGATTTTGACTGGGGCACGGGCATTCCACCGGGCACGGCGTTGACGAGCGGGGACAACTTTTCCGTGCGGTGGACGGGGCAGATCGATCCGCAGTTCTCGGAGACCTACACGTTCTATGTCGCGGCGGATAATGGCTCGCGGCTGTGGATTGATGACAAGCTTATCGCGGCGCGGGCGGAATACGTGTCCGGCGGTTTGAACATGCGCGGAACGGCGAAGCTGACCGCGGGGCGCAAGGTGAACATCCGCCTCGAGATGATGGAGGGCACGGTCAACGCGCTGGCGAAGCTCGAGTGGTCCAGCCCGAGTCAGGCGCGGCAGGTGATTCCGCAGGCGCGGCTTTCCACCGCCACCGTGGACCCGGAGACGGGCGCGTTGCTCCAGGAGGTTTGGGATGACGTGACGGGCACGGCCATCAGCGATCTGACCGGCCATGTGAATTATCCGAACCGGCCGGAGGCCCGCGATTTCATCCCGACTTTCGAATCTTATCACACCAACTGGGCGAGCACTTACGGCACGCGCGTGACGGGCTTTCTGGTGCCGCAGGTGAGCGGTAGTTACACCTTCGCGGTGGCGGGTGATGATATCGTGTCGTTGTTTCTCAGCACGGATGAAACGGCGGCCAACAAGGTGCAGATCGCGTCGGTGCCATCGGCCACGGCGTTTCGCGAGTGGATGAAGTTTCCCTCGCAGGTTTCCGGCGCACGCACGCTCACAGCGGGGAAGCGCTACTACGTCGAGCTGCGTCACGTGGAGGCTTCGGGCAACGATCATTTCTCCGTCGCATGGAAAACGCCCGGCAGCACCAATTGGGAGGTGATCGATGGCGACTACCTCGTGCAGGCGGGCATCGACACGCCGCAGCCTGCGCAGTCGGCGCTGCTGGACACGCTGGCCACGGGGCGTCCGCGGATCCTGGCGACGGCGGAACGTTTCGCGTGGCTGAAGGCGCAGATCGCGGCGAACCCGACCGGCAACCAGGCGGACTGGTATGCCACGCTGCTGGCCCGCGCGAACTCGATCCTCACGCAGCCGGTGAATGTTTACAATTCCTCCGACAATCTCGGCGTGAGCCGCTCGGTGCTCGAGCGCATTTACACGCTGGCGCTCGTGTGGCAGGTGAGCGGCGACGCCCAATACGCCGAGCGCGCGTGGGACGAACTCGACGCGGCGAGAAATTTCCCGAGCTGGCAGCCGACGAAGTTTCTCTGCGTGGCGGAGATGACTCACGCCTTCGCCATCGGCCTGGATTGGATTTACGATTACTGGTCAGCGTCGCGGCTCTCGGCGATTCGGGACGCCATCGTGAACAAGGGTCTCAATCCGGGCCTCGCCGCCTATGACGCGAATGAATGGTGGACCCAGAACGATGCGAACAACTGGAATCTCGTCTGCAACGGCGGCCTCGCGCTCGGTGCGCTGTCCATCGGCACGTATAGTGAGGCCAAGGCGGAGGAGATTCTCCAGCGCGCGCTCGCCTCGGCGCGTCCGGTGCTCGGCCATTTTACCGCCGACAACGGCGCGTGGTATGAAGGACCATCGTATTGGGCTTACTCGGCGCAGTATGTCGTGCGCATGCTCGCCGGGCTCGAAGGCGCGCTGGGCACCGACTTCGGCTACCTGAGCAGCAAGCAGGGTCTGTCGGAAGGCGGCGTGGTGCCGATGCATATGACCGGGCCGACGGAAAAGATGTTCAACTTTGGCGACAGCGCCAACTACGAGCGCGGCGGCCCGGAGCTGTTCTGGTTTGCGCGGCGCTACAACCGTCCGGTGTGTGCGTGGTTTCAGCGGGGTTTCTGCAACGATGTCGAAGGCGGTCCCGAGGCACTCGACTTGTTGTGGTATGACGCGCGCGGCAGCAACCCGGCCACGGAAGGCGTGTCGCCCGATGTATATTTCCGCGGCGCGACCACGCCGACCTCGCCCGCATTCGATCCGCTGGAGGCAGGCGTCTTCCGGGAGAAATGGAACGATTCGCAGGCGACTTATCTTGCCTTCAAAGGCGGCCACACCGGCGACCAGGCCCACGGCGATCTCGACGCGGGCTCGTTCATGCTTTACGCGAACGGCAAGAACTGGGCCCTCGACATGGGCTCAGACAGCTATTCGTTGCCGGAATACTTCAACCCCGGGTCTTCTTCGGGCACCGACCGCTGGGATTACTACCGCAAGCGCGCCGAGGGCCACAACACGCTCGTCATCGATCCTGGCAGCGGCCCGGACCAGCGGCTCGGCTACAATTCGCCGATCTTTTTCTGGCGCAGTTCGCCCGATGGCGACGGCTCGATCAGCATCATGGACCTCACGCCGGCCTACAGCGGCGCGAACGAAATTCGGCGCGGCTTCCGACTGCTCAATGACCGCCACGACGTGATCGTGCAGGACGAGATCGATCTCAACTCCGCCTCCACCGTGTGGTGGTTCATGCATTTCAACTCGGACATCACCAGCGTGAGCATCGCGGCCGACGGCTCTTCCGCCACGCTCACCCAGGGCAGCGAGCGGCTCTGGTGCAAGATCCTCAGCGGCGGCGGCGACTTCACCGTCCGCGATGCGACGCCCTTCTCCACTTCCCCCGATCCTGCGGGACAAGACGGGAACGGCTTTGCCAAGAAACTCAGTATCAGACTCACCGGCGTCACCAACACGAGGCTGACTGTCTATCTCAAGCCGCTCGCCAGTGGCGACCCGATTCCGACGACCCTGCCCGCTGTCACCTCGCTGGACGCGTGGACGATCTCCGGCATCAACGACGCGCCCACGATCAGCGCGGTCGCCGATCAAACCGTGGACGAAGACAACGACACGGGCGCGCTCCCTTTCCTCATCGGCGACGACCTCACCTCCGCCGGCTCGCTCACACTGTCGGCCACATCGTCCAACACCACGCTGGTGCCCAATGCGAACATCGACTTCGGCGGCAGCGGCGCGAATCGCACGGTCAAAGTGACGCCCGCTGCTGACAAAACCGGGACCGCAACGATCACACTCAGCGTCAGCGACGGCACCCACACGACCAGCGACACCTTCAAGGTCACCGTCACTGCCGTGAACGACGCGCCCACGATCAGCGCGGTCGCCGATCAAACCGTGGACGAAGACAACGACACGGGCGCGCTCCCATTCCTCATCGGCGACATCGAAACCGCCGCGTCAGCGCTCACACTCTCGAAGTCCTCCGCCAACACCACGCTCGTGCCGAATGCAAACATCGTCTTCGGCGGCAGCGGCGCGAACCGCACCGTCACCGTCACGCCCGCAGTGAACCAGAGCGGCACCGCGACCATCACACTCACCGTGAGCGACGGCACGAACACGGCCAGCGACACGTTTATGCTCACCGTCGTGGATGCAGCCACGCCCCTGACGCTAACAGTGCCTCTCGCAGCCAGTGCGGACGATGCGGAGGAATCCGCCACCGGTGTCGTGAACCTAACGAGCACCGACCTCGAACTCGTGAACGACGACGCGACCAGCGCGGGCGACCAACTCGTCGGCCTGCGTTTTGCCGGACTGGCAATTCCGCAAGGCGCCATCATCACCAGTGCCACCATTCAGTTCACCGCCGATGAAGCGCAGAGTGAAACGACCACGCTCGACATCACAGTGGAAGCCGCGGACCACGCCGCCGCATTCAGTGCCACAGCGGGAAATCTCAGCAATCGTCCCATTACCGCGACCCGCGTGGTTTGGCAGCCCTCCGCGTGGAGCGTTTTGGGCGAAGCCGCCGCAAGTCAGCGCACTCCAAACCTCGCAGGCATCGTGCAGGAAATCGTTTCCCGTCCCGGCTGGGCCAGCGGCAACGCCATCGCGCTTTTCATCGAAGGCGCCGGCCACCGCACTGCCGAGGCATTCGACAAATCCGGCGGCTCTCCGCCGAGCCTCAGCGTCACGTATTCCGTCGAGTCCACCGCATCCTTCACGCAATGGATGACCGCCTTCCCCACGCTCACCGGCAACAACGCCCTGCGCACCGCCAACCCCGATGGCGACGCCTTCAACAACCTGCTCGAATACGCCCTCACCACCAACCCCACGCAATCGAACGCCGCTCCCTACAGCGTCGCGCTGGAAGGCAACACGCTCGCCTTCACCTACACCCGCCCGAGTCTCGCGCCAGACCTCACCTACGCCGTCGAGTGGACCCAAACCCTCGCCGCCGGGAGTTGGAGCACGGCAGGCGTGACTCAGCAAATCACCAACGACAACGGCACTATCCGCACCGTGCGAGCCATCGTCCCCGCAGGCACCGCGGCGCTTTTCCTGCGGATCAAAGTCACTGCGCCATGAACTCCGCCTTCCGTTTCGCTGCCGTTCTCGTCTGCGTTTTTTTGGCGTGCCTTGGTTTCGAGGGGCGGGCGCAGGGGTTGCCGGTCGGGTGGAGTTCGCTGGATATTGGCGGGCCGGGGGTTGCGGGTAGCAGGGTGCAGAGTGGGGGGCCTTGGACGGTGCGGGGCGGCGGGGCGCGAAAGCAAATTCATTGCAGCAAAATGACCAAGAGCGCTGCTGCTAGATTGCTAGGTTTTCGGCACAAATCAAGAAGAGGAAGTGTTGTCATGGATGATCGCGGAGTATTAAACGGTTGGAATTGAACAACCCGGGCGACGCCATTCATTTTGGCGGTTCGGGTGCGAAACGTGCGGATTCCCACAGCCAGACGGTGCGCCCAGTAGTGCGCAAGCCGGTGGCGGATGGAAAGAGGACTGCTCAACTCCCCGCCAAATCATCAAACAGCCCCGGCTGGAATGGCTCCAGCGCCCGCTGCTCTTCGCGGAAGAAGTCGGCCTTCGTTTTGCCTTTCCGTTTCCCATTCAACGTGTGGAAGTCGAATGCGTAATCCGGGATCGGTTCGGAAGGGATACATCAACTGGCACCGTGAAAAAATTGTTTGAGATCGGTTGCTCCACATTGCATCGAATTCGAAATGATTCCGACAACCGACTGGCAATTGCACCCGATAGCTAAAAAAAGCGGCCCTGGCCTGCAGGCCCGCTTTTCTGTTGGTGGATCAGAGATTGTGATCCAGATGCCCCGGCCCGTTTCCTTCCGGGTCGGCAAGCACGGTGGCGGCGGCGGCATTTCCGTCGCGGTCCCATCCGGTGAGGATGAGCACGGGAAGTGGCCTTCCGTCGATTTCCTCCCATTGAATTGCGGTGATTTGGCGGCCGATCAATTTCGCGTAATGCTCGCGCTCGCGCTTAGTCGGCGCGCTCATGAGTGAATGCCGACGTGCGTATCGAGCAGGCCGTGCAACGCCTCCGTGCGGCGCGGGAGTTCGATGAGGTTGCCTTTCAGCGCTTCGGTGAATGCGTTGAAGAGACTCCACGCATTCCGTGGCGCGAATGCTTCGTGTCGCGGTTCTCGCCATTCGTGCAGCACGCGCGGGACGAGCTTGTTTGGGCATACCCCGACATCCACGGCGCGCACAATCAGGTCGTGTGCGGTGCGGTCTTCGACATCGGCGAGTTGATACGTCGCGATGCGGGTGTCCTGGTGGTGCCAGCGATCCATAAGTTTGCCGACGGCGCTCTGAACGAGGCGCGGCAAGTCACGGGTGATGTGCGTGGTGTGTTTGCGCGCCAGCTTTACCTCGCCTGAAAAGCTGAGGTTGTCGCACACGAAAACACTCGCCCCGGCGGTGATGCCTGCGGGGAATGTTTTATCGTGGCTGTTTCGCAGGCCGAGCACCCAGCAGTAGTCTTCGGCGTTTTGCTCGCGCAAGACTTCCATCAGTCCGAAATAGCGCTGACCATCGTGGCTCAGGCTGTGGGCCTGGGTTCCGACGACGAGGCCGCTCGTTCTGAGTGTGCGCTCGACTTGGGTGACCAATTCGAGATGCGGGATGGGCGTCCATGTGGCCGTCGCGTGAGGCGTCGGCACAAGCTGGACTTCGGCACGTTCTACTTTCTGTCCTCCGCAGTGGAGGCAGAGGTTTGGATGGGGGCGTTTTGTGGGTGCGGGTTGGTGGTCAATAAATGCGACCATGGTGTTCTCCTTTCTGTTGGTGCGCCGACGACTGTCGGCACGGGTTTGTTTGACGATTGAACGACGACGGGCCGGACAAGCGGTGAAGCTCATCCGGCCCGTTCGCCGTGTGCGGCCTTCGCAATCTGTCGCGTGACTAGATGCGGACGCTCTGGAGCGAGCGGAGTGTTGCACGCACGGACGAAATTTCCTTTTCCGACGCCTTGTTCTCGCGCTGCACCTGTTTGAGCAAATCACCGAGCTTGTTGAGCCCGGCGACTGCGTTTCGGAAATCCCCACGCACGAGTTCAATCTGCGCAATTGCGAGATCGAGTGCGGGCTTGGGTTCTTCCTTATTGGGTTCGGCGGGTTTTGCGCCGCCGTTGTTGTTCTCTGGCATTTTGTTTTCCTCCTTCTTTGGTTTTTCCGCCGGTGGTGGCGGAGGGTTGGTATTGACCGCTGCGGGCGTTGAGGCCGGCGGCGGGATGTTGGTTGCGGGCGCTTCTCCTTCAACGCGCACGGGCATGATGATCATTTGTCGTCCACCGGCCGCGAGGCGCAGCGGAGACAATGCATCGATGAAGTCGATCCGCGTAAGCCCGAAGCGCAGTGCTTTGAGCAGCGTGATCCGGTTCACAAACGTCCTCACGTCTTTGCCACTGGCTTTTGCGCCGGGCACTTCGATGGGCATCCACGGCTGTTCACGCTCGGACTTTGCGAGCAGTTGCAGCCGTCCGTTTTGCGTCTCGATTCCGATGGCGTGATACCGTTCATCGTGATCCGGCAGACGGGTGATGGTTTGAATCACCGCATCAATGGACTCCGTTGCAATTTCAATGCAACCGGTGAAGTCGCGGCCCGCAGGAACGACCTGCCGCCAGTTTGGGTAATTGCCGTCGTGCGAGCGGCTGACGTAGCGCCAATGTTCGGTCGCCAATTCAAAGATGGGCGCGTTGTCTTTCGTTGCGGGTTTGAGCCGCAGCTTCCAATCGCCGTCTTCATTAAAGCCGCGCCATCCGAGAAATGGATGAGTTGGCAGAATAAGCGACTCCGGAAGCGCGAGCGTGAACGAGTTGGAGCTGAACAGATGACTTCCGTCCGTTCCGACAACGTAATGACCGTCGGGTTTACTCACGTCGAGATACGCGCCGTTGAGCACGAGCCGCGTGGCGTCCGTGCTGGCGCAGGCGAGCGCATCGTGGATGGACCCGCGCAGTGCCGCATTGAGGACGACCTGATTGCCCGGCACCGATTCCATTTCCGGGAACTCGGCAACCGGCAGTGATTCGCAGCGGTGTTCGAGCATTTGACCGGCGACCGCGAATCGGAAGACCGCCTTGTGGTCCTCCGCTTTCGTGAGCACGAGCGTGTCGTTTCGTCCGCTACTCTTGGCGAGGTTTGCGAGGTCTTCGAGTGGAACGAGGATCGTGGTGGGTTCGCCCTGATCAGTCGTGTGGAGTTGCACCGTAGCGGTGCGGTCGAGATCAGTGCCCGTGAGTTCGATGCGACCTTCGCGGGTGCGTTCGATGCGCACGCAGCCCAGGACGGGAAGTGTGCAGCGTTTGCCGATGATTTTGCCGAGTCCGGCAAGGGCCGGTTTGAGTTCTGCCACTGGCAGAGTGATGGGATTCATGATGATGGTTCCTTTCTTGTTTTTGTTTGTCTGAATACAGCAGCGGACCGGGCGCACCGATGAAGGCACACCCGGCCCGAGAGCCGTGGTTATTTGCGTCGGAGAAAACTCCGGATGAGTGCGATCAGAACGGCGAAGCCGATGACCGCGGTGATGAGCGAAATGCTCAGTGCCGCGAGATTCGCGGCAATTGCTGCCAGTGACGCAGTTGCTGCAAGCGCTCCTTCGAGCAGCAGCAATACTACGGGACCAACAATGATTGCAGGCAGCCCGATAAGCAGCGCCGCTTTGATGCAGAGTCGAAGGACGCCCCGCAATGTGCCGCCCGGTGAGAGCCAGTATTCAGCGCGCGCAATCGAATAGCGCACAACTTCCGCTGCCCTCTCAATTGGCGCACGCCGCGTGAGTTCCGGATCAACCGTCGGTCGTCGTATCGGTTTCGCACCGAGCATGTGCCGCACGTGCTGCACGACGCGCGCGATGCGCCCCGGAACGCGGATTGCGGTCAGTTCCCCGTCATTGCTGGTCTGCATCTTTGCGGGCATCGGAGCCGAGCATGGCTCCAACGATGAGAGCGATTCCGATTGCTCCGAGCGCCAGCAATGCGGCGGTCTTCCAGAGCGACGCGCTCGTCTCCTCTTCTGTCAGACGCGCCTCCACTTGCTCACGTCTCGCACGCTCGGCCTCAAATGCCTGCGTATCGAATCGGGATTCCGGGGCGGGATTGCATCCGCCGACCAACAACCCGGCGGCTGCGACGATGATGAATAATCGCATGATGATACCTCCTTTCCGTTTTTGGTTGAAACGAAAAAGCCCGACCGCTGTCGCAACCGGGCTATCCCGTAGTTGATTTGGCTACTTCCAGCGTCGGCACTATGCCGGGCTCCGAACTATGCCGGGTGGAAAGATTTCAGACTCCGGCGTGCCACGCAGCACCTCGGAGTTGCGACTCAACATCCGGCATAGTTTTCCTGGTTCACAGGCTCTTGAGAAAGGCCAATAGGGAGTCCTCTGCTTTGAAAGGACGCCATACACCTTCGCTCGGGGCTGCCTTGGCCAGAACCTGTTCCTTCAATGCCAAGTTGGCATCAAGGTAGATTTGCGTGGTCTCTGCGGAATCGTGTCCGAGCCACAGCGCGATCACGGACCGATCAACGCCAGACTGCAACAACTGCATGGCGAGGGTGTGGCGAAGCACATGCGGAGTTACGCGCTTCTTTGCCAAGGTCGGACATTTATGGCGGGCAGTCTGATGATATTTGACCAGAAGTCCCTGAACAGCGTCAGCGCTGAGCCGACCGCCACGGGCGCTGGTAAAAAGCCATTCCCGGTTGTTCCCTGGTTCTTGCAACCAGGACTTGATTGCCTTCACCGCCTGCTTCGTCAGCGGGGTGCAGCGTTCTTTGCGTCCTTTGCCCGAACAGCGGACATGCGCACCCGCATCCAAGTGCAAATCTTTGTTCGACGACTCTCGTGGGAATCCCAGTGTTGAGGACGTTCATTCCTACTTTGATTTTGGCGAGTTCTGAAGGGGGGGCGGTGAGGGTGATCTCGTTGGCGTCTTTCTTGGCGGTGCCGGTGATGCCTGTGGGGAGAGGGATGGGGGATGTCTGAGGGTTACCATTTACGACGTTGAGCATGGAGAGGCTGTAGCCGTTGCCGCCCCAAGAGTGGTTGGCGACGGTAATGTTCGGGTCCTCTGGATAGAACTGGCCTTGTTCATTTTTGCGACGCCGACTATTTATTGTGAGGATGTAGTCCATCGCTGCGACTGCGGCGGAGTAGGTGCCGTAGGTGCCGGAGCCTTGTCTTTTGATGATGCGGAGCGGGAGGATTTTCACATTCCAGCAGACGCCGGTGCCGCCGATGGTGTTATTGCCGATTGCGCCGACGATTCCTGCGACGTGGGTGCCGTGGCCTACGTCGTCCATGGGGTCGTTGTCCGGCTGGAGCACGGTTGCCGTTGTATTCTGGCCGATGAAATCCCACCCCCGCCAGTCGTCCACCTTGCCGTTGGAGTCGTCATCGAGGCCGTTGGTTTCTTTTCCGCCGCCGGTCTCGCCAGGGTTCGTCCAGATCGCGCCCGCGAGGTCTGGGTGGGTGTAGTCCACGCCGGTATCCACGATGGCGACGATGGTGCTGCCGGGTGTGAGTCGGCGATGGCTTGCACCACAGGAGCCTCAGAAATCGGCTCTGGCGCTTGCTTTCCACCGAGGAAGCAGATGGAGGACACGATGAGCACGCCGAGTGTGGCGGCGCTGGAGATTAGGATTTTGCGTTTGCGATTCATAGCGGGTGCGGTGGTTCTAGGGAAACGCTGAATAAAGCGAGTTGAGCAGAGAAGCGCGAGGCAGGGTGGTAGTGAGTGGGGTTCTGAGGCGGAAAGTCATCGAGAAATTGCTGTTTTTGCCCCGTTTTGGTGCGATGCGGGCACGGTCAAGCCGTGAGGGCGA
>CAMDQC010000145.1 GCA_945905735.1 Prosthecobacter debontii | reverse complement strand
TTCGGTGCCGTCGAACCGCAGGATGTCGCTGGTCGTCGGCGCGTACGCGAGGAAGCTGTCGAAGAACACGGGTGGTTTGAAAAAGAGCGTGGACGTTTGCTTGTCGAGAACCCACTCGCCGGGTGCGTCGAGCTCCTCGATGGCGCCCTGGAAATAGTAGCGGTCGTTTGCGCGCATGGCGTAGCTGGCGTCCTTCGCGGTGGTGACGGTGTAGCTCGACTCGTCCACGGATTTCACACGGAGGATGTCGTTCCACCAATTGTAGCGGGCGAAGACGAACACCTCCACATCCTCGGGTCGCGACCACTTTCGCCAGTCGGATTTTTTGACCTTCAACGTGTGGCGATCCTCGCCTTCCTTGTCCGCATACATCGGCCACATCTCGCCATCCGCGTAGGCCCAACCGCCGGCGATGGGGTCCTTCGCGTCGAAGTTCGGATAGCGCGCGAGCACCTGACGCTGACCATTGAAGAGCAGTTGCTTGAACGCAGCGCCCTTGCCGACGTCGGCCTGGAAAATGCCATCGCGCCAAGGCTTCCAGTCCGAGATGACGCGCCCGCCAATCAGCACCGGCGTCTCTTTTTCAAACGCCTGCCAGACCACCGGCGCGTCCTTCGTCCCGGAATCCTCCGCAGAAAACTTGAGCCCCTGCGGAAGTTCATACAGCCCGCCGCGAATATACACCGTGCGCTTTTCCTTCACCCCGCGAATGGCGTCGCGGGCTTTCGCGAGCGTGGCGAAAGGGCCGTCGGTCTTCGCGGCATTCGGCGCGGAGAGTTTGCCGGACCATGCGTCATTTCCATCCGGCGCGACATACCAGTCGGCGGCGTGGAGCGACGCGGCGACGAAGAGAATGGCGAGAAAGCGGCGGGCGATCATGTGCGGAAGTTAGTGATAAAAGCGCGTGGGTCGGATAGCCGAAATTCGCGGAATCACGAGTCACCTGAGCAACTTCCTCACTCCGAGAGCAGGAACTGGAAGTCGTCGAGGGTGAGGGCTCGGGCGAAGTTTTCTTCGCCGAGGATGTCGGCGGCGAGGGCGCTCTTGGTCTTTTGCAGAGCGCGGATTTTTTCTTCGATGCTGTCCTTCACGATGAGGCGGTAGGCGATGACTTTGTTCACTTGGCCGATGCGGTGCGTGCGATCGATGGCTTGGTTTTCCACGGCGGGGTTCCACCACGGATCAAATAGAACGACGTAGCTGGCGGCGGTGAGATTTAGCCCGAAGCCGCCTGCGCGCAGGCTGATGAGGAAGGCGGCTGCGCCTTCGTGGCCTTGGAAAGATTTTACCAACTCGCCACGGTTTTCGGTCTGGCCGGTGAGCTTGAATAGCTTGCACGTTTCGCCGAGTCGCGTGGCGAGTTCCACTTCGATGCGCGAGAGCATTTCGACGAACTGGGAGAAGATCAAAATCTTGTGCCCTTCTGCGGCGAGGGGCTCGATGATGTCGATGAGTGCGTTCATTTTCGCGCTGTCCGCTTTGTCGGCTTTTGCGGAGACGAGGCCGGGATGGCAACAAATCTGCCGGAGCCGGAGCAGCGAGGTGAGGATGTTGAAGCGGGCTTTATCGAGGTCCGCTTTGGTGTTCAGCTTGAGCAGGGCCATGCGTGCGCGCTTGAGTTCGGCGCGGTAGAGCGTGGCTTGCTCGGAGTCCATTTCGCAGACGAGGTCTTCCTCGACGCGGTCCGGCAAATCCTTTGCGACTTCACCTTTGGTGCGGCGGAGGATGAAAGGGCGCATCCGCGCGGCGAGTCGGCGACGGGCGAGTGGGTCGGTGCGTTGATCGAAGACTTTTCCGAACGCCGCGCGGGCACCGAGCACGCCGGGCATGGTGAAGGACATAATGCTCCAAAGGTCGAGCAGTCGGTTCTCGATGGGCGTTCCGCTGAGGGCGATGCGGTGCGGCGAGTTTAGTATCCACGCGGCTTTTGCGGTGGCGCTGTCGGGGTTCTTGATCGCCTGCGCTTCGTCGAGGATGACTGCGCGCCAAGGCACTGCGGCGGCTTCTTTTTCCAGCAAGCGGAGGTGGACGTAGTTCATCACTACGAGGTCGGCGTTCTTCCGCGCCTCGTCGAGTGCGCCTGCATCGCACGCCCCCTTGCCGAGAATCGCGACGCGCAGGCTCGGTGCGAAACGCTCGGCCTCTGCGCGCCAGTTATCCACGACGCTTTTCGGCGCGATGACGAGTGCGGGCGTATCCATCGTGGGCTGGAGTTTGGATATTTTCTTGTTGGGTTTTACTGCGCCAGAGCCTTCGGGCGCGAGTTCTACTTCGCGGTCGCGCAGCCATAAAAGCCACGCGAGCGTCTGCACGGTTTTGCCGAGGCCCATGTCGTCGGCGAGGATGCCGCCGAAGTGGTTTGTGCTGAGGTAGGCGAGGAAATGAAAACCCTCTAGCTGGTAGGGGCGCAACGATGCGCGAAGGCCCTTTGGCAGGTCTGGCGTCACACGCGTTTTGATTTCTTCTGCCCGCTTGGTAATGGCGCGGATGGCGGGTTCTGGGAGGAGGTTCTTCACCTTTCCCGCGAGTTGCAGCGCGTGGAGTCGCTGCGGCCCGGCGTCGAAATCTCGCGCGCTGAGTCCCAACTCGGCGAACTGCTCCTCGTCCTCCGCACTGAGCTGGAATGCCAGTCGTCGCCAGCCTTTTTCGCCGAGACGTACGAAGCCGCCTCGCGCATCGAGCAGTGCCTTCAGCTCCGCCTTGGTGAGCGTTGTGTCGTCCACATCGAGCGCGATGCGAATGTCGAACCAATCGATCCCGCTCTCCTCCACATCAAGCTTCACGCGCGCCGCGATTGCGGGCTCGTGCAGCGAGGCGAGCATCGGGTCCAGTTCCAGCGTCAGCGAGGACGGGAGGCCTGCCAGCCACTCGGAGAACTGCTCCGCGAACTTCTTCCCTGCGGTCTTTTGCCAACACTGCTCGCCGTAGCCGGACCACGTCGCTTTTAACGCAGTGAGAGCTGCTGGCACTGCGACCAGCGCGTTGCGATCATTGCGGACGATCGCGCCATCCGGCCCCGAATCTACGTGACGTCCTGTCGTCAGCCATCCATCGCGCCCATACTGCTCCGTGCGCACGCCATCGCTCTCCGCGAACGCATTCACCACGAGCATCTCGCCATCGCCAAAGCCGTTCTTTTGCAGACGGCACTGGAGGATCGCGCGAGTCTTCACTACCTTCACCCGCGTCGCCAGACGCTCTGGCGGCGCGACCCGCAAACGCTCGAAAAGTGCCACGCCGACACCGCTCTCGATCGCCTCTGCGGGCACCACGATGGGTTCCATGAGATTCAGCCCGGCCAGCGGCGGTGCCTCAAATACTTCACTCGTCGTGACATAGAGCGCCGGTATCCCATCCAGCGTGAACAGCGACGGCGCAGGACGTGAGCCATCCGGCAAAACCAGACTGAACTCGTAGTTCACCGCCTTCCCATCCTCCACTCCGACTTGCCACTCCAGCTTGCGAGGGTCGCGCACCAGCGGCCTCCCGTTCGTCCCGCAGATGACGGGCTCGAACCTCGGCTCCCGCAGTATCGCATTGAGCACCCGCACGCCGTCTTTTTCCCGATACTGGAGCAGCCGGTGGCTGTCGTAGCCTGTATAAAATACCCGCCACAAATCGAGCGACACGCCTTCCAGCGGCAGCGTCCCCGCATACCCCGCACTGATGAGCGTGCGGAAAGCCGAATCCGTCATCGCCTTAAACTCCCCTGCCCCGTCCTTCTTCCACTCCAGCCGGAAGTCATCCTCCGTCAGTCGCACTCGCAATTCGTGTTTTGCATCGTCGCGCACCGCCTGCGATGCCGCCGTCGTCAGCCACTTGCTCCACGTCTCCACATTTTTCTTCCGCTCCCACTCGCCCACATAGGCATCCACTTTGTCCCAATCCGTCATCTCGGCAAACAGCGGCACAAGCGCGATTCCGTTCCGCCGATAGTACGCGGCTATCAACATCCACGCCTCGTCGATATTTGTCGGTCGCAATTCGGGCCAAAGCTCCACCGTGTGATACGCCCAGCCACGCACGGGCAGCCCCGCCGCTTGGTCCACCAGCGATTGCATCACGCCGTACGCGTGACGATGATCCTCGAACAGCTTGTCCACTGCCTTCGCCGCAGTCGCCTCGATCTTCGTCAGCGCCCGTCCCGCATGAGCGATCGCCATCGCGTGAAAAGTCTTCGCTTTGCCCACGCGCACGGCGGCTTTTTTATACTGCTTCTCGTCCGAGAGCAAAAGCGCATACATCGCCGCACAGGAGTGCTCGCAATTCAGCTCCACGTCGCACGTACAATCCCCAATCCACCCCTCGCGGTCCTTCAACATCGTCACATCATTCATCTCCCCGTCGGGCCCTCGCACCACCACATCGAACACCGTGGGAGCCTCTTCCTTTACAGAAACCACGCCCCCGCTTCGGTAAATCTCCAACCCGTCCACTTGGATGCCTCCATGAAGCCCTACAATATACTTGCGTGCGGCCTGTTCGTATTCTCGTGCGATCAACATTGCCGCCCACTTCATACGGACCCGCCCAAAGGTGCAAGCATGTCGGTGAAGTATTCGCTGCGGCTTAAATTTGAACGTGCCTCGCGCGCAGCATCCGTGATATTTCGGCCCCTATGCTATGCCGACTCTTGCTCAGCCTCATCTTCGCCGCGACCGCCTTTGCCGAGCCACAGATCCAAGTCACTAAAGCGTGGGATGCAGCGCCGCATAGCGCATTTACCGACCTCGCTCGGTGGCACAATGAATGGTGGATCGTTTTCCGCGAAGCCGAGGCGCATGTGGGCGGCGATGGGAAGATTCGCGTCCTCCACTCGACTACCGGCGAAACGTGGGAAAGCGCAGCACTCATCGCAGAGGAAGGCACCGACCTTCGCGATCCGAAACTCAGCATCACCCCTGACGATAAGCTCATGTTGGTGGCAGGCGGCAGCATCTACAAAGGCGGCACGAAGCTGCTCGCCCGCCAGCCGCGCGTCGCCTTCTCCAAAGACGGCCGTGAGTGGAGCGCGCCGCAGCGCATTTTGGGCGAGGGCGATTGGCTCTGGCGGGTCACCTGGCAGCACGCGACGGCATGGGGCGCTTCCTATAAAACGAGCGCGCCCGAAGGCACCGCCGAGGATACCGGCGAGTGGACGCTGACGCTCTATAACAGCAACGACGGCCTCTCCTGGACTGCGGTCGCTCCGCTGAAAGTAAGCGGTCGCCCGAACGAGACGACGCTCCGTTTTGACATCGAAGGCGACTGCACGGCGCTCGTACGGCGCGAATCCGACGACCAAGAAGGCTGGCTCGGGACCGCAAAAAGCCCCTTCACCGATTGGACATGGAAACCCATCGGGCGAGCGATCGGCGGGCCGAACTTCCTCATGCCTCCCGGCCGGATCATAGCTGCCGGGCGCGACTATCGGCCCGACGGCGCGAAGACCGCAATCGGCCCTGTGGTAGATGGGAAATGGCTCCCCAGCATCACCCTCCCCAGCGGCGGCGACACCAGCTATCCCGGCCTGTTCTGGAATCGCGGCGAGTGGTGGATCACCTACTATTCCAGCCACGAAGGAAAGAGCGCCATCTACCTCGCCAAAGTGCGCGGTTTG
This sequence comes from Prosthecobacter debontii, assembly GCA_945905735.1. GTDB lineage: Bacteria > Verrucomicrobiota > Verrucomicrobiia > Chthoniobacterales > Chthoniobacteraceae > SXWH01. Next base: position 7,571 of record CAMDQC010000145.1, on the reverse strand, counting down.
TAGGATGCGCGGGCGCAAAAACGTAGCTCGACATTCCAATGTCGAGTCGCGGCCACAGAAAAACAGGACGCGCTCTCTGATAGGGAGGGCAATACTCGACTTTGGAAAGTCGAGCTACGTCGGGCGCATCACGCTCGATTGCGTTCGTCATTCGTCATTCGACATTTTCCCCGCGCCCCACTATTCACCGCGCCGCTGAATGTCTGACTCTGCTATCGCCACTATTGAAATGCCGCCGATCCGGGTGCGGTCGAAGTTCTTCTTTGAGGGGGACAAGAAATGGTTTCTCAAGGGCGTGACGTATGGGCCTTTTCGGCTGAATGCGGATGGCGATTTCATCAGCACGCCGGACGTGGCGGCGCGGGATTTTGCGATGATGCGGGAGCTGGGGATCAATCTCATCCGCGTCTATCACGTCCCGCCGCGCTGGCTGCTGGACCTTGCGGCGAAGCACGGGTTGCGCGTGTTGGTGAGCATCCCGTGGACGCAGCATGTGGAGTTTCTGAACTCACGGGCGCTGATGAAGCAGATCATCCAAGTCGTGCGGGATACGGTGGCGAAGAATGTCGGGCATCCGGCGATCTTCGCGTATCTCGTGGGCAATGAGGTGCCGACGACGATGATTCGCTGGCTCGGCGTGGAGCGCGTGCAGCGGTTTTTGGAAAAGCTCATTGATGTGGCGCGAGCGACGGACCCGCGTCCGCTTTATAGCTACGCCAGCTTTCCGCCGACGGAGTATCTACGCCCGGCGAATGTGGATTTTCTTTCGCTGAATGTTTATTTGGAGCGGCGGCTGGACTTCGAGCGTTACCTCGCGCGGCTGCAAAATATCGCGGATGAGAAGCCGCTGATTCTCGGCGAGTTCGGGCTGGATACGCTGCGCAATGGCGAGGACCGGCAGGCGGAAATCCTCGACTGGCACCTCGATGTCGTGGTGCGCGGCGGGGCGACGGGGACGATCTTTTTTGCGTGGACGGATGAGTGGTTCACGGGCGGGCACGAGATTACGGACTGGAAGTTCGGCCTCGTGACGGAGGACCGGCAGCGGAAAAAGGCGTTCGAGGTTTTGCAAAAGAAACTCGGCGGCGATGGCGCAATCACCGAGCGCATCCCGCTCAACCGCTACCCGCGAGTGAGCGTGATCGTGTGCAGCTACAACGGCGGCAAGACGCTCGGCGACTGTCTCCGAGCGCTGGATGAAGTGCGCTACCCAGACTTTGAAATCGTGCTCGTGGATGATGGCTCGAAGGACAACACGGCGGAGATTGTCGCGGCGTGGCTGGCGGCGCGGAAGGGCGAGAAACTGCCGCACTTTATCCATCATGTGCAGCGCAATCTGGGGCTGTCGTTTGCGCGCAATGAAGGCGCGCGCATTTCCACGGGCGAGCTGATCGCTTACACGGATAGCGACTGTATGCCGGATCCGGACTGGCTCTACTTTCTCGTCTCGACGATCACGAGCGGCGACTACGCAGGCGTGGGCGGGCCGAACATTTCGCCGCCTGCGGTGAACTGGATTCAGGCGGCAGTGGCGGCGAGCCCCGGCGGGCCGAGTCATGTGCTGCTCACGGATGTCGTGGCGGAGCATGTGCCCGGCTGCAACATGGCGTTCTGGCGCTGGGCGTTTGATACGGTGGGCGGGTTCGATAGCGAGTATCGCAAGGCGGGCGACGATGTGGACTTTTGCTGGCGACTGCAAACGCTGGGCGGCGTGGTGGCGTTTTCGCCCAGCGCGATCGTGTGGCACTATCGGCGGTTCACGCTCGATGCGTTTCGCAAACAGCAAGAGGGCTACGGCGAGGCGGAGGCGCTGCTGCGGTTCAAGCATCTCATCTTTTTCGGGCCGACGGGGACGGCGAAATGGAAGGGGCAAATCTACGGCGCACCGCGTCTGACGTGGTGGTTTAGCAAGCCGGTGATTTACCACGGCGTGTTCGGGCAAGGGTTCTTTCAGTCGCTCTATCACGCGCCGGTTTCGCAGCTCGCGGCGTATTTGAGCAGCATCGAATGGATCGGGCTCACGCTGTTCATCGGCGTGCTCGGCATCCCGCTGGAATGGCTGCGTGCGGTGCCGGTGGTGATGCTCCTCGGCACGGTGAGCGTGGCGCTTTCGTGGATGGTAAATATCCGCATCGAGCCTGCGTATGACAGCATCCGAGCGCGGCTGCTCGTGGCGTTCCTCGCTTTCATGCAGCCGCTCGGTCGTGGCTGGGCGCGCTACTTTACTTGGCTGAAATTTAAGCGCACGCCCGGCGCAGTCATCCGTGCGCCCGAGCCGGGCATCACTGCCGAGGCGCACAAAGGGAGCATCAGCCAAATTGATTTTTGGAACGAGACGGGCCAAGGGCGCGAGGCGCTGCTGGAGGAAGTCTTCAAACTCATCGAAACCGAAGGTTGGCGCTACTCCACCGACACCGGCTGGAAGCGCTGGGACGTGCTCGTGTATGGCACGCTCTGGTGGAGCGTGAGCGTGGGCACGGTGACGGAATATCACGGCGGCCCGAAGTGCCTCACCCGCGCTCGGCTGCGTGCGCAGATGGTGCCGACGACGTTCCTGCTGCACGCCGTCTCCCTCAGCGCGCTGCTCTATCGGCAGCTCGTGATTGGCGGGCACGACTACTTCCTCTGGACTCTATACGGCGTGCTCGTCCTGTGGATGTATCTACGCGCGCGGAGGCTGAAACGCCGCGTCGCCGACCTCGTCATCCACGCTGCACAGACCGTCGGGCTCGGGCGAGTCAGCGGAGAAAAGGCGCGGCCAAAAGCGGCAAAATAAGCCGTTCTCTACCCGTATCGTAGCGCCTCTATGGGCGGGATGCGGCTGGCCTTCAAAGCGGGGTAAATGCCACTTACAATGCCGATGACCACGGCGCTGACGAAGCTGAGAAGCGCGCTGTTCGGATCGATGATCGGCGCGTTGGCTTCTGGGGAAATCGCGATGAGGATTTGAATGATCCCTTTCGATGCTGCGAGGCCGAGCGCCCCGCCGATGATACCGATGACGGCACTCTCGACGATGATCTGCACAAAGATGTGCCGCCCTTTCGCGCCAACCGCTCGCCGGACTCCGATCTCGCGGACGCGCTCCGTGATACTGGCGAGCATGATGTTCATGATGCCGATGCCGCCGACGATGAGACTAATGCTGGAGATGAGCCCCCCGCTCATGCGGATGTTGCGAATGTTCGTCTCGATGTTTTGCAGCCAATCTTCGCGGGTATCGAACGAGTAGTCTTCAATCCCGCGGTGGGTGACCTTCAGCACTTCGCCGACATCCTCAATGGTCTCGTGGAATTTGCTCACGTCGGCGATTTGAAAAGAGAGCCCGTCGAGCTTGAAAATGGGGCCGTTATCCACGGCATTCGGGCCACTACCGGAGACGGAGTAGCTCTTGAAGTCGTAGTAGGCCGTGTTGAACGGAATGATCACCGCGCGATTCTTGCGGTAGTAAGGGTCCCAGCCGCGCTTCCCTTTCGAGGAAAAGCCCATCGGCGACGCCCCGCCTTTGATGCCGAGTTGCTTGCGCTTCTTATCCTGATCGCTTTGGTAAAGCTCGAAGACGCCGACGACCGTGAAGGGGCGCGAGTTGATGAAAATCGTCTCGTTCAGCGGGTTAAACTGCGGGCGCTCGGGCCACAGCTCGTCCACCACTTTGCGCCCGATGACGCAGGTGTGCATCGCACGATCAAGGTCGAGCTGCGTGATGTTACGCCCGAGTTCGACGACGTGGCTGTTGATGGGCACGTAGTCCGGCCACACGCCCGCAACTTCGGCGACCATCGTATTACTGCCGCGCGTGAGTTTACCCGGCTGGAGCTCGTAAATCGGCGTGACGAACTCCACCCCCGGCACCTGCGCCGCGATCGCCTCCGCATCGGCGACCGTGCGTCCCCGCGAAATCTCCGCCTTGCCCTGCTGCGCCTCGGGCGGCTCCTGGGTGACGACGCCCACGCGCTCGACTCCGCCAAACTGCTGCATCATCTCCCGCGACCCCTCAGCCATCCCCGATACGAGCGCGAAAGTGGCGAGCAGCGCCGCGACGCCGAGGATGATGCCGAGCATCGTGAGAAAGCTCCGAAACTTGTGCGACCAAATCTCGCGAACCCCAATCATCAGACTGTTCCAAATGGTCAGCATGAAGCCTCCCGTGCGGAATAGGGGCGTTCTATCAATGTCGGATCAAAATGGAGCATCGGTCTCAGAGCCTTATCAATCCTCGCGGAGCGGACACGTTAGCCCGAGGGTGTGATTAAAACGTGAAAAGAAGCGTGCGTTTTTGAGTGAGAAAAACTGCTCAATCCCCGCAGTCTGCGAGCAAAAACCACACCCGCACTCCCCCGTCCCCGCAAAACTATTTTCAATTATTTTCACCCAAAGTGATACGTTTTGCCCAAAAATTTCGCATGTATAGATGTGAGAACATTTATTCCGACCGAAAACTCAACCGAGCGACGCCCAAAAACCGGCGCCCCATCGACCACCATCGGTCGCCCCCTCCCGCAGGTCCCCACCCACGAATCGCTCATCGCGACCATCGAGGCGCTGCTCATCGGGTTTGAGTCCATGGCCACCCAGCTTCAACAGCTCGAAGCACAACTCCAGTCACGAAGCTCCGCCCGCAAATGACAACCACGCAATTTTCGCTTTACCTCCACCGCCGTGCAACAACCCCGCCCACCATTTGGACGAAAACTTTCCGCTCACCGAGCAAGGCCCCTTCGTCGGCAAACCTCGCCTTTCAAAAAGAGCCCGTACGCATCGCTTTACCGATCGTCTGCAACGTTTTGCCGGCCGTCTGCGGCAGTTTGGAAAATGACCACATTCCTTTGCAGCCCGTCCGCAGCGGTTTGCCACCCGTCCGCAGCCCTTTGCCGGTCATCTACTTTGGTTTGCCGCCCATCCGCACAAGTTTGCCACCCATCCGCAGAGGTTTGCCGCCAATCTGCACAGGTTTGCCGCCAATCTGCATGGGTTTGCCGCCCATCTGCACAGGTTTACCGCCCATCTGCACAGGTTTACCGCCCATCTGCACAGGTTTGCCGCCCATCTGCACAGGTTTGCCGCCCGTCCGCAGAGGTTTGCCGCCCGTCTGCAACCCTTTGGAGCCCGTCTGCACTGATTTGACTCCCTCTCCCACAGCACTTTATGACAACAACACCAAAAAACAAAAACCACCGGCCCGCGGAGCGTTCCACGTTCCACGGTGCCTCACGTAACCTCAACTCCTAACTACCATGGACAAACGTAAAGCCGCAAAACTAGGGAAAGTCTGAATAAAGCGGCGTGATTCTGGCGCGATTGCGATGAGACGCCTCGTTGAGCGTTCCGGGTGGTGTTTTTTGGGCGAAATCGGGTTAAAGCCGTCGTTTTTGGTGAGTTCCGTACAGGGTCAAGCCTTTGGCAGCAGCGGGCGGCGGGCTATGACGAGGTTGGCCAACGCGAATAGGATGTGCAGGTGCGCGGTGTTTTTCTCCAGTCCTTGGTAGCGTGTTTTGCGGTAGCTGAAGATGTTTTTTACGATGTGGAACGCGTGTTCGACTCCTGCTCTCACTTGCGCTTTGCACCGCTCCAGTCCTTGCGCGAACCGTTTGTAGTCGCACTCGGGCAGGGCTTTGATTTTGCCTCGTTTGGCGGCGATGTGCAGTTCGGCTTCGGGGGCTTTTTCCCGGATGTCTTCGCGCTTGTCGGCTCCGGTGTAGCCGGCGTCGAAATGGGCGTGTTTCTCTTCCCCGTGGAGCACTTGCGCGGCGCTGTGGATGTCCGCTTCGTTCGCGGCGATGGTTGCAAGGCTGTGCACGGTGCGCGATTTGGGGTCGCTGCCGATATGCGCTTTCATCCCGAAATACCACTGGTTGCCTTTTTTGGTTTGGTGCATCTCGGCGCTCCGCTTGCCGCTCTGGTTCTTGGTGGAGGGCGGCGCGGCGATGATGGTCGCGTCCACCATGGTGCCTTCTCGCATTTGGATTCCGCGTTCGCGCAGCATGAGGTTGATTTCTTCAAAGATCGCTTTGCAGAGGTCGTGCCGGTCGAGCAAGTGCCGGAAGTTGAGCACGGTCGTTTCGTCGGGCACCCGGTCGTGGGCGAGGTCGATGCCGGTGAAGTTGCGCATCGCCTGGCTGTCGTAAAGCGCGTCCTCGATGGCCTCGTCGCCAAGGTTATACCAGCGTTGCAGGAAGTGGATGCGGAGCATCTTCTCCAAGCCGATGGGCGGCGCTCCGCGCTGGCCTTTGGGATAGTGTGGCTCGATGAGCGCCAGCAACCGGGCCCACGGAATGATTTTTTCCATATCCGCGAGGAACTTCTCTTTCCTCGTGGTTTTCTTTTTTCCGGCGTATTCCGCTGCTGCAAAGCTCAATTGTTTGTCCATCGCTGTTTGTGCTTTGTTTAGATCAGCATTTTCGCCCGCTGTCCCGCTATTTTACAGGCGTAGCCGATTTCTTCAGCCTTTCCCTAGACATGTACCGCTCCGTCCGCGACGTGCGCACCGGAGCCGCCATCGCCCTCATCGCTACCATCGCCGCCCTCAATGATGCCTTCGACGCCCACGCGGGCGACATCGCCATTATAGAGGCCCTCGACCTCCAGCGCGACACCGCCGCAGACGGCGGAGGCGCCGCAAAAGCCCTCGCCCGGGAGCAATTCGAGTTTCAAATCGCCGACGTGGACGGCATGCTCACCGCCTACGCTGCCATCATCGGCGACGCCGACCTGCTCAACCACGTCAACAAAGAGATCAGCACCTTCACCCTCATGTCGGATGAAGACCTGCGCATCCACGGCGCCTACCTCAGCGGCAAAATCGCCGAGGCCGGCATGCCCGCCGCCCTCCTCCCCTACGGCCTCACGCCCGCAAAAGCCACGCTCTTCAACCAGCGCTACGCCACCTACCACACCCTCATCAACCTCCCCGACGAACGCGCCCAGCAAGAAAGCGTCTTCGTCGAGCTGATTGACCAGCAATTCATCGCTGGCGACCTCCGCCTCGACCTCATCATGGACAAACTCATGCGCCAATTCCGCGAAACCAACCCCGCCCTCTACCTCCTCTATAAAGAAGCCCGCGTCATCAACGACGCCGCAGGCGGTGGCGGCGGTGGCGGCGGTGGAAGCAGCAGCAGCAGTTCCACCAGCAGCGAATCCAGCGGCAGCTCTTCCGACTCCTCCAGCAGCAGCAGCTAACAACCAAAAACGAAAAGCCACAGATGGCGCTGAAGAACCACCAACATCCCGGCTTGCCCGACGCAACCCGGCCCGGTAATCCACTCAACCGCCATCTGTGGCACTCGCTACCGTGAAAAGCATCACACCACTTCCATCCACCTGCATGGCTAAAGCAGCATGAAAAGGCAGCCAAAAATGGTGCACCCGATCCACTGGATAGTATTTGGATGTGCAGGCTGCTTGATCGTAGCCGCATTACTATGGCTCCCCGCTGTTTAGAGTGGGATTCAGAGAGGAACGGCATTGATGAACTGGGCCGGATTCTTGGGGGAACAATTACGCTGACGCGGGAGAGGAAAACGCCTACCCAAAGGAGACACCATTGGAAGCAAACGCATTATTCGAACTAG
>CAMDQC010000144.1 GCA_945905735.1 Prosthecobacter debontii | reverse complement strand
GGCGTCTATCTCGGCGCGACGATGGGCAGCGAAATGACCGCCGCCGCCGCTGGCACCATCGGCCAAGTCCGCCGCGACCCGATGGCAATGCTCCCCTTTTGCGGCTACCACATGGGCGACTACTTCGGCCACTGGCTGCACATCCGCCGCGACCTCACCGACCCACCGCGCATCTTCCACGTCAATTGGTTCCGCAAAGACGCGGACGACAACTTCCTCTGGCCCGGCTTCGGAGAAAACTTCCGCGTTTTAAAATGGATCGTGGACCGCTGCCGAGGCCGTGGCAAAGCCCGCGAGACGCAAGTCGGCTGGATGCCCCGCTACAGCGAATTCGACTGGCGCGGCCTCGACTTCCCCCGCGCCCGCTGGGACGAACTCAACAAATTCGACCCCGCCGAATGGCAGCGCGAACTGCTCTGGAAAGACGAACTCCTTCTTAAAATCCACGCCCGTCTGCCCAAAGAACTCATCTTCCAGCGCGAGCTGCTCATCTCGCGGTTGTAGCGCTGTCGCGAGTTACTTCTTTGGAGCTACGGCAGGCACGGGCGCTCCGGGCACGAGCACGGGCGCTTTTGGCGGGGGGCGAAGTTCGATTTCGATGTAGTCGCCACCTCGCTTGAGGGTGACTTTCTTCACCGCTGTCATGGTGCCGTATTTCACCTCGATGATGTAGTCGCCGTGGAAGCACTTTGATTTCACTCGCCCCCGGTAGTCCGTCCAAGTGCGGAGGTTCGTCCACCATTTTTTGAAGACGAGGTCGTACCAGACTTTCGCGGCGGGGCGGGGTTGCCAGTTTTTGGCCCAATAGGCGGCGTTCGGTATCCAGTGACGGCCTTCCCAGAAGCCCCAGATGGTGAAGGCGTTCGTCGCGGGGTGGGCGAAGCAGACCGTCATGATGTCGCGCGTATAATCGGCCCACGCGTCTTCGTCGGAGACGTCAATGTCGTGCTCGGTGATTTGGATGGGGATGCCGAGGTCGGAGAAGCGGTCGAGGATTTCCCAGACTTTCTGCGGCGCGGTGAGGCCGTCTTCGTTGAAGTGCCCTTGCATCCCGATGCCGCTGATGGGGGCTCCGGCGGCACGGAGGGTTTTGATGGTTTTATAATAGGCGTCTTGATGTTCCGTATCCGCGCCGCCGTAGGAGAGGATGCCGTAGTCGTTGATGCAGAGTCGCGCTTTGGGGTCGGCGTCGCGAGCGGCTTTGAAGGCGTCGGTTAGGATGCCTTCGCCGAGGATGTTTTGGAGGTCGGTGTTGCTGTAAGGCTCATTCACCACGTCCCACTCAGAGACTTGGCCTTTCAGCGCCCCGGCTTGGTCACGGATGTGGTCGAGGATGCGGGTGCGCAGCTTCGCGGGGTCGGCGGAGAGTGCTTCGAGGTCTTTGGGGAGATTCTTCCAACCGGGCCAAAGGAGGGTGTGGCCCCGCACGGGGATGTTGCGCTCTTTGAGCCAAGCGAGAGCATCGAGCCCCGGCTGTTTGTTAGTCTCCCACTGTGGCCACTTGAGGTCGTTTTCGAGGGTCACTTTGTTAAAAGACGACTCTACGATGGCGCGATACTTTTCCCCGTCCTCGCCCTCGCCGAGCAGCGTCTTCGCATCCACGGCGCTGCCAAATCCATACGCATGGCGGACTTGCCGGATGCGGACTTCGGCACCCGAGACGCTGCGGCCTTTCACGTTGTGAATGCGGAGCGTGAGCGTGGATTTGCGGTATTTCTCGATGCGCTCGTTTGCCTCCGCCCGCCACTCCGCGGTCTCCGCCCTCCCGCGATACGTGAGGGGTGTGTAGGGCAGATCCATGTATTTCACAGCGTGGCGATAGTTCAGCACGCGGAGGTCGGCGATTTGGATAATCTGCGGACTAAAGCCCGCCTGAAAACTCACCTGTGCAGAGCCTACGGGGAAATCCTGCTTTGCATGAAACGCGACGTAGAACTTCCGCCACTCGCCCTCGATCTCCAGCCGTTTGTAGGCGGACTTTGTGTAAGGAGCCTTGGCCTCCTCGAAGACAAAAACGCACTGCGCCGTGTTGTTCGGGATGTATTCGCCGCGCGCGTAAAAGACGGCCAGCAGGAGGTCGTTCTTCCGCACGGGAGTCGTGATTTTTGCCGTCGCTTGGAAGCTGTAGGGCTTTTCTTTTTCTCCTGCCTTTTTCGTCGCGAGCCGCAGGGCGTCCGTCGCGCGTTTGTCGGGGCCGTCCTTGATCTCCTTCCACTCAGCAAAACCCAACGGGTTGGACTTCCCCAGCGCGCGAGCCATCCCCTCCAGTGCCCCTGCGCCAGTGACGGATTCCGCGTCCGGGAGCTTGGCAAATTTCGCATCTTGGAGCCCGATGTCGGCTACGAGCGGGAGCGCGATTGCGAAGTAAAGGACGGCGGTGATGTTCATTCGTTCCTTTCACCCATAGAAACCCGCGGCGTGCGCGTGAAGCCGGAAATGGCTCCGGGCGATGATTTGCGCATGAACAAACTTTCCCTTTGCGTGTTTGGCGCGCGGTCGCGTAGTTTGCCGCGAAGAAATCTTTAACCATTCCCTGCACATATCATGATCGAAATCGAGGTTTACGCCGCTGGAGTCCGCAATCTGGAGAAAATCCTAGAGCTTGATCACGAACTGGAAGCAATCCCCGGACTTCACTACAAAGTCGATAGCAACCACGACATCGTCTATATGGAGCTCGATTCCCCCACTTTCACCGTCACGGACATCCGCGCAATTTTCTCCAAGCTGGCGCTCAATGCAAAGATCGTCGGGACGATCCCCTCCGAGATGAGCGCGAAAAAATCCAAGACGCAGCCGATTAAGTTCCCGGCCTGACGCGACGCGCTTCATGTTCTCTGCGCTCGGTAGGACGGTACTGACGTTTCTCAACTATCTCGGCGAAGTCGCGCGGCTTGCGCAGGAGACTATCGTGGCGCTCTTCGTATCGAAAGTGCGCTGGCGGCTCGTGCTCCAGCAGCTCTATGAAATCGGGACGCGCTCCCAGCTTGTCGTCGCCGTCACCGGCGCATTCACCGGCGCTGTATTCGCAGCTCAGCTCTTTTTTCAGCTCAAGCGTTTTGGTATGGAATCGACCGTCGGTTCAGTCACAGCCGTCGCCATTTTCCGCGAGCTAGGGCCTGCTCTTTCCGGGCTCATGGTCGCCGGTCGCGTGGGCGCAGCCATCGCCGCAGAAATCGGCACGATGAAAGTCACCGAGCAAGTGGACGCACTGCGGGCACTCGGCGTACATCCTATTGATTACCTCGTCGTCCCGCGAGCGCTGGCGATGATGATCTCCATGCCGCTCCTCGTGCTGGAGGCGTGCGCGCTGGCGCTCGTGGCCTGCTACCTCGTCTCCGTCCACACGCTTGGCGTCGCCGAGGCGAGCTTCATGCGCAACCTCGAATACTGGGTCGTCATCGAGGACATCTACAAAGCGGTGATCAAAGGCTTCGTCTTCGGAGTCATCATCGTCTTCGTCGCCTGCCACCAAGGGCTCAAGACCACCAACGGCGCAGCAGGCGTCGGGCGTGCGCCGACGGAGGCCGTCGTCATCGCCTCGCTCTCCATCCTCATTTTCAACTTCATCCTCACGTTCGCGCTGAACGTGCTTTTCCCCGTCGGCGTATGATCGAGACTCGCGACCTCACGAAAAGCTTCGGCGACAAAAAAGTGCTGCAAGGCGTCTCACTGAAGGTCAACGAAGGCGAGACGCTCGTCGTCCTCGGGCGCTCCGGTTGCGGAAAAAGCGTCATCCTCAAGCACCTCATCGGCCTCCTGCATCCCGACTCCGGCGAGGTCTTCGTGGACGGCGAAACCATCGCCGGATTACCCGAACGCAAGCTCGGCGAAGTGCGGGCGAAAATCGGGATGCTCTTCCAAAGCGCCGCACTTTTCGACTCAATGAGTGTAGAGCAAAACCTCGCGTTCCCGCTGCTGGAGCAAGGGATTCGCGACATGAAAGAAATCGACGAGCGCGTGGCCCAAGCGCTCGACATGGTCGATCTCGCTGGCGAGCAGCGCAAGATGCCCGCCGACCTCAGCGGCGGGATGCGCAAGCGCGTCGGCCTCGCACGCACCATCGTCGGGCGGCCCCGCTGCGTGCTTTACGACGAACCCACGACGGGCCTCGACCCCATCACCTCGGACAGCATCAACTTTCTCATCCGCCGTCTGCAACGACGGCTCGGCGTCACCTCCATCGTCGTCACCCACGACATGAAGACCGCCTTTCACTGCGCGGACCACGTCGCCTTTCTTCACGAAGGGCGCGTTCATTTTTACGGCACAGTCGCCGAACTCAAAGCAAACACAGACACCATCACTCAGGACTTTATCGAAGGCCGGAGCGGAGATACCGAATAACGTATGAACAACTCATCCCAAGGCACCGAATGGAAAGTCGGCCTCTTTCTCTTCATCAGTATCGTCGTCACCGCTACGATGGCCGTCTATTTCGGCAAGCTAGGCACCGGCCTAGAAAAGCACTACGAAATCACCGTCGAATTTGAAAACGCCGACCGACTCCTCGGCGGCGCAGACGTTTATCTCGCAGGCTCGAAAGTCGGCTTCATCAGCCGCGCCCCGCAACTCATCGAAGGCCGCTACGCCGTCCAGGTGGGGCTGAAAGTGAAGCAAGCAGTGAAGCTCCCCAAGAAGTGCAAAATCGTCGTCGGCAGCGCGGGCTTCATGGGCGACGTATTCGTCTCCATCAACCCCGAGAAAGACGCCACCCCCGACGACGCCATCGAGCCCGGCGCATACATCGTAGGCTCGCGGCAAGAAGGCTTCAGCGACCTCGCGGCGAAAAGCGGCGACGTCATCGAGGAACTCAAAAAACGCCTCGGACAGCTTGAAATGACCATCGCAAAAGTGAACACCGAACTCCTCAGCGAGAGCAACCTCAAGAGCCTCCAAGCGACCTTCGACAACCTCAAAGGCACCTCCGAGAACTTCAAAAAAGCCACCACCGATCTCGATCAACTCGTCGCCAAAGGCAAAGACGCAATGACCTCCGCCAAAGACGCGATGGATGGCGCAAAAGGCGCAGTCGCGAAGCTAGACGGAGCCCTCGCAAAAGCCGACAGCGCCTTCGGCAAAGTCGATTCCGCCGTGGACGACATGAAGACCAGTTTCGCCTCCATCACCAAGTTTGCAGACAACGCCAACAAGACGATGGACTCCGTCCGCACCCTGATAGGCAAAGCCAACAACGGCGGCGGCGCGCTCGGGATGCTGCTCGCCGACAAAGAAACCGCCTCCAATTTGAAATCCCTCATCCGCAACATCAAGGAACGCGGAATCCTCTTCTACCGCGATAAGGAGAAGGAGTAACGGCTACTTCGTCACGATCCAGATGTTCCGGTAAGCCACTGGGTTGCCGTGGTTCTGGAGCTGGATCGGGCCGGGGCCGGGGCCGTCTTTCATCCCGGCGGCGGTCGTCTCTTTATCGATCTCCACATTGTCTTGAACGAGCACGCCGTTGTGTTTCACGGTGATGCGGGCGTTGGCGGTCTTCTTGCCCTCCGCGTCCCACTTAGCCGCCGTGAACTCAATGTCGTAAGTCTGCCACGTCAGCGGCGGGAAGCACATGTTCACCTTGGGCTTGTGCTTCGTATAGATGCCGCCCGCTTCGTTGTTTTCGCCCTTGAGCCCGAAGGAATCGAGCACCTGCACTTCATAGCGATTCTGCACATAGACGCCGCTGTTTCCCCTGCCCTGCCCGGATGCTTTCGGCATGAAGGGCGTGCGGAACTCGACGTGCAACGTGCAGTCGCCGAACTCCTGTTTGCTCACGACGCCCATCGACAGGTAGCCGTCCTCACCCACCTTGCCGCCCTTCCACGCGTCGGCGTTTGTTCCGTCGAAAAGCACGATCGCACCGGCTGGCGGCTTGGCACCGATGGTCGGGGATTTGCGCTCCGTTTTCTTTAGCGTGTAGGTCTTATCATCATGCTTGCCGGTGATGACTCCGTTTTCCAGCACTGCATCCCAGTCCGCGTTTTTGAAGGCGACCTTCCCGTCCTTCAGCTCGCCCACTATCTCCTGCTTGCGCTCCGCGTTCTCCACCGTCCCGGGCAATCCGCCATCCCAGCCGACCACGCGGAACTTTCCAGCGCCCATCGCGATCACTTGCGCACCGCTCCCCTCCCCCGCGTATTCGCCTTGGATTTGATAATCGACGCCCGCCGCCGCCGGGTCGGTAAACGATTCCGCTGCAAAGCTAGAGATGGCGGCACTAAAGAAGATGGAAGCAGAAAGGTATTTCATGGCCCACCGCGCTATCGGGAAACGCGCGACAGCGTCAATCGCAATGTTCTAATTTGCAGAACCCCAATCTTCCTGCTGTTTTCTCGCGTCCTTCTTGATTATCTCGCCAACATGAAACTCCGCCTTTTCGCCACCATCATTTCGCTCCCCGCGCTCAGCATCGCTCAGACGCAGGACGCACCACCGATGGATGCGCGCCAACTGCTCGAAGCCCTCAAAGCCATCCGCGAGCAAAACGAAGCCGGCATCAAATCGCGGAAGCAGAACGCCTACACCAAAGTCATGGCCGCCGCCGCGACCGGCCCTTCCGCTGCTGCCTTTTGGAAGGAAGCCGTGAAAGAAACCCAGTTCGACGGTGCCGATCATCAATCCGCAAAACTGAGCGACTGGAAAGACGGCGACGGCGAAGCCCTCACCAGCAAGGAATGCCAGAACGCCGCCAAACTTCACCTCTACTGGCTCGGCCTCTCACTCCAGCACGCTATGGGCACCGAGACAAAAGCGATGCTCCAAAACATCATCGAATTCACGAAGCAGATTCGCGCCGAAGAAGAAGTCATGGCGAAGCTCGACTCCTCCATCGATCGCATGAAAGACCGCAAGGACCGCAAGGACGTCGCCGAGGAACAAACCGTCAAGCGCGTCCACGACCAAATCCTCCGCACCAGCGTCGGCGGCAGCCCCGTCGCCCGCTGGCTCCAGCTCAGCGACTTGCTCGGCGACGATGGGAAAAAGCGCGGCCAGCGTGCCCCGCGCAACGACGGGCAAGCAGACGCCCCGAACGGCTGGGAACACACGCCCGGCAACTGGGACGGCATCTTTACCCAAATCATCCTCCCCGAATTCCGCCTCTCCAAAGACGCTCGCCTGCTCGAATACTGGGACCTCAAGATCAAAACAGAAACCGAACGCGTCGCCGAAAAGAAACTCGACGTCGAACAACGCGATTGGCTCCAAGTAAAGCGCCCCAGTATGATCTGGGCACGCACCCAAGACGTCATGATTCTCGGCCAGAAAAACCGCGCCATCGCCGAGATGTTCAACCTCGTCAAATCCAACCCACAACACCCGCAAGTCACCAGTTGGATTAGCGCCATCGAAGCGGCCATCACCCCCGCCACCATCGCGCCAGTCGCCTCCCCTGCCCCATCCTCTCCCGGCACCGTTGCGGCGCCAGTCCCCGTTCCCCCGGCCACAGCCCCCGCCGCCCCCGCCGTCGATCCATTTCGCCTAAACCCGAAGCCCGCCACCCAATAGATGCGATCCCTTTTGGAAGAACGGCCAACCCTCGGCCTCTCGACGCCCGATATCGGCGTGATGGAGGAAACCGAAACCGATGAAGCCCTCGACACACCTTGGAACGTCATCGTCCACAACGACCCCATCAATTTAATGAGCTACGTCACCCTCACCCTCATGCGCATCTTCGGCATGACCAAAAAGAAGGCCGAAGTCCACATGACCGAGGTCCACAAAAAGGGCAAATCCCTCGTCTGGAGCGGCGCGCGCGAGCAAGCAGAACTCCATATTCAGCAGCTTCACCAAGCCCTGCTCCTCGCCACGATGGAGCAAAGTAAATGAACATCCGCATCACCGAAGACGGCGGTGCACAGCTCGACGACATCGACGAGTTTGCCGCAATGCTCATCCGCGAACTTCCCGGCATCGCAAGGAGCGACGACGACCGCGCACAAGCCCGCATCTACCAACGCCCCACCGGCGGAGAGGACGACGACATTGACGACGATTGGAAAGAAAACGTCGAACCCGAGCTACGCGACCTCTTCGCCAACGCCGTGGACATGGTCGTGGACGATCTCGCCGCGATGAAGCACGACGAACTCGAAGGCCTCATGCTCATCATCCCCCCCAACCACCTCGACCCCTGGATGCACACCCTCAACCTCGCCCGCCTCGCTCTCGGCGAAATCTGGGACGTCACCGAAGACGACATGAACAGCGGCCACGGCAGCGCCAACGGCGACCCAGAGCGCACCATGGCCATCCTCAAAATCGACTTCTACGGAATGCTCATGGAGTTCCTCATCCGGCTCAAGTGGGAGGACTAAGGTTTCTTCCGACGGGGCCGAAACTCCTTATGCCGCCCGCCGGTTCAGCCGCGTATCCATCCACACGGCGAGGACGAGGACGGCACCGCGTATCATGTATTTCTTCTCCGGGCCGACGCCCATGAGGGACATGCCTTTGGCAAGCGTCGCCATGATGAGCGCGCCGAGGAAGACACCCATGACGGTGCCGCGCCCACCTTTTAATGAGACGCCGCCGATGACGCAGGCAGCGACGGCGTCGAGCTCCATGAGGTCGCCGATGACGGTGGTGGTCGCCCCGGCGTAGGCGGTCTGCATGAAGCCAGTGATGGCCACGATGATGCCCATAAGGATGAAGGCCCAGATGGTGACACGCTGAACGCGGATGCCGGAGATGATGGCGGCTTCTTCGTTGCCGCCGATGGCGTAAAGGTGGCGGCCAAAGCGGGTGTGGCGCGTGAGAGTGTGGACGATGAAGGCGACGGCGGCGAAGAGGACAGCGGGGAGCGGGACGCCTTTGTATTGGTTGGCGACGAGGACGAAGATGAAGAGCATCTGCGCGGCGATGAGCCATTTGACAAAGGTCAGCTCGAAGTCGTCGCCCTCGATGCCGAGCTTCTGCCTGCGCGACCATGCGCGGATGCGGGCGAGGAACATGATGCCGACGATGACGCTCACGGCGATGAGGCCAGTGCGGGCGTCTAGGTATTCCGTGGTGAGACGGTGCAGCCAGTCTTGCGGAATCTGGAAGGTCTCGCCGCCTACGGTGACGGGCCATGTTTTCCCCACGGTGGTGCCGGTGACGGAGATGGTGCGGCTGCCGATGACGTTCCAGAAGAGCCCTTTGAAAATGAGCATCCCGCCGAGCGTAACGATGAATGCCTGTATGCGCCCACGCACGATGAGCGCGCCCATGAAGCCCCAGAAAAGCGTGGCGATGACGATGGCGAAGAGCATGGCGACGGGGTCCGGCCACGGCGGCGGCGGGCACCATGCGGCGGCTTCGGGGCCGAAAGTGCGGGCGATGAAGTCGTGGAACGCGGCGAGTGATGCTGTGACCCAGCCGGTGCCATTGATGAGGACCGTGGCAAGCCCGCCGAGAAGCCCGACGCCGCTGCCTGCGGCGAGGTCTATGTGGCCGGGGAGGATGACGAGGA
This sequence comes from Prosthecobacter debontii, assembly GCA_945905735.1. Taxonomy (GTDB): domain Bacteria; phylum Verrucomicrobiota; class Verrucomicrobiia; order Chthoniobacterales; family Chthoniobacteraceae; genus SXWH01. The sequence continues at coordinate 3,899 of CAMDQC010000144.1, read as the reverse complement.
GCATCCCGACGGCGAGCATGGCGGTGATGGAAACCTCGACGACGAGCTGGCTGAGCGTGCGAGCCGAGAGGAAAGGGTTGTTTTCATAAAACATCCCGGCCCCCGCATCGCGCACGGTGTAGGTGAAGTATGCGGCGATGGCGAAGAGCGCGAATAGCAGCGAGAGATCGCGGAGTGAGAATCGGTTGCTCATAATGTGGGCAGGTAAAATGTCGGCGGGAGGAGATACTTGGGCAAAGGGCGGGCGGGCGGCGCGATGGGCGTCCCCATGGCCGCGGCGAGGAGTTCTTCCTGCGTCGCTCCGGGGCCAAACTCGCCGGAGATGCGCCCTTCGTGAAGCATAAGGATGCGGTCGCTCATGCCCAGCAGCTCGGGCAGTTCGCTGGAGACGAGGATGACGGCTTTGCCGGCAGCGGTGAGGTCGTTAATGAGCTCGTAGATTTCCGTCTTCGCGCCCACGTCGATGCCGCGCGTGGGCTCGTCCAGAAGGACCACGCTGGGGTCCGTCATGAGCACTTTGGCGAGCACGACCTTTTGCTGGTTGCCGCCGGAGAGCTTGCTGACGCGGGAGCCGAGGCCGGGCGCTTTCACGCGGAAGCGGCGGAAGAATGCGAAGTTGCGCTCGTGCTCGCGGGTCTCGCTAAGCATGCCCAAGGTGGACAATTTTCGCAGCGAAGAAAGCGACAGGTTAAACCCGATGGACTGCTCCATCACGAGTCCGTAGCGCCGCCGTTCTTCGCTCACGAGCGCCATGCCTTTGCTGAGGACTGCCGCCGGAGTGCTGGCGTGGAGCGGCTTCCCGGCGAGCGCGACGCTGCCGAACATCCGATGCCCCCACGCCCCGAAGAGGTGCATGAGCAGCTCCGTGCGGCCCGAGCCCATGAGCCCGCCGATGCCGACGACTTCGCCGGGGCCGACGGAAAACGTGAGGTCGCTGAGCCGCTCGCGCCCGGTGCGCGGGTCGGCGACCGTGAGGGCCTTCACCTCCAGCGCGGGCATCCTCAAGCCCGCCCCCATCCGCACGACGCGGGGGAAAAGCTCGGTGATCTCGCGCCCCACCATATTGCGAATCACATGCGCCTTATTCGTCCCGCTGGCTTTGCACGTGAAGACCGTCCCGCCATCGCGCAGGACCGTAATCCGGTCGGCGAGGGCGAACACTTCATCCAGCCGATGCGAGATGTAGATGCAGGCGATGCCGCGCCCCCGTAAGTCGCGCAGGGTGTTTAAAAGGATGCGTGCCTCGTGCTCGGCGAGCGCTGCGGTGGGCTCGTCGAGAATCAGAATGCGCGAGTGTTTGCCCAGCGCCTTCACGATCTCGACGAGCTGCTTTTGCCCCACGCCAAGCTGCGAGACGGGCGTGCTCGGCGCGATTTCGATCTGGAACTTCTTCAGCAAAGCAGCCGCCTCGCGGTGCATCCGCGCCGTATCAATGAGCCCAAAGCGGCGCGGCTCGCAGCCGAGGAAGATATTCTCCGCGACCGTCATCTCCTCCACGAGCGCGAGTTCTTGGTAGATGACGGCGACGCCCGCCGCAGCGGAGTCGGCGATCCCCCGGAAGCGCGCCTCGTCGCCGTTCACCTCTAGCGTTCCCTCGTAACTGCCGTATGGGTGGATGCCGCTCAGGAGCTTGATCAGCGTGCTTTTCCCCGCGCCGTTCTCGCCGCACAGCGCGTGGATTTCCCCGGAGTCTAAATCGAACGACACGTTCTCCAGCGCGGTCACGCCGGGGAACCGTTTGGTGATTCTTCGAGCGGAGAGAATCATCGTTGAGTAGAGCGGATGAGGACGGCCATGACGAACGCTAGGAAAAAGAGCACACCCACCAGCACCAAGATCCAGTCCGACTTCCAAGGCCGCCCCTTGCGCGTCACGTCGATGTTCCGGGCAATGCGCTCCACGTCCTCCGTGCGGAACGTCACACCCTCGCCCGAAGCGATGCGGGCGGCCAACGTCCCGAGATCTTCGCCGAGCAAGTTATGGTCGGAAAGCAGGACCGCCTGCGCCATTTCCTCGCTGCTATCCGGGGCACGCCCGCAGACGCCGCAGAGCGTCAGTGCGCCGGACTTTCGTTTGCCGCAGTGGATGCAGACCGCGTTCATTTCGCGCAGAAAAAGGACCAACCTCCACACGGCTGCACGCCGCCTTGGAAGCAAGAGCGCGCGCAGAAAATATCAGCAGGCGGGATACAGAGTTTCATGAGTGTGCGCAGAGCGTAACCCCCCGCCCGGCAAAACGAGAAGCTCGAATTCCGCGAGAAGTTCCAGCAGCGTGGGATCAAGACATCTTACGCCTACTCCCTATTGCTTGCGCCGCAGGAACGGGTCGCTGCCGACGATGGCGGCGATGAGCGTCTGGATGCGGAAGCCATCCGTTTTCGCGCGAGCCATGATGGCGTCGATGGCGGGGCGGTCGTAGCGCTCCAGCTTGCGGCCCAGCGCGTACGTGGCGACGTTCTGCGCGAAGGCGCGGGCGAATTTCTCGCTCTTGAGGTATTTTTTTAGCTCGGGGAAGCCGTCGAGCTTTACCCCGCCGGGGAGCGAGGATGCTGTGTCTATGGGCGTCGGGCCTTCGTGGGTGCGCCACGCGCCGGTGGCGTCGAAGTTCTCCAACGCAAAGCCGACGGGGTCCATCTTCGCGTGGCATCCGGCGCAGTCGGGGTTCGCGCGGTGCTGCTCTAAGCGCACGCGCATGGTGGCGTCCTTGTCCACTTTCGTGTCCTCAAGCGGCGGGACGTTCGCCGATGGCGGCGGCGGCGGAGTGCCGAGGATTTGGTCGAGCACCCACTTCCCCCGGATGACGGGCGAGGTGCGCGTGGGCAAAGAAGTGGCGAGGAGCACCGCAGCTTGCCCGAGCACGCCGCCACGCGGGGAATCGGCGGGGAGCGCGACTCGGCGCAGCTCGTCCCCTTTCACATCGGCGAGCCCGTAGTGCTCGGCGAGGCGCTGGTTGGCGAAGGTGAAGTCTGCCTCGATGAGGTCGAATACGGGTCGGTTTTCCCGCAGCACGGCGTCGAAGAACATGCGGGACTCTTGCACCATCGCGTCGCGGAGGGCGTCGCTGAACTTGGGGAACTTGCGGCGGTCAATCTCGATCTCCCCGATGGCGCGGAGCTGGAGCCACTGCTCGGCGAAGTTCTGCGAGAACATCTTCGCACGCGGGTCTTGCAGCATTCGCGCTGTCTGTTTGTCGAGGTTCCCGCCGGTCAGCAGCTCGCCCCTCGCGGCGAGGTCGAGCAGCGGTTGGTCGGGCATGGAGGACCACAAGAAATACGAAAGCCGCGAGGCGACTTCGTAGTCCGTGAGCGGGCGGACATCCCCGGCCTTGGTAGTCGGCGAGTCGAGTTCCCAGCGGAAGAGGAACGCGGGCGAGCAAAGCACCGCCTGCACGCCGACGCCCACGGCTTCTACGAAAGGAGCCTTTTGCGCCAGCACGCTATCCACGAGTTTTGTCAGCTTCGCCACCTCCGCAGGCGCGACCGGGCGGCGATACGCACGCGCCGCAAACGCGCTGATCAGCTCCCGCGCGACGGCGGATTCCTCGCCGGGCTTGGGCAGCTTCGTGAAGACGCGGCGGTAGCTCTCGGGGCCGTCCTGCGTGACGTGGAGCGGCCCGATGACCTCCACGGAAGCCACGAAAAGATTGCGGTCGCCGCGCAGCTTCGGGTCGGGGTTGCGCGTGTCGTTGTAGTTGTTCAGGTAGGCGAGGGCGATGCGGTGGTCGCCGCCTTTGAGCGTGAGCTTCTTCTCGTATGCCTCCGCCTTGCGCGACGCCTTTACGCCGAACTCCGCGACGCGCTCGCCATCAATGGAGACCGCCAGCTCGGGCGCTTCCGGCCCGGCCTGTTCGCCATAGGCCATCGCCTTGATGATGTATTCCCCATCACCCTCGAACTTCGC
>CAMDQC010000143.1 GCA_945905735.1 Prosthecobacter debontii | reverse complement strand
AAAATTTCTCCCGCCGGGTGGTTTTCTTTTTTTCGCTGTACTCCGCTGCCGCGAAACTCATTTGCTTTTCCATGCTCTTGTCTATCAGCTCTATCGCCCGCTGTCCCGCTATTTTACAGGGACTTTCGCTTTATTCAGCGTTTCCCTAGCCCATCCGCCTCCGCGACCAGTGGCTCATCCGCGAATATGCGTCTCCATTTCTCCAAGCTCTTGCGTTGAATATCGCCCCACGATGAGTGGTCATTCCAATGCCGCCGCTCGGTCATTCTTCCATAGCGATGCCACGCGACGGTTTGCCGCGGATGAAACACATCGAACCCGTGCGTGAAGGCCCGTGCGCTGAGACTTACCTCCTCGCCGAAGAAGTAAAAATCCGGGTCGTAGGGCACCTTGCCGACGAATTCTCCCGTGGAAAAAATAAAGTGTCCTGAGAGATAGCTCCCTCGGACTGGCGGGCCATCGAGATCGCCGTTGGTTGGGTGGGACTTGATGTGAAGCACGCCTTCTTCGTCGAAATGCGATGCGTGCAGCGTGCCGCCGCACGGATCCGGAGTTTGATCGTCTAGGAGCGGAGGAAGATAGCCGCTCAAAATCGGGTGAGGGGAGGGGCAACGCGAAAGCTCCGCACACAGCGTAGAGTCCCATCCCGGAGAAAACCGGTGATGGCCATCGAGTTGAAGATAGAAACCTTCGCCATCGAAGTGCCCCTGAAGCCGTGCCCGCGCCCAACCGACCCCGCGGCTCTCCTCCGCGCGACAGTGATCGTGGATTAACGTGACCCCTCCTGGAAGCGCGGATCGCGGCAACGCAGCATCACTTTGCTCCAACAGCGCAATCACCAGTCTCTCCGGCCGGGCCGCATGGGAAACGAGGTCGGAAACCGTCCGCGTCAAATCCGCATCACGGTAAGCGGCAATGGAGACGAAAATCCGCTCCCGAGATGTCAAAGAAGTGTCGGCGTCGGTGTTGGCGTAGGCGTTGGCGTCGGCGTTGGTGTCGGCGTTGGTGTTGGCGTTGGCGTCGGCGTTGGCGTCGGCGTTGGTGTTGGCGTTGGCGTTGGTGTTGGCGTTGGCGTCGGTGTTGGCGTCGGCGTCGGTGTTGGCGTCGGTGTTGGCGTCGGCGTTGGTGTCGGCGTTGGTGTTGGTGTTGGCGTTGGTGTTGGCGTTGGTGTTGGGATCGGGGTCGGAGTCGGCGTTGGGATCGGGGTTGGTGTCGGTGTTGGGATCGGCGTCGGAGTCGGCGTCGGGATTGGGGTGGGCGTTGGCGTTGGGATCGGGGTGGGTGTTGGCGTCGGAGTTGGTGTCATGGCTTGTATATTGAGTACTTTTGGGACCTCGTTGATGAGCTTTCAGACACTCGCTGAAGCTCTCTCGTCGGAAGGCCCATATTGCCCATCGAATACTTGCGTTCAAGCTGATTAACGCCGCGATCGTCATTTAAGCACGTATTACCCGACTTTCCCAAAACAGAGGCCGTCCCCTTCTCCTGGTTCCCCAACTTCTAGTCCCTGTGCGTTCTTGTCGGCTAAATCCACCGTCAGTCTTGCCACCGTGCGGCGGTCCTGCGACTAAACCGCCATGTCTTTGCATCCAGAGTTTCCCACATCGCCATACGCACCGCTCATACCCGAGCAGCGATGGTTCCCTGCGGATGAAATGCTTCGCAGCACAGCCTATGAGAAGCTCCTCCCGCCGCTTGTCGCAAAGGTCCGTGAAGAGGTTTACGCATGGCGCAACAATGGCTACCCCGGTGCCTTGTGCAGGAGGATTACAAAGATTCCCGCTGGTGGTGGATTGAAACGCAGGGACCTTCCTGCCAGACATTTATCACGGATGAAAACGACCACATTTCTAGCGGCAGTCGCAGCGGTATTCTTGGGCATCGCCTGCGCTTGCGCTGATGAGCAGAACGGGCTTTCCGTAAACGTCTCGCGCAAGACGAGTGACCGTTCGGCGACGAGCGAGGGCAATGGGACGAAGGTGCGGCAGGGATTGAAGGTGGAGATTAAAAACCAGCGTCTGAAGGCAATGCCGGCGGGGGAGTTGCAGTGGACTGTGGTGGTGAAGAAGCGCTATTCGAGCTTGGAGAAGCATAAGGGCAAGGAGGTCTTAAAAGCGCTGAAGCCGGGCGAGGTGTCGGAATTGGTCGTAGGCAATTTCGGTCTCGCGACCGTCCGTGAGTATGAGGCGGTCGCGAAGGACAAAATCGAGTATGAAATCGTGATCCGTCATGAAGGCAAAGAGACGTATCGGTTTTCGACCGCGTCGGATTTCGCTGCGCTCGCCAAAGAGGCGACGCTTGTGGAGCGGAAGACCCCGGAGGAGATCGAGACGGCACGACTGGCGGCGGCAGAGGCGGCGAAGCCGGCCATCGAACCGAAGCTAGAGGCTGACCCCGGACGGTTGTCTGTGAATGTCTCGCGGAAGACGTTGGATACACGGGGGCCGGAACCCGACACGAGCTATGGCGGCACGGTCACTCGTAAAAAGCAGACCTTTAAACTGGACCTCAAGAATGTCGGAATCAAACCGCTGCCACCGGGTGAGATCCGCTGGACTGTGCTGGTGAAGGGACGCGGATCGCTGATGACGAAATATGAAGGCGTGGAGCCGATAAAGGCGCTCCGCTCGGTCGAGGCGATTGCGGCGCAGGTGGGGGAGTTTACAGTCGCGTCTTACAAAACTGAATATGACGTTTCGAAGGGCGACATCGAGTATCGGATCGTCGTCGTTCACGATGGAAAGGAGACGTATCGATTTTCGACGGTGGCTGATTTTGCGACGTTGGCAAAAGCGGCGACGCCTCTGGAGAAGAAGGAGGGCGTCGCGAAAGTTGCGGATGCAAAGCCCGCCGTCCCAGCCGTGCCGGTGCCGGTGGTTCCAGGGGCTCCCGCGATGCCTGGCAATGCTGCCGCTACGCCGAAGCAGCCAGCCCCTCCCGAGCCGGTCGTCACTCGACCGCCGGTGGATTTCTTCAATTTAGGTGGGAAGTAGCGGGGGCTGCTGGGGCTCGGCAGCGGTGACTTTCCCCGCTTCCACGCGGAGGTGGTAGGAGGGGGCGAGTTCGCGTTTTCGGAGGGCTCTAAATAGGTCGGGCACGTCGCGCTTTTGGGCGATGACTTCGCGGACTCCTTCGGCGGCGCAGGTGAGGAGCTCGAAGTGGCCTTTTTTTTCTATGGGCGTGCCGAGGATGCGGGAGGCTTCGGGGAAAAGGGCGGCGTTTTTCTGGAGGACGAGGAAGCTGTAGGGGAGGGCGCGGAGGTCGATGCCGAGTTCGCGCCCGAGCTGCGACCAGCGGGCGTCTTGGGCGGCGTGAGAGGGGAATGGGGTGAAGAAGTGGCACCAGTGGGCGGCGTTCTCGGGAGCGAGGATTCCGCAGGCTTGGGCGTGGGGGCAGGGGGCGATGACGGTGAATTTGCTGCGGAGGGCTTCGCGGACGGCGATGAGGCTGCGGCTGTCGGTGTGGGTGCCGGCTTCGACCCAGAGGATTTCTTCGGCTTGCTCGGCGAGGGCGAGGAGTTGGGCGTTGGCTTTGGCGGGCAGCTCGTTGAGGACATGGCTGACGACGAGCATGGTGCCGGGCGGGAGGGGCGCTGTTTTATCGAAGGGGACGGCAGGGATGGAGGGGAATTCTTCGCGCATCCGGCGGGTGGCGAAGTGGATGGCGGCGGCGGAGACATCGGTAAATGCGACTTCGCGGATGCTGCGGAATGCGCCGAGGACGCGGCGGGAGGCGACGCCTGTGCCGCAGCCGAAGTCGAGGACGCGGGTGCTGCGGGGCTGCCATGCGCGGGCGGCGAGTTCGCGGAGGACGGCCTCCCATTTCCAGCCGATGCGCTGGGCGAACGTGTCGTCGTAGAGGGCGAGTTCTTCGTCGTCCTTCCAGTATCCGCCGCCCGCATTGGTGCCATCGAGAAAGCGCGTGCGGACGCGGTTGAGGACGGTGATTTCGTTGCGGGAGAAGCCGGTGCTCATACGCCGAGGAGCTTGGCGAGGCGCTGCTCGGCGAGGCCGAAGAAGGCCATGGTTTCGGCGAGTCGCGCTTTGAGTGCGTCGGCGTTGGCGGGGATGGCGCGCTTCGTAGCGGTGAGCATGAGGTTCTTGGCGGTGTGTTCGCTGGAGATGAATTCAAACACTTTGGCTTCGTAGCCGTGAATCTCGAGGATGAGGGCGCGGAGTCCGTCGGTGAGGATCTCGGCTTGGCGCTCGGCGAGGATGCCGTGGCGGAGGACTTCGGCGAGGACGGGCGGCGGGGTGAAGGTGCGACGGACCTCCTTGTGGCAGCACGGGGCGACGACGATGAGCGCCGCGCCAGCCTGCACACCAGCGGCGATGGCGTCGTCGGTGGCGGTGTCGCAGGCGTGGAGGGCGAGGAGGAGGTCGAGCTTGGCGGGGAGTGCAAATGCGCCGATTTCACCTTCGACAAAGCGCAGGCCGTCGCAGCCGAGTTCCGTGGCGATGGCGTTGGTCTGGGCGACGAGGTCGGCGCGGAGTTCGACGCCGGTCATGGCGATCTTCACATCGCGCCGCCGGAAGAAATCGTGCGCTGCAAAAGTGAGGTAGCCTTTTCCCGCGCCCATATCGCAGGCGGTGATGGTGGGGCTGGCGGCGAGCGGGGAGTCGGCGACGAGGTGGCCGAGAAGTTCCACGAAGCGTTCTACTTGGCGGAGCTTATCCGTCATGCCAGCGCGGGCGGTGCCATCGGCTGCGGTGACGCCGAGCTTCGTCAAAAACTGCGCGCCCGTGGTGGCCCGGACTTTGGGCCGGTCGTGCGAAGTGGGCTGTGCGTCGATGAAGGTGGGCTGGGTGGCTTTGAGTGTGCTGCCTTGTTTCCATCGCCAGTCGCCGGAGGTTGTGAAGAGGTGGGCTTCTTGGAAGTCGGTGGTGAGCCAGCCTTCGACTTTGTAAGCGGCGGAGTCGAAGGGCTCGTTGCGGGTGATGTCGCGGGTGGCTTCGCGCAGGGTGAATGAGACGACGCGCCCGCCCTTTAGCTCGACCATGCGGCCATAGACATTGCGGAGGATGCCCTCATTTCGGCGGCGGCTGAGTGTGAGCTTGATGAAGGTGTTATCGGTGAGACTGGCGCGCAATTTCTCAAGGAAGCGCGCACGGGAATCAGGGTTTGGTTTTTGCATGTCGCGGCTTTGTGACGCCAATACAGCAGCCGCGCCAGCGTGAAGACGGTGCGGTCGGGAGATTTCGACGGCGCTGGGCCGGATTTTGCTTTTAAGCATCGAATCACGCCCAACCAAAATATGTCATGTCCAACGAACTGAGCCCTGAATCGCTGCTGACCAGGCTCAAAGAACTTCGAGCCTGTGTGGAGCGCCATACCTTTTTGCTACGCGCTCGCGGGCTGGAGACGGGGGCGTTTATTTCCACCTGCGACGCGCTGGATGCCGCACTGAGTGGCAAGAACCCGGCGGGCGATGTGCCGAGTCTCTTGAAGGAATTCTCGGCGTTTGGGGAGAAACTCGCTGCGCTTCCCGATTGGCCACCGACCAATCCGGAGCGAGCCGCAGCAGAGAACCTCTCGGGGATGTTGCTCACGCTCGATGATACCGTGGCCATTTTCCGCAAGATGGGTGGCAGCTCGGAGCTACGCGCAGCCGATGAGCTTCAGCAGACGCTAACTCGTATCCACGCTTGCATCCGGCGCGGCGAGATGCCGACGGATGAGTTCCAAGACTTTCTCCTTACCGTCATCGCGCAGAATGCGGAGGTGAAACGCCGGTTGCTTTTTCGCACTGCTGCGCTCGCGATATTCTGGGAAAATGCCCCGCAGGAGAAATGGGACCAGTTGCCCGATGATGCGCTAGAGAGCATCTTCCGCCTTGTCCTTCAGTGGCAGGAGACGGAGCGCGAACGCATCCTCGAGAACATCCCGCTCGCGGACCGCCGCCGACTGGAGGAAATGGAAACTTACAGCGTCGAGCAGTGGAGCGCGCCCGACGTGTTCGAGCCCTAGCTGTTAAAAACAGATGCTTGCCGCGCGAGCCGCTTTCGCATCCTCTCGCGCCCTCATGAGCCAAACGTCCCTAGACGAATTAAACGCCCGCGTGCGCGAAGCCGCAGGCTGGATACCGAAACTCCGCGAAACCGTGGGCCAAGTGGTCGTCGGGCAGCAAGGGCTGCTCGACCGTCTGCTCGTCGGCCTGCTGGCAAACGGCCACGTCCTCCTCGAAGGCGTACCCGGCCTCGCCAAGACGCTCGCCGTCCGCACCCTCGCGAACGCGATCCACGCCAGCTTCAGCCGCATCCAGTTCACGCCCGACCTGCTGCCCGCCGACATCGTCGGCACGCTGATTTACAATCCCGGCGACGGCAAATACCACGCGACCAAAGGCCCGGTCTTCGCGAATATCGTGCTGGCGGATGAAATCAACCGTGCGCCCGCAAAGGTGCAGTCCGCCTTGCTGGAGGCGATGCAAGAGCGGCAAGTCACCCTCGGTGGCGTGACGCACAAGCTGCCCTCACCGTTCCTCGTCCTCGCCACGGAAAACCCGATCGACCAGGAAGGCACTTACCCGCTGCCCGAGGCACAGGTTGACCGCTTCATGCTCAAGGTCGTCGTGGGTTACCCGACCTTCGAGGAAGAGCGCAAAATTCTCGACACGATGGCTTTCACCCAGCCGAAAACCGAAGTCGGCAAAGTCATCGAGCAGGAGCAAATCGCCGCCGCCCGCGAGGTAGTGGATGCGCTGCACGTCGATGAGAAAGTGCGCGACTACATCGTGCATGTTGTCTTTGCGACTCGTGAGCCTGCGAAGTATGGCGTCGCCGATCTCGCTCCATTGATTCAATTTGGAGCCAGTCCTCGCGCGACCATCGCGCTGACCCTCGCCGCGAAAGCGTGGGCCTTAATCCAAGGCCGCGCCTACGTGACGCCCGGCGACATCAAAGCCATCGGCGCCGACGTGCTCCGCCACCGGGTCTTGCTCACTTACGAGGCGGAAGCGCAGGGCATCACGAGCGATGTCGTGGTGAAGCGCATTTTCGATAACGTGCCGGTGCCTTAGCCGCGCTCGTAATATGGAGAAGATATTTGCTGTCATCAATCAGATGGAGGCCGATGGAGTCATCGGGCGGTATGCCATCGGCGGCGCAGTCGGGTCTATTTTCTGGCTGGAGCCGATCACCACGAAGGATGTGGATGTGTTTGTAATGCTGCCCTCTTCGGCGGGCGGCTCCCTGCTCACGCTGGGGCCGATTTACGAGTATCTGCTGGCACGGGGCTACGTTCCCGATGGGCAGTTCATCACCATCGAAGGCTGGGCAGTGGAGTTTGTGCTGCCCGGCACGCCGCTGGTGGAGGAGGCGCTGGCGCAGGCGGTCGAGCGTGATGTCAACGGCGTCGCTACGCGTGCGTTCACAGCCGAGCATCTCGCGGCGATCTGCCTCCAGGTCGGGAGGCTCAAGGATCACGATCGGGTGATGCGCTTTATCGAGGCGAGCGTGCTTGATGTGGAGGCTTTCGAGACTATCCTCCAGCGTCACGACTTGATGAAGAAGTGGCACAAATTTCAACACGACCACCTCGAACCATGACCGAACTGATGCGCCAACTCGCCGCCCGAAAGCAGGAACGCCGGAAGCAACTCGCTGACTTACCCGTGGGTGAAAAGCTGCGGATGCTGGAGGAGTTGGTCGCGGCGACCCAAGCGATTAGCGCGACTCGGCCACAAAAGAACGGGATCACGGATGGGACACCGGCGTCGGCTGCGGCACGGCTGCGCAAAAATCCGCGCGCCTAGCCCATGCCCGTCACTACCAGCGACATTTTGGAAAGAGTGAGGCGGATTGAATTGCGAACTCGCAAGTTCGCAAACGACATGATGGCGGGCGCTTATCACAGTCAGTTCAAAGGGCGTGGACTGGATTTCGAAGAGCTGCGTGAATACGTGCCGGGCGATGATGTGCGGACGATTGATTGGAATGTCACGGCGCGCATGAGGCGGCCTTTTGTGAAGCTCCATCGCGAGGAGCGTGAGCTGGCGGTGATGCTCGTGCTGGACATCTCGGCGAGTGGTTCCTTCGGCTCGTCGTCGCTGACGAAGCGCGACTTCGCCGCCGAGGTCGCGGCGACGGTGGCGTTTTCCGCCCTGCGCAATGGCGATAAGGTCGGACTGCTGCTTTTCAGCGAAGAGGTGGAGCTTTTCGTCCCGCCAAAAAAGGGTCGCAAACATCTCCTGCGCATCATCCGCGAGGCGCTGGCATTTCCCGCGAAAAAGCGTGGGACGAATATCGGCGCGGCCCTCAGTTTCGTGAACCACGTCCTGCATCGACGAGCCGTGGTTTTCTTGATCACGGACTTCCTGCACAGCGCCGGACAGCGCGATTTGTTCCGAGAACTCGGGCAGACCAACGCGCGTCACGACCTCGTGTGTGTGCATCTCCACGACGAGCGCGAGCGCGCCATGCCGCCCACCGGTGTGCTCTTGCTGGAAGACGCCGAGACGGGTGAACTGCTGGAGCTCGACACCACGCGAGCCTCCATCCGCACCTCGTTCGCAGAGGCGGCGGCGCTGCGCGTGGAGCACCTCGACCGCTCGCTCACGCAGAGCGCCGTCGATGTCGTGCGCCTCGCGCCGAGCGCGGATTTCGCGTCAGTGTTGCAGCGGTTTTTCGAGATGAGGAGGCGGCGATGAGGCTGTTTGTTTTGTTTGCTTTCGCCGCCCTTCCCGCGATGTGCGCCATCACTCGTGACCCCGGCCCGATCCCCGAGTTGCGCCCGCTGCGCGAGGAGTTATCGGCTTCCGTGGAGAAGCGACGCGATTTGCTGCCTTGGTTTGTGGGCACGGCGATCATCGCGGTAGTCGTAGGGGTCGCGGCGGTTTGGCCGAAGAAACAGCCGCCGCAACCGCTGGCTCCGTATGCTTTTGCGCGCAAGGAACTCGAAGGGCTTAACGGGACTGTCGTCACACCGCTCGTGCTTTCCACGGTGGTGCGGGGCTACTTGCTTGACGCCTTTCACATCCCGGCGCGCGGTGCGACGAGCGAGGAACTCCTCCACTGGCTCGCAGCGCATCCGCAATGGGATACGCAACTTAGCGGCGAGACAGCCGCTTTCTTCAGCGAGTGCGACGAGGCAAAATTCTCGCCGACTCAGCCGGAGCAGCATCCCGAGTGGATTGAACGCGCGCTGGCACTCATCGCCCGTATCGAGAGGCGTCGCCTCACCCCTGCATCATGACGAGCGCCTTTGAATTTCAGCATCCGTGGGCGTTGGCACTTCTCGCGCTGCTGCCGATTTACGCCTTCCTCCGTGGGCGGGCGGGCAAGGAAGGCTCGCTGCTTTTCTCCAGCGCAGAACTCATTCGCGCCATCGGTGGGCGCGTCCGCTCAGGCGCAGGACGGCTGTTCCTTTTCCTCCGCACGATCATCGTGGTGCTGGCCATCGTGGCGCTGGCGGGCCCGCGATTTGTGAATGAGGAAACTGAGGTGCAGTCGAGCGGCGTGGACATAATGATCGTCTATGACCTTTCGTGGAGCATGATGGCGCTGGACATGGCTCCGCCGGGCACGCTCACGACGCGCTTCGACATCGCGCAGGAGCAGATGAAGGCGTTCGTCGCCAAGCGCCCGAGCGACCGCATCGGCCTCGTCGTCTTCAGCGGCGTCCCATTTCTTCTCAGCCCGCCGACGCTGAACCACGACTGGCTGCTCCAGCAATTCGAGCGGTTGCACATCGGCCTCATCAACCAAGTCGGCACCGCCATCGGCGACGCCACGGGCCTCGCCGTGCGGCGGCTCGCGGCGCAAAAGGACAGCAAGAGCAAAGTCATCATGCTCCTCACCGACGGCGACAACAACAAGTGGGAGACGCTAGAGCCGCTGCCCTCCGCCGAGTTTGCGCGGGGCGAAAAGGTCCGCATTTACTCCATCGGCATCGGCAAAAATGAGCCGTGCATGTTGCACAATTTCGACCGCTCGACGGGCAAGTTTAACCTCGGCCCCGACGGACGCCCCATCGGCTACATCACCCAACTCTCCGCCGCGAACTACGTCGTGCTGGAGAAAATGTCGAAGCTCACCGGTGGCAAAAGCTACACCGCGACGAACAAGCAGGAACTCGACACCGTCTATGCCGACATTGATCGACTGGAAAAGACGGAGAAGAAACTCAAGAGCCGCCGCACTTACACTCCGCTCTACCAAATCCCGCTCCTCGCCGGCATCGCACTGATGCTGCTGGAAGTGCTGCTCGCGAATACGCGCTTCAGGAGGGTGCCATGAAAAACCGGCTTCTCTTCGCCGAGCCCGGCTGGCTCTGGCTGGCAGCCTTGAGCGTCCTCCTCCTCGCGGGCCTCATCGCATACTCTGCAAACCGCCGCCGCGCGCAGCTCGCTTCTTTTGCCAATGCAGACCAGCTCCCGGCGCTGCTCGCGAATCATAGCCCGACGAAACGCATCGTGAAAAACGGGCTTCTTTTGTTGGCGCTATTTTTCCTCGGCGTGGCGATGGCGAGGCCGCAGTGGGGCATCGTGGAAGAAGAGGTGAAACGCAAAGGCGAGGACGTTGTCTTCTTGCTCGATGTGTCGAAATCCATGCTCGCTCGCGATGTTCAGCCAAACCGTCTTGAGCGCGCGAAGCTCGCCATCCGCGACTTCCTCCACCGGCACGCGGGCGGGCGCGTGGGGCTCGTGGCATTTGCGGGGGATGCGTTCCTGTGGTGCCCGCTCACGCTGGACTACGATGCGTTCGAGGAGACGCTGGGCGACCTCACGCCCGAGAGCCTGAACGTCCCCGGCTCCGACATCGCCAGCGCGCTTTTCGCGGCGAAGAGTGCGTTTGAAAAGACGGACAAGCGCAAGGTTCTCATCATCCTCAGCGACGGCGAGGACTTGGAAAAACTCGGCATCAAAGCAGCCGGAAAACTCGCCGAGGAAGGTGTCATTATTTACAGCGTCGGCGTAGGCAGCGCGAACGGCGCGCAGATCATGGTGCCCGGTCCAGGCGGTGTGCCGGTGCCACTTCTCGACGACCGCAATCAGCCCGTGAACAGCGCGCTCGACGAGCAGACGCTCACCGAAATTGCCAAGGCAACCGGCGGCAATTACCGCCTCCTCACCACCGTCGCGGGAGGGATGGCCGATGTCGGCAAGGCGCTTCGGACGAGTGAGGGCAAAGGGCTCACGCAAGTCCGTAAGCTCGGCATCGACCGCTATCAATGGCCGCTCGGTGTTGCCATTTTGCTGTTAGTGGTGGAGTCTCTGCTCGCCACCCGCCGCCGTATCCGTGAACCACAACCAGCCAGCTAAATGATCCGTCTTTTCGCCATCTCAGCATTGCTCGCCCCCGCTCTCATCGCGGCCCCACAGACGCCGCGTGAGCTATACAACAACGGGCTGAATAAGCTCCGAGAGGGGAACCTCAAGGAAGCCGAGACGATGCTGCGCGATGCTGCGAATTCGGGGCAGGACCGCATCATCACTCCCGCGCTCTACAACCTCGGGCACGTCCGCTTTTCGCAGGGAAAAGAGACGCTGAAAGGGGAGGGGAATCGCCAGCAGATGCTCGACAGCGCGGCAGCCGCAGTAGCCGTGGCGGAGGAAGTCTTGCGGTCGAAAAAGCCCATCGCGGAGTTGAGCACGAACGTCCAAGAGCTGATCGAGGCTTACATGGAAGGCCGCGCTGCGCGGAAGCAACTGCGGGCTTCCCACGAAGCAAACACGCGCACTTTTGATCTCCTCGGCACGGCACTGGCAAAGTGGCGGCGCTCCGTCGGCGACTTCCGCAGCGCGTGCGAGCTGGAGCCGTCAGATGCGGATGCAGCCTTCAACGCCGATGTAGTCGAGCGGCATATTAAAGAGCTGCTCAAGTTCAAAGAGGAACTCGAACAGCAAGCCGCCGAGGTGGAGCAAAAGCGCGCGGAGCTGAAGAAAATGATGGGCAAGCTGCGCGGCAAAATCCCCGACGAGATGATGCAAGAAGGCGACGGCGAAGAGGAGGATGAAGACTCCGAAGAAGAGAAGGGCAAAAAGCCGAAAGACAAACCTGGCCAGAAGCAGGAGCAGCGCATCGGCGGTGAGCGCGAGATTTCGCCGGAGATGGGGGAATGGCTGAAAGAGACCATGAAGCAACGGACCATGAACGTCGGTCCGGACGGTCAGCCGATTGGCGGCAGCGATAGCAATGAGCCCGACCCGCTCGGGCAGCCGCGCCGCGATGGGCGATTCCCCGGCGGGCAGCAACAACCGCCGAAAGGCAAGAAAGGCAAAGACTGGTGAAACGCATCCTTTTCAATCTCATCCTCGCCGCGCCGCTCCTCGCGCAGCAGCCGCCCGTCGCCAGCGATCCTGTGCCTGCGCCGCCGCGCCCAGTGCCAGCGCCGCGCTTCGTCCTGCCGCAGCAAGACCCGGTGTTGCCGCTGGCCTTGAATGGCGGGGCCGCTGCGACGTTCGATCCGGGTGCGCGGGTGGGTCGCCCGGTGCCGTTTCGCATCACCGTGTTGGGGCTGACTCGGCTGCTCGATGCGCCGCAGATTCCCGAGGTCGAAGGGCTTACTTTCCAAACGACGGGTCGCTCGATGACGGGTGACGGCGCGATTGTTTTTAACTACGTCGCGATTCCCAGCCGCGTGGGGCGGTTCGTCGTGCCGTCGTTCGAGTTTCCAGCGGGAGGGCGCAATATCACCATCCCGCAAGCGCGTGTGGAAGTGGCGGAGGCGCAGCCCGGCGAGGCCCGCTACCAGCCGCTCTTGGCGTCCATAGACATGCCGAAGCGCGACTTCTACGTGGGCGAGACAATCCCTGCGCGCATCCTGTTTATCGAGACGCCGGATGAGTCGCCGACCTATGTCCAGCACGTCGCGAAGACGAGCGGCTCCGTGGTTTTCCGCGTGGAGAATATGCACCGCTCCGTGGAGGTTGAGGTCGAGGGTGCCAAGCGCCGCGCCATCGCGAAGCCCGTGCAAATCACCCCGATGAAAGAAGGCCCGACCGAGGTGAACTGCCAAGTTATCGTCCATGTGCAAAAGCGCGACGTGAGCGGCTTTCGCGGCGGGATCAATATGCAGGTGCAGAGCACGATTGATGTGCCATCCACGCGCTTCAATGTCCTGCTACTGCCGACGGAGGGGCGGCTTCCGGGCTTTACTGGAGCCATCGGGCAGTTTGCGCTCTCCGCGCCGAGAGTCTCGGGCAACGAGGTGGAAATGGGCGAGCCCATCACGCTCGCGATCTCACTCACCGGGGAAGGAAATCTCGCGGGCGTCTCTGCGCCGGGGCTGCCCGACAACGCTGACTGGCAGACGTACAAGCCGACGACCGACCTCGCCGCCGCGAACGATGAGGACGCGCCGCTGCTCGCGACGAAGACGTTCACTTACACGCTCGTTCCGAAGCGCGTCGGCGTGCGTGCGACTCCTGCGATTCCGTTCAGCTATTTCGATCCGGTGAAGGCGAAGTTTGTGGATGTCACCATCCCGCCACAGCCGATGAAAGTGACCGCCTCC
>CAMDQC010000142.1 GCA_945905735.1 Prosthecobacter debontii | reverse complement strand
AGACACCAAGCGCGGAGGTTTCCGGCGTTGCTGACTGCGCCGCCGACGAGGGTGCGTTTTGCATCGACGCGGTAGCAGAAGAGGCCGAGCGGAGCGGTCGCTTCGGCACCTTCGCGCATGAGGCGGATGGCGGCGCTTGTGCCGACGTTGATAGCGGCGAATCCGGGCTTGGTCGCACCGCTCCCGAGGTTGCTCGCGGCTCCGTCGCCGATGCCGGGGAACCACGGGACGCCTTTGAGCTCGGGGTGGTCCTGTGCGAATTCTCCGCTGATGTAGGTGGGCGCGTCGCTGAGCGGGCGGAGGTGTTTTTCGGTGATGCCGGTGGCTTTTAGTAGAGGGGCGTCCCATTTGAGCGTGGTGGGGTTGAAGAGTCCTGTGCCGGTGGCCATCCCGATGGCGCAGTGGGTGTCGCCGGTGAGTTGGAGTTGGAGCCATTCGGCGGGGGACATCCATTGGACGACGCGAGCGAAGGTGCGCTCTTCGACGCGGTGAAGCCATTTCAGTTTGGCGGGCCAGAAGCTGGCGCGCATCATACAGCCGGTGCGGGCGTGGGTTTCTTTTTCGTCGAACTTTTTGCGCAATGCGGCGGCGTCTTCGCGGCAGCGGGAGTCGGCCCAAGTGATGACGCGGGTGATGGCTTCGCCTTTTGCGTTGCAGCCGATCATGCTGTGCCAGAAACAGGAAACGCCGATGCCTGCGATGGTGAGCCCTTTGAGCGCAGCGTCGGCGCGGCGGTGGCAGAGGGTTTCGGCGATGCACATTTTAACTGCGCCGAGGAGTGCGCCGGGTTCAAGCTCGGCCATTCCATCTGCGGAGGTGAGGAGCGGGTAAGTTTGCTGCGCTGTGGTGTGGATGTGGCGGCGGCCTTCGGCGTCGAAAAACGCGGCACGCGTGGACGATGTGCCTAAATCGATAGCAAGGACGAGCGGCAAGGACATGGGATACGCATACCGAAGTCGGGGGCGGTATGACTAGCGCAGATTCTATTCGTCGGGCGGCGGGCTTTAGTGGCAGGGAGTGGAATGTCCAAGTTCCGGCAATTACTTACCGAGTGGCTCGTGTCTCTGCGGGTGATGCTGGCGCTCGTGCCGATGGCTGCGGTGGTAGGCTCGGCGTGCGCGTTCTTTTTGTGGAGCCTCGATGCGGTGACGGATGTGCGGCTGCGACATTCGTGGATGATCTACTTTCTACCAATCGGCGGCGTGGTCGTGGGTTTCGTGTATCACTGGGTGGGGAGCAAGGCGGAGGGCGGGACGACTTCGATCCTCGATGAAATCCACGCGCCGGGCGGCCCCGGCGTGCCTCGGCGGATGGCTCCGCTGATTCTCTTTGGGACGCTGGTGACGCATCTCTTCGGCGGGTCGGCAGGCCGCGAAGGTACAGCGGTGCAGATGGGCGGAAGCCTCGCGAGCGGGTTCTGTCGCGCGCTGCGACTCGGCCCTGCGGAAGTGCGCGCGATGCTGATGGGCGGAGTGGCGGCGGGCTTCGGCGCGGTGTTCGGGACGCCGCTCGCAGGCGTGGTGTTCGCGATGGAGGCGCGGACGGCGGGGACCTTCCGCTATCGGGCGGTAATCGGGTGCATCCTCGCCGCGCTCGTGGGTGATTGGACGTGCCGAGCCTGGGGAATCGGCCACACGCAATACCTCGTCGCGCCGCTCGCCGGGTGGCCGCCGATGCTGTTCGTGAAGGTGGCGCTCGCGGCGGTGGTGTTCGGTCTGGTGAGCCGGTTTTACTGCGAGTTTTCGCGCTGGCTGGGCGAGTGGTTCAAAAGGCTTGTCCCTTTTGCTCCGATGCGTCCAGCGCTGGGCGGGGTGCTGGTCATCGCACTGTTTTTCACCACGGGAACTCCCGACTATTTGGGCCTCGGCGTGTGGGCTCGCGATCCGAATGCGCTCACCATTCGGTCCTTTTTCACATCCCCGGAACCGCTGCCGCTCATCTGGCTGTGGAAGCTCGTCTTTACCGCGATCACCCTCAGTTCGGGATTCAAGGGAGGCGAAGTGACGCCTCTCTTCTTCATCGGAGCAGCGCTCGGTCACGCGCTCGCAGCGGCACTCGGCGCTCCGTTGAGCCTTTTCGCTGCGCTAGGGTTCGTCTCCATTTTCGCCGGGGCGACGAAGACTCCGCTGGCCTGCACGGTCATGGGCATCGAGCTGTTCGGCGTGCAATATGGGGTCTTCCTCGCCCTCGCCTGCGGCATCGCGTGGCGGGTAAGCGGCGGGCCAGGGCTCTATCGGAAGCGGATGACCGACGCTATTTCCCCACCCGCGTAGTCGGCGACTTCATCAGCCGCAAACGACGGTCGCCAAGCACAAGCGCGACCTTTTCCCCCTCGCGGGAAAGGTGCGCTTCAGCGGGAGCTTTGGTGTGATCCGTAAAGCGCAGGAGCGTCGCCTTTTTCGCAGGGGCAAGCGTGAACTCAGACTCGAATGCGATACCGCGCCCCTCCGCCCAGCCGCTCATGTTTTTCGCCCCGTCGTCAAAAGTCAGCCGCCATCCCGAGAGATGCTGGCCTTTGAACAGGAACTCGTAGTTCTCCCACAAGTCGATCTCCCGCTTCTGCGCATCCAAATCCTGCCCTGCGTGCTGGAGAAACTCCGGGTCTTGTATCCACTCGCCCTGCAAAAACTCCGCAGTGACGGGCGGGATGCGGACGAGGAAAAACCACACCGTGACGCCAGCCATAGCGATTACTGCGGACAGCAGTCCGAGATTCCGGGCTTTGGGTGTCACGGGCAAAAAGAACTACGTTTGAGCGGGGAGCATCCCGGTCTGCCGGGCGTAATTGAACACGCCGCCCGCATCCACGACGGGGATGACTTCACCGAGGGGCTTGAGCGACCAAGTGCGCTCGCCGACCGTGAGCGTCGCCGCTTCGAGGTCGAGCGTGGCCATGTCGCCCGTCTTCACCACATCGCACAGCCGCTCGCCCGCTTCGCACGGATACAGCTCGCCCGTGGCGATGCAGTTGCGAAAGAAAATGCGCGCGTAAGACTCCGCGACCACCGCCTCGCAGCCCGCCGCGCCCATCGCGATAGGCGCGTGTTCCCGCGAGCTGCCGCAGCCGAAGTTGCGCCCAGCGATCACGATCTTATACGGCGTCTTCGCCGTCCCCTCGGTGATGAACTTCGCCGGATACTGGTCATCGGGAAGGCCGATGAGAGCAAAGCTGCCGAGCTTCTCGTACTCATCGAGCTTCGTCGGCACGAGCGTGAGATATTGCGCAGGGATGATTTGGTCGGTGTCGATATTATCGCGAACGACGAAGACAGGACTGGTGATTGATTGAGCCATAGAAAAGTGAGCGCAGAACAAAGCGCACCGGAGCGCCGAGGGAAACGGAAAAGTGCGGGGTGTGAGTGAAATCGCGGTGCGCACATCGGAGCGACCAAAGACGACTGGCTGGCAACTCAGGGTCGTGGCGTCCTCATGGACACTTCTCGCCAGCACCAGACAGCCATCAATGACCTACACGAGCACTTTCATTTCCTTGAGAAATCTCCTCGGTTTTTTCGTTTTCATCGCCTGACGGACTTTCCCCCTCCCCGAATGCTACCGCATTCCTCCGCAATGAAACCGCTCCACGAACTTTTGGCACAAACTGCGACCGTCCGCACTCAGCATCGGAGCGTCGAGCGCCCCACCTGCACCGGCGAGCGCCACGGGGCGAGTTTTCCGCGGCGCGGGGCGAGATTTCTGGCGCTGGAGTTTCTTATCGCGTCGCGCGGGGCGTTTGCCGGACGGCGGGGGGCGATCTTTTTTCCGTCCGGGGCGCACCCCGCGCCGCAGAAAGTTCACCCCGCGTCGTCCGGGGCGCACCCCGCGCCGCAGAAAGATCGCCCCGCGTCGTCCGGGGCGCACCCCGCGCCGCAAAAAGTTCGCCCCGCCTCGTCCGGGGGAGCACCTCCTGCCGCAAAAAGTTCGCCCCGTGCCGTCAGGGGCGCACCCCGCGCCGGAGAAAGTTCACCCCGCGCCGCAGAAAACTCGCCCCCAGCCGCACGGGGCGACCTACTTTTCTCTGACGGCGACCTTTTTCCCCCGAAAACTACCCACCTCACACCATGCAGCCACTCTACTGCGACGCTATCAACCCCTTCACCGCCCTCCCCGCCGGAGTCGTCGCCGTCGCACCCGGCGCGCTCGACCGCATCTTCGCCCTCGTCGCCGACATCAAAGCCTCCACCGGCTACACCCAGCCCATCGGCATAGACCTCGGCCTCATCGGAGCCGAACAAGGAGCCCCCGACATGAGCATCATCCGGCCCGAGCTAAGCCCAAAACTCCAAGGCAACGCCGTCTTCATCGGCTGGGGCAGGCTTCGGAAAACTAGAAACAGTCCTCGACAGAAAACGCGAACTCGCTACACGAGACCCATGCGCCCGAAATCCACTCAAGACAGCCAACCCGACAGAGAGAACGCGCCTTTCTCCGAGTCGCCCACTATACGACTGTGGAAAATCTCCAGTCGTATAGCAGGGAGTTAGCCGCTTCTACACATCTTCCATGAACCGCATTCTTCTGGCTATTCTTGCCACCTGCATCTGCGCTTGTGCGCCCGTTGAGACACACGTTTCGAGGTTCCATCGCTTGGCACCCAAGGGCAGCGGCCAAACCTTCAGCATCGAGCAGCCCAAGTCATCACAGGC
Organism: Prosthecobacter debontii; assembly: GCA_945905735.1. Lineage (GTDB taxonomy): Bacteria > Verrucomicrobiota > Verrucomicrobiia > Chthoniobacterales > Chthoniobacteraceae > SXWH01. Next base: position 9,076 of record CAMDQC010000142.1, on the reverse strand, counting down.
CATCGAGTCTAGCAGCTACGCCGCCCGCATTGCGGCTGGCTTCGAGCGATACGGCTGGCAACGAGCAAGCGGACCGGGAGCCGACTACAAGGTTACTTTCGACTACGCTATTTCTGGAGGCCGCGATGTTCAAGGATCAGTGCCGATTATCGGTCAGACTGGCGGAGGCACCACCTACCATTCCGGCACGTTCAACACATATGGTGCGAGCGGCAACAATTCAGGCTCGGTTTCTGGCACCTCTTACACTCCGGCTACTTTTGGGGTCGTCGGGTCGCGCACGATCAACTCAACGCTCTACGAGCGCATTCTACTCGTCAACGCATTCGACAGATCGGGCGCGAGTGTCCTTGAGGCACGTTGCAAGAGCACAGGCGAGAGCCCCGACATCAGCTACGTCATGCCCGCAATGATTGATTCTCTTTTTACCGGCTTCCCCGGCGTCTCGGGCCGCTCGAAGGTTTACACGAAGTCTCCCGGCCAATGACCGAAGCTCAATCACTGCTTCCATCGGCATACCACTCCACGAAGGGCATCTGGGCATTCTCCAACTTTCCATGCACGCAATCCGAGAAATACGCATAAACCAGTTCATGCGCTTTCTCTACACTCTCGCCTTTGGCTGCGAGGTATCCGAGTAGTTCATACGCGAGCACATAACCACGCTCGAACGGCGGATAGACCTGCTCGTAAGCCGCTTGCCCGTCAGGGTCGATGTTTTTCCAGTTCATACGTGATACGACTCAATCATGTTTTTTCCCATTCCGACACGACTGAATTCGCAATGGAACGAAGCGGCTCCTGAATAACAGGATTCACGTTTCGCGGGGTAAGCGGCTATGCGGGAATGAGCTTCATGTTTAGGGCTTGGGCTTGGTTTTGGAGGTTTTCGAGCCTTCGGCCGGCGCTGAGGTTGAAGGCTTTGGCTTCGTCATACGGCTGGCCGCTGACGATGGCTCCCCAGCCGCTTCTACGTCTGCCATGCACTTTTCGCTACGCGCCTTTCGCGAAGCGCTGGCCTACGAATTCCCAGTTGATCACGTCTTGGAATGCTTTGAGGTAGTCGGCGCGGCGGTTTTGGTAGCGGAGGTAGTAGGCGTGCTCCCAGACATCTACGCCGAGGAGCGGGAGGCCGCCTTTGCTCAGCGGGCTGTCTTGGTTCGCGGTGGCTTCGACGGTCAGTTTCCCGCCGCGCAGGACGAGCCACGACCAGCCAGAGCCGAACTGCTTCAGCGCGGCGTCGTTGAATGCTTCCTGCCATTTTGCGACGGAGCCGAATGCGGCTTCGATGGCCTTCAGCAAGTCGCCTTGCGGGCCGCCGGTGCCCTTTTTGAGGAGCTGCCAAAAGAGCGCGTGGTTGTAGTACCCGCCGCCGTGGTTGCGAATGTCGGTGCGCACGGCTTCGGGGGCTGCGTCGAGGTTTTTGAGCAGGTCTTCGATGCTCTTGCTGGCGAGGTCGGGGGCTTTGGCGATGGCGGCGTTCAGCTTGGCGACGTAGGCGGCGTGGTGCTTGTCGTGGTGAATCTTCATCGTCTCTGCGTCTATCGCGGGCTCGAGTGCTTCGTAGTCGTAGCCGAGCGGCGGGAGCTTGAAGACTTCCGGCGCGGCGACAGCGGCGGGAGCTTGGGCGAGGAGATTGCCGGCGGCGAGTGCGGTGGTCGCGGTGGCGAGTGTTTGGATGGCGGTGCGACGTGTGATCATAGTGGTGTTAAAGAGCGGGCAAAGGCGTTGCGCTTAGAAGTTCCGTGTTCTTTCTACGCACGCAGGCTGCACCGGGCGGTGGGCGTCTCGTGGACGACGATTTCGGCGAGGCCGGGGCATTGCGCGGAGATTTTCTCCCAGAACCAAGCGCACATGTTTTCGATGGTGGGGTTTTCGAGTCCGGGGATTTCGTTGAGGTAGGCGTGGTCGAGCTTTTCGAGCAGGGGGCGCATGGCGCGGGAGATGTCGGCGTGGTCGTAAAACCAGCCCGTCTTCGGGTCGCGCTCGCCTTCCACAGTCACTTCGACTTTGAAGCTATGGCCGTGCATCTGTCGGCACTTGTGGCCCTCGGGCGCGTGCGGAAGCGTCTGGGCGGCCTCGAAGGTAAAATCTTTTGTCAGGCGAAATCGCATGGCTGCACGGAATACGACGAACGGCTCGCGTGCAAGCCTGCGCAACCAATCCGCTATACGCCGGGTGTGGTTGAAAGTGGCTTGGGCGTCTCGCCCATGAGTGTGGCTCCTTCATGGGCGAGACGCCCAAGCCACTGGCATTATTCCACTTTTAATCACACCCCTATGCGCCCGCAGCTTCCAGCGCGGCGTGGTCGATGGTAATGAGCCGTCGCTTTTTCGCACCGAGGCGCGGGATGCACTGGATGAGCGCTTTCGTGTAGGCGTGCTGCGGGTTGCCGAGGATGTCTTTCGTCGCCCCGTACTCGACGATCTTGCCGCGGAACATGACGGCCACTTTGTCGGCGAAGTTGCCGATAATCCCGAAGTTGTGAGTGATGAGGATGATGGCCATGTCCAGCTTGCTGCGAAGCTCGCGGAACTGCTCCATGATTTGCGCCTGAATGGTCACGTCCAGCGCGGTGGTGGGCTCATCGGCGACGAGAAGGTCTGGCTGGCAGGAGAGCGCCATCGCGATCATCACTCGCTGCTGCATCCCGCCGCTGAGTTGATGCGGGTAATCGTGGAGACGCTGGGCGGGATTGGTGATGCCGACGAGGTCGAGGTGCTTGATGATCTCCGCGTCCACATCGCGCAATTCGGGACGGTGGAGCTGGATGGCTTCGGCGATCTGGTTGCGAATGGTGAAGACGGGATTGAGCGAAGTGCTGGGCTCTTGGAAAACGTAGGCGATGCGCCCGCCACGCAGCTTGCGCAGTTCGTCGGCCTTCATGGTGAGCACGCTCTTGCCATCAAAGATGATTTCGCCGCTGGTGTATCGTGTGGGCGGCTCAGGGAGGAGCCGAGTGAGCGCGAGGCCGGTGACGCTTTTGCCGCTCCCGCTCTCGCCGACGATGGCAAGCGTCTCGCCTTTTTCGAGCGTAAGATTGATGCCTTTGACGGCTTCGACGACGCCTCCTTCGGTGTGAAAGTGGATGGCGAGATTGCGGATTTCGAGGAGTGGCATGGAGAAGCGGGTTTAGTTTTTACGACCAGTCTCAATGTCCGCAAAAATCTGTTCCAAGGTGAGGTGTCCGATAATTGATTCGCGCTCGGCGGTATAGTCGCCTTTGCCAAGCTTGTTCTGCATGATGAATCGGGCGGCGTTCACCGGGCCAAGATCGGCGACCAGTGCTTGCCAGCCACGGGTTTGGATTTCTTCGGTAGTCATCGTTTGCGCACTCATAATGGGTGAGATAGCACCCATTGGGAGGGATTGGCAACGGCCACTTTCAGCGACGCGGAAAGTCTCGTCGCACGTCGAATCAAAATATCATCGGTGCTGAGAAACCAATCTGCGGCGGCAAGCTCAGCACACGCAAGATGAGTTGCATCCATTGGACGGAAACCGAGGCTGATAATTTCGGCGGCACGATGCGCGAAGCAATGGGCGTCAATTTCGAAGCGCGTAGCGATGGCAAGTAGGGAGTTCACGCGCGTCCGTTTTTCACGATTTGTGATGGCTGCGATTTCCGAAAACAACGGCTGGCAAGCGACCTTCTCGTGCTCGCTATCGAGAATCGCGAGCACCGCTTCTGCTTCGAGTCGCACACGTTTTTGAATCTGGGCGTCGAATGGACGGTTGTAGCAGCAACTATCGAGGTAGATTCGCATGTTCTACCCGCGCTTCGGATCAAACGCTTTTCTCAGCGAGTCGCCGAGCAGGTTGAGCGAGAGCACGAGGCCGAAGAGGGCGGTGGTGGCGGCGGTGAGATTCCACCAAACGACGGGGTCGCGGCTGAGTTCGCTGCGTCCGCTATCAATCATCACGCCCCAACTCGCGGTGCCGACGGGACAGCCGACGCCGAGGTAGCTCAGGATGGCCTCGCTGAGCACGATGCCGCTGAAGCCGAGCACGAAATTGATGAGCACGAGGTGCATCACGTTTGGTAAAAGATGGCGCGAAATGATGTTCCAGTGGCTCTGCCCGAGAGCGCGGGCGGCGGTGATGTAGCTGCGCTCGCTTTGCCGCATCGTCTCGCCGCGAATGAGGCGGCAGAGGCCGACCCAGCCGGTGACGCCGAGGGCGATGCTGATGCTGCCAAGGCCGGGGCCGAGGACAAAGAGGATGGAGACGAGCAGGAGGATGGGCGGAATACTCGCGAGGGTGCTGTAGATGTATTGAATGAGGTCGTCCACCCAGCGGCGGAAGTATCCTGCGAAGATGCCGAAGAGCGCGCCGAGCGGGATGTAGATCGCGCTGGTGAGCCCGCCGATGATGAGCGCGGTGCGGCAGGCTTTGAGCGTTTGCACGAGCACGTCCTGGCCGAGTTGGTTGGTGCCGAGAATGTGGCTTTGGCTCTTGAGCGGGTCGGGCTGCGGCTTTGTGTCGGTGAGGATCTGGTTGGAAAACGGAGCGCTGTAGCTGCGTTCGTCGGGGATGCCGCCGATGACGAAATCGAGCATGCTTTTCGTCGCGCCACCGCCGACGGGAACGCGGCAAGTTTCAAGTGCGCCGATGAAGAGGTAAAGGCAGACGACGCAGAGCGCGATGACGCCGGTGCGGTCGGCACGGAAGCGTGTGGCAGCGCGGCTCCAGCGGTCGCTGCGGGCGGCGCGGGCGAGTAGAAATGCGATGCCGCCAAGGCCGAGGATGAGCAGGAGGTCTTGCGTGAGCCAGTGGGTGAAAAAGTCCATTTTAGCTGAGCCGGATGCGCGGGTCGGCGGCGGCGTAGAGGATGTCGGTCAGGATGAGGGCGGCGAGATACAAGAGCGCGCCGAGGTAAGCGCAGGCGAGCACGACGGGCTCGTCGGACGTTTGGATGCCTTGGACCATGACGTTTCCAATGCCGGGGATGCCGAAGAAACTCTCGATGAGCAAGGTGCCCATGATGAGTTTCGGCAGTTGGCCGACGGTGAGGGTGATGAGTGCGATGAGCCCGTTTTTTAACACATGCCGCGAGAGGACGCGCGTGGCGGAGAGCCCTTTGGCGTGGGCGGTGCGGACGTAGTCTTGCGCGATTTCTTCGAGAAAGACGGCGCGAAACATCCGGGCGTCATAGCCGAGACTGATGATGGCCATGATTGCCACGGGCAGGAGGAGAAAGCGCACGGCGTCGAGACCCTTGGTGAAGCCGGAGACGGGGAACCAGCCTAGCCCGAGGGCGACGACGGCTTGGCCGAAGATGATGTAAACCATCGTCGGCAAACTCATCATCACCACGCAGATCAGCGTGATGGTGCGGTCGGCGGCGGAGTTCCGGACGAAGACTTGGTAAAGCGAAAGCACGAGCGCCAAGCAGAGCCCAAGGATGAAGCCGGGCAGCGTGACGCAGAGCGACGGGCCGACGCCTTCGCGGAAGGTTTCGCCCATCGGTCGCTTCGTCGTGATGGAGGGCTGGAAGTCGAACGTCGCGAGCTGAATCGTGTGCGTGGCGAACTGCTTGTAAAGCGGGAGATCGCGTCCGTTATTCACGATCCACGCGTTGCGTGCGTCAACGGAGGATTTCGGGCCGAGCGCGTTGATGGCGGCATGCTCCGGCGTATTCACCACACGGAAAAGAACGAACGTGAGAAAGATGACGCCGAGCAAAATCGGGACGGCGTAAAGTAGGCGGCGGATGAGGTAGTTCAGCATGTTACGCGGTTTGGTTTTTACTGCGGCGCACCGCTCCGATGAATGCCACGACGCCCGCGAGCACGAGCCCGCCGAGCACGAATGCAGGCCAGAGCGCAGGCTTGTTCAGCTCCCGCTGGAGCCGCTCGCGCATGACGGTATCGGTGACGAGGTATTTGTGCCCGCCGTCCACTTCATACATGAGATTGTTGTGCGTGCGCGGGGCCCACGGCTGCAATGTGAGGTAGGCGGCTTTGTGAAAGGTCGGGACCATCGGGCATTCGTCATCGAGGATGCGCTGGAGCTTGCGCGTCAGTTCCAGCCGCTCCGGGCTATTTTCCATCACCACCATTTGCTCGAAGATGCGGTCGTATTCCGCGTGGCGGAAGCGGAAGTAATTCTTCCCGACGGGCGATACGTTCTTCGAGTAAAAAAGCATGAAGTAGTTCTCCGGGTCCGGGTAATCCGCGCCCCAACCCGTCGTCGTGCACATTTGGAAATCGCCGCGATCTTCGATGTCTTGCAGTCGGGCAAACGTTACGGAGTTCACTTTCACCGCGATGCCGAGCTGCTCGAAACACCGCTGGTCAAACTCCACCCGCTGCCGATCCTCACTGCCCGCGCCCTGGCCGGTGAGCGTGAGTTCCAGTTGCTTGCCGTCCTTGTCGCGCCCGCCGGGATAGCCTGCTTCCGCGAGCAGTTGCTTCCCCTTTTCTAAATCGAACGGATACCGCTTCTGGCGCTCGCGGTCGTGGCCGAAAATGCCCGACGGCAGCAGTTGCGTGGCGACCGGCGCGACGCCCGCGTAAAAGATTTCCGCGTAGCGTTTGCTGTCCGTGGCGTGGGCGAGGGCTTGGCGGAGCTTGAGGTTTTCCCCAATCACCGGGTCGTCCATATTGAAGGAAATCCAGAACGTCGAAATCTCGAACGCGGGCTCTAAAATTGTCCCGCGCTTTTGGAACTCCGGCGAGAGCGTTCGCATCGGCGACACCATCGCGTTGAACGAGTCTTTATCCACCGCCATGATGTCGAGGTAGCCCTGCCGGAAGTGCAAGAAACGCGGGATGTTTTCGTGATGAATCGGGAGCTGTATCTCGTCGATAAACGGCAACGCCTTGCCCGCCAGAGTCTTGAGCCATTCAGCCTTCGCGGCGGGGAAGCCGTCGCTCGGAAAAACCGTCGTCGTGTAGTTCGGCACGCGCTCCAGCGTCACCCGCGAACGCGGCTCGTAATTCACGATGCGATACGGCCCGGTGCCCACGCTGGCGAACTTGCGGAAGTCTTCGCGCCCGTTTTCCCCATCGTAATAAGCCACCGCCTCGCGAGCGACCGGCGCGGTGCATTGATACGCCAGCCAGTAAAGAATCTGCGGATACTTTTTCGTGAGCCGCAGCCGAAACCGATACCGGTCCAGCACCTCCACGCCCGCGACGCGCTGCGTGGCGTAGTCGAGCTTTTTGCCCGCCGCTTTGTGCGTCTCCGCCATGCCCACGAGACATTCCTCGAACGTGCTCTCGAAAGGACTTTCCACCGCCGGGTCCGCGATGCGCTGGAAGACATATTGAATATCCTCCGCCACCACCTCGCGCCCTTTCCCGCCGGGAAAACACGGATCGTCGTGAAAGCGCACGCCTTCTTTCAGCCGAAAATCATAGCTCAGCCCATCCGCCGCCTTCACCGGCATCTCGGCCAGCATACAAGGTTGCAGCTCATACGGGTCCGTCTTCATCGGGTGATACTCCAGCAGCGTATCATAGACACCCTCGACGACTTTGCGGCTGATTTGGTCGTAAGTGTACTGCGGGTCGAAGCTACGCGGGTCCTCGCGAATCGCCTGATATCGCACGACCCACGGAGTTCCATCCGGGCGCGTCTTGTGCAGGGGCGCAGGGTGTGGATTATTGTCACACGCAGCCAGCCAGAGCGCGGCGGCGAGAGCGAAAAGTCGTGTGGTTTTGCGAAGCATGGCGTGGCGGTGTAGTCGCTCGCGCTTTTTTTGCAACGCCGGAGCGAAGAAAATGGTGCGGCGAATTTTCCCTGCCTTCCCGCTTGCCAAGGAGCAGGCGGCGGGTAACGTCGCACCCCTTTTTTTACCATAATGCTGCGCGCACAATCTGAGCTCAAAATCTTTTCGGGAACCGCCCACAAGGTGCTCGCGCACCGTATCGCCGAGCATCTAGGGATGCCGCTCGGCGATGCCACAGTGGATACGTTTCCCGACGGGGAAACGATGGTGAAAATCAACGAGAACATCCGGGGACGCGATGTGTTCTTTATTCAACCGACTTGCCCTCCGACGAACCAAAACCTGATGGAGCTCCTCATCATGGTGGATGCGGCGCGCCGGGCCAGCGCGGCGCGGATAACGGCAGTCATCCCATTTTTCGGCTACGCCCGGCAGGACCGTAAAGACCAGCCGCGCGTGCCAATCACCGCGAAGCTGGTGGCGAATCTCCTCACTGCGGCAGGTGTGAATCGTGTGCTCACGATGGACCTTCATGCGCAGCAAGTAGCAGGCTTTTTCGACATCCCGGTGGACCACCTTTTTGCGGCCCCAGTCATCATCCAGTATCTCCGTAATAAGGGGCTGGAGAACCCGGTCGTCGTCTCGCCGGATGTGGGCGGATTGAAGATGGCAAGCGCCTACTCGCAGGCACTCGATGCCGGGCTAGCAATCGTGGCGAAACGCCGCACGAGCCCCACGGATGTCGAGGCCACGAGCGTCATCGGCGATGTGGCGGGCCGACCCGTGATTCTGGTGGACGACCTCACGGAGACAGCCGGAACTCTGACAGCGGCAGCCAAGATATTGAAAGCGAACGGGGCCCGCGAAATCATGGCCTGCGTGTCGCACGCGGTGCTCGGCGAGATTGGGATTCAGCGGTTGAAAAACTCCGAGATTACCGAGCTCGTCTGCACGAACTCCGTGCCCGAGAATCACTGCGCTGATTTCAAAATCACGACGCTCTGCGTCGCCCCGCTCCTCGCCGAAGCCATCCGGCGCGTCTCGGACGAAGAGTCCGTCTCATCGCTTTTCCAGATACCGAGACTCTGAAAACAATTTCCCTAGAACTCACACTAAACAAATAACAAACAACTAAGCAGTAGCTACAAACGCAATGGCCAAACATATCTCACTCCAAGCAGAACCACGCGCCAATCCTGGCACGACAGGTTCGAAAGCACTCCGTAAAGCAGGGAAAGTCCCCGCAGTCATCTACGGGCGGCACTTCGCCCCACAGACACTTCAACTCGACGCACACACGCTGGCGCTCAAGCTCAAAGGCGGCATCGAGCACGCCCTCGTGGACCTAGAAATCGTCGGCGGCGCACAGACGCTCGCCCTCATTCAGGCCATCCAGCACCA